>NZ_AGFX01000042.1 GCF_000236805.1 Paenibacillus peoriae KCTC 3763 | reverse complement strand
TGAAGGTATGGCAACATGTGCAAGGTAGCGGCATAGAAATGTCTGAGCAAGAACTGACCCTGTCTACCTCCGGTGAATTCTCCATTACGCTGCATGAAGGTAACGGCATCACCATCAACAGTCCGGGGAATGTGCAGATTCAGGGTGGTCATGTGAAGCTCGATGCAGGTGAAGAACTTTCGCTCGAAGCTGGAACGGCGCTGTATCTGAAAGGCGGAGCCAGCAGCATGGTGCTGGATGGTGAGACAGATACCAAAGCTCCAGTGATATATCAGGAAGGTACGGTGAAAGCTCCTGTTTTCGTGGCTGACCTCCCTCCAGTGCCTGAACCGCCACTCATGAGCATCAAAGCCTATGAAGCAGCTCAATCAGCAGCCAAGGATTCATCTAGCAGCCAAGCCTCTACCCCTAAAGCAAAAATTACCAGTCCAGCAGAGCTTCAACAGGCGAATGCCTTGATGGGTACGGTGTCCAAGCTATTAAGCTCCATTCCGGTGATGGGGAAAGTGGCTAGTGTAATGTTAAATACAGTTGGTGGACCCGCAGGCAAAGTAGCAGCAACGGTTTTGCAAGCAACTGCATCGATCCCAGTTCGGAGCAAAGGAACACCTACGTTTGGAGGAAACAGCAAAGGGAGCGGAGTTCATCCATTGAAATACTTGGCTGGTTTAGCCCTTCAGGGGCTGATTAGCCAGTATGAGCATGAGCAAGCGAGACAAGCTTACTATAGCAAGTGGATCTTAGGAAAAGCATATACAAGTGCGCGTCATATAGCGCATTCCGGTGGCCCATTAGAGCTGGTTAAGAACCTGCTGAAAGAATCGAATGCCATGTCTCATGCCCAACAACAAATTCCTACCGATAAAGAAAAATACGATATCTCTAAGGAAAAGGGAAAGCCTAAAGCAGCCTATGACTATAGCAAATATGATAGAGTGACGATTGGGCTTGATTGGTATTTTACCCAAGATAGTTATATTACTACGGAATCAAGCAATGCTACCATGGCCTATAAGAAAGCTGTCCAAAGTGGAGAAATCAAAATAGAACAGGAACCTGTTCCTGAGGATTTTAACATAAAACACATGAAAGCAGCTCAACAAGGTTATGATTCTATAACCGGAAAAAAAATAACAGAGGCACAAGCTATAACTATTGTTGTAGGCAGTGTATTTAATAGTTTTCCAGGCGTTGGAGCTTCAATTGGTGTTAAGTTAAATGGGACAAAAATACCTTCTGAGCCGATTAAAGTTCCAGAGGGAAATATTAAAAAACCAGTAACAGGGAAAACTCCACCTTCGAAACCGAGCGAACCATTCAAAACTGAGGGGACGGGTAAAGCTAGTTCAACAATTAAGAATAAATTTCCTGATGAGGAATTACCCAAAGACGGGAAAATACTCACATACAATTTGGAGAATGGAAAAATTAAAGGGATTAACGGTAGAACTCAAGTAGACTTTGTTATTGACAAGAATGGAAACTTAGCTATTGGAAAACGACACCATACATTAGGTAATAGAGACGAGGTTCTCGCTGCAGGTCAGATGAAAATCAATGGTCAGGGAGAAGTGAGGAAGATTACTAATGAATCTGGACACTATCGACCAACTCCTGAAGAAGCAAGCAAATATCCAGAATTATTGAAGAATGCGGGAGTGAAAGTTAAAGGTGCGTGGATCGAACTTTATAGCTATAAAATTGATGCTGAAGGATTTGTTATTGACTCAACAAGAGTTCTATCTAAGAAACTGAAGGAGTGAATGGGATGGTAAAATACATGGATAAAGCCACTTTTAAAGAGTATCTGTTGAAAACGTTGGATGAGTTATCAACTTATCATGGTAAGGTGCTAGATGAAACTTGTAAATTCATAGTTGTTCCTGTAGAAGAGAAAGGGAAGTCGCTTAATTCGACTGATGAGTATCTACAACGAGGAATGCTAAATGCAAAGAACTTAAATGAAAGAGAGTTTGACATAAATACCGCGACTAATATGCTAGCTTGTAGAGTTCCATTGTGCCCAATATGGATAAATGTTTTACTTAAAGAAACAAAAGATGATGAATCAATAATTGAACTTCAAACGAGTTTGAGATTTCGTAAGCCCAGCATATTACAAAACCAAGAAACTGGTCATCCACCCTTCAAGGCAGTTTACCAAACATTAAATTAGATGAACATAAAACTATTATTTTCTCTATCGTGAAAGCGTCCAAAACGCACCAACCACTTGACAAAAATCACTTAATAAACTTTCAGAAGCTTATTCTAATCAAAGTCAGGAATAAGCTTTCTTTTACATATCAGAACCCAGCAATAGTAAGGAAATAATAGAACAAAAACAATAACTTGCCATCCCCCCCACATCAGAGTTAACATACACACACTCAAACCACGGGAGGGGAAGCACAAAATGTCAAATTGGCCAGATTGGTTTCAAGAAGCATTACGCCAACGATTTTATCAATTAGAACTTGCCAGTGAACAAGCTTCATGTTCATCAGAGGACAACAATCTATTCACCAAAATGGATCGATTCAAAACCAACCAAAACGAAGATATTCAACATCTGCTATCTGAATGGGAAGAAGCAATAGGCTATCAATTAAGTCAGGACAAACAATCCATCTATATGGAAGGAGTAAAAGACGGAATTCAATGGATAAACTTAATCATGAACTCTTCGGAGAAATTTCTTGCGATTTATACTGGAGCGGGCATCAGGAAATAAAAATCTTCGGAGAAAAGAGAAAGGTAATATTAAGTATAGATGGAAATGAAGATGGTGAATTCCAAGATGCTCAAAAAGAAGCATATATAAATTTTCTTAATAATATGGAAAGTATACTTACAAAAGCTGAGGAATCTATCTTTGATCATTATCAAGAAGTTTACATGGATTATAGGGATATGGTGGGGGAAGAAGATACAGATAAAATTGCCCCATTTATAAATAATATAGAAGAGTTAGTAAAACTAGTGGAACCTACTCAATTAATCATTAGAAGAATACGTAAAAATGGTATTAGAAGAATCGGTTTACTTTTTAATTGCACTTGGGAAATAGAACATGGACTTGCTGTAAAAATTGAAGATGAAGAAGTAACTGAAGTTGGATTCCAAGATATAGTCCTTTAAATAGATAGTTGTTAGGTAACCCTTTATAAGCTTATTCCAACTTGAAACATTGAATTAGGAATGAGCTTTTTTTCACACAAAACAATAACTTGCCATCCCCC
>NZ_AGFX01000043.1 GCF_000236805.1 Paenibacillus peoriae KCTC 3763 | reverse complement strand
GTGATACAGTCTGGTAAAGCCATTCACATGAGCTTTAATTACAACGCACAAGTATTTGAGCGGGCAAGTATAGAACAGATTCAGGGACATCTGGTGCAACTGCTGGAGGAAGTGGTGGCGAATCCGAATATTCCTGTACGCGAGCTGAATGTATTGACCAAGCAGGAACGTGAGCAAATCTTGCACGTGTGGGGAGACACGGCAGCGGACTATCCAAGGGAGCAGACAATTCACGGCTTGTTCGAAGTGCAAGCATTGCAAACACCCGAGCAGGTGGCCTTGTTCTTTGAGGGAGAGCAGTTGACCTACCGTGAGCTGAATGAACGAGCCAACCAATTAGCACGTACCTTGCGCAGTCATGGCGTGACAAAGGATCGTCTGGTGGGTCTGATGACCGAGCGTTCGGTAGATATGATCGTGGGAATGTTCGGGATTATGAAAGCCGGAGGCGCGTATGTTCCGATTGATCCGACGTATCCGGAGGAACGTATCCGCTACATGCTGGATGACTCGGGTGCGGAATTGCTGCTAACGCAAAGCCATCTGGTGGAAAAGGCAGCTTTTAGCGGCAAGGTACTGGTGCTGGATGGGGCGCAGGAGGTTTACCACGAGGACCACTCTAATCTGGAGCCGTTGTCTGGCCCGAACGATCTGGCGTATGTGATTTATACGTCGGGTACGACGGGGCAGCCGAAGGGCGCTATGATCGAGCATCACGGACCGAGCAATCTGAAAACCTATTTCGATGAAACCTTGCAGATGAGCTTGTCGGATCATGTCCTGATGTTTGCCAGCTATTCCTTTGATGCCGCTTGCTGGGAAGTGTTCCAAACGCTGTTCTGCGGAGCGACGTTGTATGTGCCGACAATGGAGACGATTTTAAACTATGAACAGTTTGAGCAGTATGTAGTAGAGCACCAAATGACCGTAGTCATGCTGCCACCGACCTATGCTGTGTATCTGGAACCGGAGCGAATGTCGAGTTTGCGCATTCTATTTACTGCCGGATCTGCTTCCTCATTGGAGCTTGTACAGCAATGGAAAGATCAGGTTCCATACTATAACGGCTACGGTCCAACGGAAAATTCGATTATCACAACGATTTGGCCGGTGTCTGAGGACGCGAATGCAGAGGAACGGATTTCTATCGGACGTCCCGTGCCGAATCACAGGGTATATATCGTGGATGCCCAAGGACATCTGGCGCCTGTAGGCGTAGCTGGAGAATTGTGTGTATCAGGCGTAGGATTAGCACGTGGATATCTGAATCGTCCGGAGCTTACGGATGAGAAATTTATACCGAATCCGTTTACGGACGGAGAAGCAGGATATGAACGGATGTACCGGACAGGGGACTTGGCGAGATGGATGCCGGACGGGAACATCGAGCACTTGGGCCGGATCGACCACCAGGTGAAAATCCGGGGATATCGGATTGAGTTGGGCGAGGTTGAGGCAAACATGCTGAAGGTGGAGGCTGTGCAAGAGGTGATTGTATTGGCCCATGAGGATGAGCAGGGCCAACATCAACTCGTCGCGTACTATGTGGCAGAGCGTGAAGTGAGCACAAGTGAGCTACGCAGCTTACTGGGCGAAAAGCTTCCTAACTACATGGTGCCTTCGTACTTCGTACAGCTGGAACACATGCCTTTGACGCCGAACGGTAAAATCGACCG
>NZ_AGFX01000044.1 GCF_000236805.1 Paenibacillus peoriae KCTC 3763 | reverse complement strand
TGATATGCTCCCATCATAGTAGACAGTAGAAAAAACAAAACTTCTACCTCTACCATGATGGGAGTTTTTGTAATGTCAAAAAGAAGCCCAATTTCATATGAAATCAAGATTCAGGTTGTAAGGCGTTGCCTGCGACATGAATCCAATCCCAACCATGAGGCAAAACAACTGGGGGTCCATAAAAACACGGTTACCGATTGGATAAGAAAATATCAAGCAGATGAAGTAGAAGGATTAAAAGAATCCAAAGGTTGGAAAGTTTACTCCAAGGAGCTACGACTGGCGGCGATTCAGGATGTACTTTCCGGGAACTACTCCGTACGAGCTGTAACCAAAAAGTATCATATATCGAGTAAAAGTGTGTTGGTGAGATGGATTTCCAAGTATACTGAGGGAAAACCAACTCGGAAAAGGATCGGACCCTCACACATGAACAAAGGACGAAAAACCACTTACGAAGAACGGATTGAGATTGTACAATATACCCTCGCTCATGATTTGAATTATCAGAAGGCGATCAAAAAATACAATGTCTCTTACCAGCAGGTATACGCCTGGGTCCGTAAATTTAAAGCCCATGGTCAGGAAGCTCTTCAAGATCATCGTGGTCGTAAAAAACCGCTAGAGGAGCTAGATGAACAGGAACAATTAAAGCTTCGGATTAAGGAACTCGAAGCGCGTAATGAGTATCTTGAAATGGAGAATGCATTCGCAAAAAAGTTGGCAGAGATCCGGCGAAGAAATACGCGCTAACCTTCGTTCGGCATGTAGACATCTATCGAGCGATGAAGGAAATGCATGAAGAAAAAGGATATGCGATCACAAGACTCTGTGAGCTCGCAGGGATCGCCCGGTCTGCCTATTACAAGTGGCTGAAATGGACGCCATCTACCAGAGAACTCGAAAATCTTGCACTGGCTAAGGAAGTCAAACGTCGATACGACAAACGAAACGGAATACTCGGTTATCGCCAAATGCGTATTCAGTTGAATCGTAAGCTTAAAAAAAGCTACAACCGTAAACGGTATTATCGCATCATGCAAGCTCTTGAATTAAGAGCAGTGATTCGCAAAAAGCGGCCAAATTACGTGAAAGCTCCAGCCTTTCATATCGCTGAGAATGTCATGAACCGAAAATTCCAAGCGGAGGCCCCCAACCAAAAGTGGTGCACCGATGTAACAGAGTTAAAGTACGGAAATGGCCGCAAGGCCTATCTGAGTGCCATTATTGACGGATATGACAACTCTGTTGTTTCCTGGGTGCTCAGCCATTCCAATAACAATGAGCTTGTCATGAATACGGTAAAGAAAGCTTATAAAAGAAACCCGAATGCTACGCCGCTCTTGCACAGTGATCGCGGCTTTCAATATACTTCGCTGGAATACAAACAACTTCAAAAGAGATACAAGTTTAGGACAAGTATGTCTCGTGTAAGCCGGTGTTTGGACAACCAACCCATTGAACGATTCTGGGGTACCTTTAAAGCAGAAAGATTTTACTTGGAGAAATATGACACGTACGACGATCTCCTGCGAAGTGTACAAACCTATATGCGCTATTACAATAATGATCGATACACCGAACGACTAAATGGTTTATCCCCTAACGAATATCGACGAGCAGCTTAACGAAGAAAAAAATAATCCCCTCAGCTTGGATAACCGAGGGGATTGAACACTGATAATTTTGTTTTTTAGTCTGTCTACTTGACAGGGTGCACTTC
>NZ_AGFX01000045.1 GCF_000236805.1 Paenibacillus peoriae KCTC 3763 | reverse complement strand
AAAAGCAAAATATCTTTCCTTATTGGCTACCTTTATTTCACTTGTTTACACAAGATCAGCTTAAAGGAATATTCTAAAACGCAATTTCGTTTCGGTATCCAGTTTTCAAGGTGCAAAAATGTGTGACTATCAGTTAATCTCCGTAGAGTTAATGATATTCATACAATTTTTGATGAAATTGTATTGGTGGAGCCAAGCGGGATCGAACCGCTGACCTCCTGCTTGCAAGGCAGGCGCTCTCCCAGCTGAGCTATGGCCCCTCACAAGTTCCATCAAAACTGAACAAATGGAATGATGATAGTTTGAAGCTT
>NZ_AGFX01000046.1 GCF_000236805.1 Paenibacillus peoriae KCTC 3763 | reverse complement strand
GTTTTCAAAGATCAAACATTTCTTTTTTGTCAACTTGGCTCATCGCCGCATCAACTTTTATATCATATCATGTCCGAACCAACTTTGCAAGCCTTTATTTCAAATCTTTTTTTGCATTCACTCGCAATATTGTATTTCTTGGCCGGAATTAGAATATACCATGCTGAATATTTAAATGCAAGCTTTTTTTATTAAATTGTTTTATCGCCATAAAATAACGCGTTACTCATTATAGTTCGAGTGCTATATCTGGTTTTTTCTTTAATATTGATGATTTGACAAAGAAAGGATGGGTAAAAAATGATATAGGAGAGCCACCGCTGTAACGACCACCTTCTTAATAGAGAATAGACAGATAATACGAACTTCATTTTGATGCTTTACTTGTAATCTTCAGCAAGCTACAAACCACACAAAAGCAATTTTGTTTCATATGACATTAGCTGTTGATTAATTAATAGAATAAAGGAGTAGATCTTTTAATGAAGCAACGAAGGCGAACTTGGATGAGAATTGTGTTTTGGGTCATCTCTTTTTTGCTGCTTGTCGTTATCTCTGGATTTGTGTATGAGTGGATTGCATCCAAACAGGATAAATTGCAATATCCCCCTCTGGGGAAAATGGTCGATGCCGGGAGCTATCAACTTCATATTCGTAAACTTGGTAGCGGCTCTCCGACAATACTGCTTGAATCGGGGAGTGGGGAAAGCAGCTTATCCTGGAGAGATATTCCCGAAAAGCTGTCAACATCCGCAACTGTTGTATCCTATGACCGGGCAGGCTATGCCTGGAGCGAGGAGGCTGCTACTCCACGCACCGGTGAAAACATCGTTCGAGAGCTTCATGTCGCCTTAAAGAATGCAGACATCCAAGCTCCTTATATCCTTGTAGGCCATTCCCTCGGGGGGATGTACTCAAGACTGTACGCACAAACGTACAGAGATGAGGTGGCAGGACTGGTTTTGGTGGATGCCAGGCCCGAGAATGACGCCCGCCGGACCCATGAGATCTATGCCAAGGAACGACCAAAGGTCAATCCCTCGCCGTTAATATCGATTCTCCTAGAAAGGTCAGGGGCTTTTCGTCTGTTCCCTAATTTTATGCTAACTGGTCGTGTCGAGCATCAGGATAGAAAATCGTTTGTGAATATTGTCGCTTCCCCCAAATACTTTCGATCTGTTGCCGAGGAGGGGGATCTGGCGAACACAACCGAAAATGCCATACGCGGGCAGCATTTGGGAAACCTCCCTGTGCGTGTGATTGCCCGGGGCATCCAGCAAAATTTGACTCAGTTCGGTATTAGCAAGAACGGAAATGATCAGATCGAACAAAGCTGGCAAATGGGGCAGCGTGAAATGCTCAACATCTCTACAAACAGCAAATTTATTGTTGCCAAGAAGAGCGACCATATGATTATCCATGATCAACCCGAGCTTGTCATTCAAGTCATCCGTGAACTAATCTCCAATACCAGTCCCCCTCAATCAACCGTTGCTAAATCAAAGACAGATGATTAGAGACTTAATATGTTTATGGCGATACAAAACACAAAAGACGCTCGGGTTTCTCCTATTATAAAGGAACCCGAGCGTCTTTGCTGCCCAATACTATACTTGTTGATTGATCTTAGGACAAAATAGGCTTGTTTTTAGATGAGGACTCTGCAACCTTGCCAAGTATTTGTCTCAGCACTTTAGCATTTTCCCCAACATAACCGGAATCAAGCAGCACATCGTGCGTTCCGATGACTCCGTACTCTTCGTATTGACCAAGTGTCGCCTGCTGCCATAGCAGTTTATCTGATGATGTCACCGGACCAATACTATCGTCCTCTGCAACCAAGGCATGGATATTCGCCTGAACTTCACCTGCGTTAATAAGCTCATTCCGGTAGATGGAGTAAATCAACACTTTGTCTTTGACTCGCTCCCTGTCAGCTGGATCGGCGAGGAATGATTTGTACTGGTCTCCAATGCTGTTCAGCACCAACTCAACGATCTCTTCAAGTTGCTCTGGCGTCGACTCATCCTTGGACATCTCTCTCATAGCATCCACCATTATGAGGTCGCTGACATGGTGACCTCGGCTTTCCATGGCTTTGGCCACCTCGAAGGCGAGATTTCCTCCGAGGGAGTATCCCAGGAATACATATGGGCCCTCTGCTTGAATACCCGTGATGGCATCCACATATCGATCCAACATCTCTTGACCCTGAACATGATCGCCGATGAATTCGAACCCGTATACTTCGCAATGCCCTTCCAGCTCCCTGGCCATCTCATAGTATCCCAGAGAGTAGCCAACCCGAGGCGGGAAGCAAAACAGTTTGATTGTTCCTTTTCCTGGGAAGCGGAGGATTTCCATCTCATCTTCCTCAGGCGCAGCTTTTGCCCGCAGCTTGGAAATTTCGAGTGCCAGCTCCTCCACAGTCGGAAGATTGAACACAAGTTGAAGCGGGAGCTGTACGCCCATGCTAGTCGAGATCTTCTGGATCAATCCCAATACTTTCAGGGAATGGCCGCCAAGCTCGAAGAAATGATCTTTGACTCCGATTTCCTCCACGCCGAGTACCTCGGACCAAATCTGCGCCAGTTCCACTTCTGTCGGCGTTCGCGGCGGGATATACTCCGCAGTGCTCCGCAGAAGTGCTTCCGGTGCCGGCAGCGCTTTGCGATCCAGCTTGCCGTTCGGATTCAGCGGCATTTGTGGCAGCTGTACGAAAGCAGACGGAATCATGTAGCCCGGCAGCTCGCTGGCCAGTGCCTCGCGCAACACGCCTGCTGCAAGCGACTCTTCAGCCACGAAGTACGCGCAAAGCTGAGTACTTCCCGTTGCATCAGCCAGAGCAAGGACGACCGCTTCCTGCACAGACGGCACTTTAAGAATTTGTGCTTCCACTTCTCCCAGTTCAATGCGGTAACCCCGGATTTTTACCTGGTGATCGATCCGCCCCAAATACTCAATATTCCCGTCTGGCAGCCATCGTGCCAAATCGCCTGTTCGGTAGATCCGTGCTCCCGGCTTGTACGGGTGAGGAATAAACTTCTCCGCTGTCAGATCCGGCTGATTGAAGTACCCCCTCGCTACCCCTTCGCCTGCAATGCAGAGCTCGCCTGGCACACCTACAGGTGATACCTGAGAAGCACCGTCCATCATCCATACCTGGACGTTAGCGTACGGTTTACCGATAGGTACATGCGTTAGAGCAGCAGTCTCAAGGCTCGTTGTATATCGCGTCGCATATACAGCCGCTTCGGTAGGACCATAAATATTTTCCAATACTGCGTATGGAGATACTTTATAGTACTCTTCCACAAGTTTGACAGGCAGCGTCTCGCCGCAAGCAAACAGATATCTCAGCGTAAGGAATCCCTGGGTGCCGCTTTCTTTCAAGTATTGAACGAGAACACTGAGCATCGACGGTACCAGATTGAGATGCGTGATACGGTTTGTATTCACGGCCTCCAGCAGTGCCACCGGGTCTTTGTCCGCGCCCTGCGGCAGGATCACGAGAGTGCCCTGTCCAAAGAACCAGCAGAACAGCTCCGGTACGGAGAAGTCAAAAGTGAATGTCGTTTTGAGCAGGAATCGGTCGCCTTCCAACATCGGATATTCAGCTTCCAACTGGCTCAGCGTATGAACGGCCGAGCGGTGCTCGATCATTACACCTTTCGGCTTGCCGGTCGAACCTGACGTGTAAATGATATACGCCAGATGCTCAGGCCCCGCAATTGGCTCCAGATTGGAGCTATCAGCATGATACGCCTGCGGATCATCAAGTGCCAGGAGCGTGCCGGTGAACGGAAAACGATCTTTGAGATGGTTCTTCGTCAGCAGAAGCTTCGCCCCCGAGTCCTCCAGCATGTGGCGAATACGATCTTCCGGGAACTCCGGATCAATCGGTACATAGGCCCCGCCCGCTTTTAAAATGGCATGAATGCCGATGATCATCTCAAGCGAGCGCTCGACCATGATGCCGACCGGTTGGTCCGGTCTGACCCCTTGGGCACGCAGCGTACGTGCAAGGCGGTTCGCCTGCTGATGAAGCTCTCCGTAGGTAAGCTCCGTTTCACCGTAAATAAGTGCTGTATGATCCGGTGTGAGCGCAGCCTTTTCCTCAAATATGCTGTGAAGGGTCTTCTCACGCGGATAAGGAGCTGCTGTATCTCCCCACACTTCGATAATCTGCGCCTTCTCTTGTGCCGTGATCATATCCAGATCACCAACCGGGATGTGCGGGTTATCGAGCACTTGTTCAAGCAGACGAACCAAATGTCCCTGGAGCCGACGGATGGCTTCCGCTTCAAACACGAGCGCGTTGTATCTCATATGAAGCTCGAGCTGTGCACCCGGCTCAATGGTCAGAACAAAATCATAGTTCGTTTGTTCGAATGCTTCGATAACGGTAATCTCCATCCCACCCGAATCGTCTTGTCTCAACTGGCCGAGCCGCTCTTCCACCGGATAGTTTTCAAATACCATGACGTGGTTGATCAAGCTTTGCTTTTGTCCAGTTAGCGCCTGGATTTCATAAAGCGGATACGTATCATAAGAATGAGAGGCCAAATACTGCTCTTGCAGCTTTTTCAGCAATTGCGCGAAGGTCTCCTCTTCCTCGGTTTGAACCCGAACGGGAATTGTATTGATAAACATGCCGACCATATTCTCAATACCCGGTATTTCTGCAGGTCTTCCCGATACTACGTTTCCGAAAACGACATCCCGGCTGTTATTGTACCGTTGCAATAGAATTCCCCATGCAGCCTGCATCAGCATGCTAACTGTTACTTGATGCTGCTTGGCCAATAACTCAATCTGCTTGGCCATATCCTCACCGAGATCGCAGACGAGATATTCCAGGCTATACCCTTCAACTTTGCCTTGGGCTTTCCCTTGCGGCAATAGCGTTTGTTGTTCATAGTCTTCCAGATACTTGCTCCAATAATCGGCAGCTTTCCCGGCATCCTGACGATCCAGCCACTCGATATAGGTGCTGTAGGACGGCACTGGGGGAAGCTCTGGTTGCCTTTGCTCCAGAATCGCCGTATAGTGCTCGAATATTTCTTGCATCAGAAGCGGCACGCACCAGCCATCGATAATAATATGATGGAAGCTCCAGATCAGGTTGTAGTTTTCTTTGCCGGTACGGAGGATCGAGATGCGCAGCAGCGCATCTTGGGTCAGATCAAACCCTTTCGCCCGATCTCGGGCATTAAAGCTTTCCGCATACGCATCGCGCTGCACCTGATCCATACCGCGCAAATCCTCATAATAAAATTCACCTTGCTTGTTGCGGAATACAATTTGTACAGGTTCGGCCAAACCATTGTAAAAATTGGTGCGCAGTGCGTCATGGCGCTGCATTAAGGCATCCAGACTCTGGGAGAATACTTGGATGTCCAGACTTCCTTGAATGCCATAAGTCGATTGTTCGAAGTAAGAACCCGAATTCGACTCCAATAGACTCAGGAACAGCATGCCCTTTTGCATCGGCGCCAGCTTATACACATTTTCGATCTCGCCGACATACCGGGTTTGCTGCACAAGCTGCTCCAGTTCCTCCATACTGAGATCCGAAAGCAGCAGATCGCTCGGCGTCAGTTCTGACTGCTCTTTACCCACGCAGTGTAGGATGATTGCCCGTAGGCTGTTCTGAATCAGCTCAGCCAGCTTCTCCATCGTCTCCTTGCGGTAGTGAATTCCGCAATAGCTGATGGCCAGCTTCAACGCACCTTCCGAAATCATACCGTTGATGTCCAGTACATAATTTCGCGTGCTGTTTTCGCTAATCGCGACGCCGGTTGAATAAGGCGAAATGTGCAGCTTATTACTGTCCAAGTCCTGATCGAACTGCCCCAGATAGTTGAAGCTGATTTCCGGCTTAAGTTGCAAGGAATCGTCACCGTTTCCGCCGTCATCGGACAAGTGAGCCAAGATGCCGTACCCGATGCCTTTATTCGGAATGCGGCGAAGCCCTTCCTTCACACGCTTGATGCGGCGCGAAACGTCTTGTTCGGCCCCGATCTCCAGCACAACCGGATATTGGCTCGTAAACCAGCCTACGGTCCGGGTGATGTCGGTATCCGGAATGATCGGTTCCCGTCCGTGTCCTTCCAGATTTACCAACACTTCTTCCGTTCCCGTCCAGGCATGAACCGCCATACCCAAAGCGGTCAGCAGCAAGTCGTTTACTTCCGTGTTGTAAGCGTGGTTAGCCTGCTTCAGCAGCAGCAAGGTCTCCTCCTCGCTCCACCCAGCTACGACCGTCTCGCTGTCGCGAACTTGGGCTACAGGGTGAGCAAAATCCTTCGGCAGCGGTTCAGTGGCTGCTGCCGTCTGCACGATCTGTCGCCAGTACTCCCGCTCGCTTGCCATCGCTGGACTTGCCGCATACCGTGGCAATTGTTGCGCCCATGTGCGGAACGAGTCCGTTTTATGCGGCAGCCGGATTTCCTGACCACTTACTGCCTGCTCATAGCCTGTGGCGATATCCTCGAACAATATCCGCCAGGATACTCCGTCCACCGCCAGATGGTGGATGACGATCAGCAAATGGTCGCCGTCCGCGCAGTGGAACAGTCCCAGCTTCAGCAGCGGCCCTTCGCTCAGGTTTATGCTGCGCTGAATCTCGCTTGCTTTCGCTTCGATGGCGGCTGCGCAGTCGGCCTCGCCTCGGAAGTCCGCGATGTCGAGTGTGTACAGCTCGCCCTCGCTGGCGCCACGGTTCCACGCTTCATATCCGCGATCCGCCTGGCGGAACACGAGCCGCAGCGCGTCGTGATGCTCGGCAATTTTGTCCATCGTTCGGCGTAGCGCCGTCAGCTCAAAGCCTTCTGCCCGATACAGCATGATCGCATGGTTATAGTGATGCGGATCAACAGGCGTCTGTTCGAAGAACCAGCGCTGAATCGGGAGCAGCAGCGTTTCGCCCGTCACTCCCCCTTGATCGGCGATACGTTCGGCGGTTTGCGCATGCGGGCTGAGCTCGGCAATAGTCGGATACTTGAACAAATGTTTCATATCCAGCTTGTAGCCAGCTTGCAGCAGTCTCGAGGACACCTGGATCGACTTGATCGAATCGCCCCCAAGGTCAAAGAAATTGTCGTGAATGCCGATTCTTTCGACACCGAGCACGCCCTGCCAAACGGTGGTCAGCGCTTGCTCTACCGCTGTCCGCGGAGCCTCATAGACGGTTCCGGTCGGCAAGCTGCTTTCAGGCGCAGGCAGCGCTTTGCGATCGATTTTCCCGTTGGGCGTATATGGCAACCGCTCCAGCTGCACGAAGTACGACGGAATCATATAGCTTGGAAGCTCCTGCGCCAGCGCTCCACGGAGCTCGCTTGCTGTCAACGGACGGTCAGCGACCAAATACGCGCATAGCTGCTTTTGCCCGTCCTCACTCGTACGAGCCGTTACGACGGCTTCTTGCACAGCCTCCACTTTCACCAGCTGCGCTTCCACCTCGCCTAGCTCGATTCGGTAGCCGCGTATTTTCACTTGCTCGTCGATTCGTCCCAAATATTCGATGTTTCCGTCCGCCTGCCAGCGGGCCAGATCCCCTGTCCGATACATCCGCCCGCCTGGCGCAAACGGATTGTCCACGAATTTCTCCGCCGTCAGCTCAGGACGGTTCAGGTAGCCTAGAGCGACTCCGTCTCCGGCAATGTACATCTCTCCGGGTACGCCCGGCGGTACCAGATTGCGCTGCGAATCGAGCAAATAAATGTACACGTTGTCGGCCGGAACCCCAATCGATACGGACTCCTTCGTATCCCTGACAGGATCGTAGAGGTAAATCATGCATCCGACTACCGTTTCGGTCGGCCCGTATTCGTTGAAAATTTCGATGTTTCCGCCAAACAGATTAGAGATGTTTTTCGCCAAATGAGTGCTGAGGTTTTCTCCGCCTACGATCATTTTTCGAATTCTGGATTGTTCGGGCATCTTCATGTCTTTGATCAGGCTCAAATGCGTCGGCGTCAGCTTAAGAATGTCCACCTGATTGTCCTCGATGATCTGCTGGATTAACGTCCCCTTATCCGCTCCTTCGTAAATGATGATCGTATTGCCTGTGATAAGCGGCGTAAATATTGACGTAAGCGTCAAATCGAAAGAAATCGATGAATACAGCGGAAAATCAAGCTTTTCCTCGCCTACGTACACTTTTTTCGCCCACCAAATGTAGTTGACCAAGCCTTGCTGCGTAATCATGGTTCCCTTAGGCAGTCCTGTAGTACCAGAAGTATAAATGAGATACATCAGATCCTTCGGCTTGACCGTGATGCCCGGATTGGAACGGCCTTCCGCATATGCCTGGCTGCTGTCCAAATCCATCATCTTGCCTTCGAAGCCCGCCAAGTCAGGCTTTTCCCGCCGTAAATGACTTTGCGTAAGCAGCAGCTTTGCACCCGAGTCTTTTAAAATATAGTGAATCCGCTCTTCCGGATATTCCGGGTCAATTGGCACATAAGCGCCACCGGCCTTCAAAATTCCGAAAATTCCGATCACCATTTCCAGCGAACGTTCGACCATCAGGCCGACGAACTGCTCCGACCGAACGCCTTCGGCGCGCAACGCATGCGCCAACTGGTTCACCCGATTGTTTAGCTCGCGATACGTTAGCCGGCTTTCCCCGAACACAACCGCCGTCTGCTCCGGCGTCCGCTCCACTTGCTCCTCGAACATCTGATGAATCGGTTTATCCATCGGATAGTCAACCGCGGATGCATTGAATTGCTCCAGAATCTGCGCTTGCTCCGGAGCCGTGATGATCGCTATCTCCGACAGCTTCATCTCAGGCGCTCTCACCACCGCATTGATCACCTGCACAAAATGATTCGCGATCCGTTCGGCCGTTTCCCGCCGGAACAGCGCGCTGGCGTACTCAAGGCTGCAGACGAGTTCCTCGCCTTGCTCCGCTATGAGGAGCGTCAGATCAAATTTGGCAGTTGGGTTCTCATACGCATACGGCTTGAATTGCAATCCGGCAATCTCCCGTTCGCTCTGCTCCGTATTTTGCAGCACAAACATCGGATCAAACAGCGGATTTCGGCTCGTATCCCGATTCACATTGAGCTTCGCAACCAATTCCTCAAACGGATAGTCCTGATGCTCGTACGCTTGCAGTGAAGTTTCTTTGACTTCCTGCAAATAGTCAAGGAACGTTTTCTCGCCAGACGGATAATTGCGGAGTGCAAGTGTGCCGACAAACATCCCGATCATACCTTCCAGATCACTGTGCGGTCTTCCCGCAATCGGGCTGCCGACAATCACATCTTCCTGGCCGGTATATTTGTGTAAAAGCGTCGTATATGCGGACAGCAGCACCATATACAAGGTCGATCCGGTACTTGCCGCAAGCTGTTGTAAAGCACGGCTTTGAGCGGCGTCGATCACAAAATCAACCTGTTTTCCTGCAAAGCTTCGCTGCGCCGGACGAGTTTCATCCATCGGCAAATCAAGCATCGGCAGCTCACCGCGGAATACGTCCAGCCAATAGGCTTCCTGCTTGTCAATCCGCTCGCTTTGCATCTCCAGTTGCTGCCATACTGCATAATCTTTGTACTGAATCCGCAGCTCCGGCAGCTCGCTTCCCTCGTACATCTGAATAAATTCCTCGGTCAACACGCCCATCGAAGTACCATCGGAGATGATATGATGCATATCAAACAGCAACAGATGGCGATCTTGCTGCAGCTTGATCAATCCGGCCCGCAGAAGCGGCGCCTGCTGCAAATCGAACGGGCGAATAAAGTCTCGAATGCGGACTTTAGCTTCATCCTCCCGGGCCTCGGCATATTCCACTGCAAAAGGCACTTCATCATGCACTCGCTGCACTGGCTCGCCGTTCACGACATCGAAGCTCGTTCTCAGCGTCTCATGCCGACGTATTAGTCGGCGGAACGCCGCTTCCAGCCGCGTGCGGTCCAGTTTCCCTTCTACCGTCATAACGCCCGGCATATTGTAGCTGATTTCTCCGCCTTCGAGCTGGCTCAGCACGTACAATCGTTTCTGTGCCGAAGATGCCGGATAGTAGCTTCGTTCTCCGGCGGCCGGGATAGAGGCATAGGCTGCTTGATCCCGGCTTGCCATGAGCTCGGCCATCTCCGCAATGGTAGGAAATTGGAACACTTCCCGCAAGGAAAGAAGGCCGTTCATCTCTTTCTGGATGCGGGCAATCAGAAGCGTAGCACGCAAAGAGTGTCCTCCGATTTCAAAGAAGTTGTCCCTGATCCCTACACGCCCCACGCCAAGGACGCCCTTCCAGATCTGCGCCAGCCGCGTTTCCATAGGCGTTGTTGGCGCCTCGTACTTCGCGCCTGTCAGCAGATTGCCTTCGGGCACAGGCAGCGCCTTGCGGTCAATTTTGCCATTCGGGCTCAGTGGCATATGCTCAAGCTGCACGAAGTACGACGGGATCATATAACTCGGAAGCTCCTGTGCCAGTGCCACGCGGAGCTCGCTTGCCGTCAGCTCTGCATTCGCCGTAAAGTACGCGCACATCTGCTTCTGACCGCTTTCGTCTTCCCGCGCTACGACGACCGTCTCCTGCACAGCCTCCACTTTCAACAGCTGTGTTTCCACTTCTCCGAGTTCGATCCGGTAGCCGCGTATTTTCACCTGATGGTCGATCCGTCCCAAATATTCGATATTCCCATCCGCCTGCCAGCGTGCCAGGTCTCCCGTCCGGTACATCCGCTCTCCCGGTACGAACGGGTTGTCCACGAATTTCTCCGCCGTCAGCTCAGGTCGGTTGAGATACCCTCGCGCGACTCCGTCTCCCGCGATGCACAGCTCGCCCGGCACGCCAATCGGCTGCAGCTTTCCGCTTTCGCTGACGACATACAGCCGTATATTCGAGATCGGCTTACCGATCGGAACCGTTCGGTACGTTTCGTCCACTTGCAAGTTAAAGTACGACACGTCCACCGTCGCTTCCGTCGGTCCGTACAAATTCACCAGCTTCGCCTGGCTGACTGGCGCGACGTATTGCTGGAACCGCGCCGCCGCATTCGGCGTTAATGCTTCCCCGCTGGCAAACACTTGCTTCAGTGAAGCCAGCTTGCTTTGCGCTGGCTCTCCCTGACGCTCGATGTGCTCCAGGAAGGCGTTTAGCATCGCTGGTACGAAATGCATCGTGCTGACCTTTTGTGCAGCGATCGTCTCCACAATCACTTCCGGGTCTTTCTCCCCGCCGACCGGAAGCAGACACATGCTCGCTCCCACAAACGACCACCAAAACAGCTCCCATACGGAAACGTCGAACGTGATCGCTGTTTTTTGCAGTATCATATCTCCTGCATCCAGCGGATACGCCTCCTGCATCCAGATCAAGCGGTTGATCACCGACCGATGCTCGATCATGACGCCTTTTGGCTTGCCCGTTGATCCCGACGTATAAATGACATACGCGATGTCCCGAGGCTCAGCGATCGGCGCCAGATTCGAGCCGTCCTTCACGTACGCTTGTGCTTCGTCCAGCTTCAAAGTCCGGCCTGCGAAGCTGATGCGATCCTGCAAATGGCTTTGCAACAGGAGCAGCTTCGCCCCCGAATCCTCCAACATGTAGCGGATGCGCTCTTCCGGGTAGTCTGGATCAATCGGCACGTAAGCTCCTCCAGCTTTTAATATGGCGAAAATGCCCACCATCATGTCCAGCGAGCGCTCGGCCATCAAGCCGACGAGTTGATCGGCCTGCACGCCTTCGGCCCGCAAGGTGCGCGCCAGCCGGTTCGCCCGCTCGTTCAGCTCGCGATACGTTAAGCGGCTTTCCCCGAACACAACCGCCGTCTGCTCCGGTGTCCGCTCCGCTTGCTCCTCAAACATCTGATGGATCGTCTTATCCTTCGGATAGTCAGCCGCGGTCGCGTTGAATTGCTTCAGAATCTGTACTATTTCTTCCCGGGTAGCCAGTTCAAGCTCACTCACAAGCAAGTTTGGATTGGCTGTAATTTGCTCCAGCACATGCACGAAATGCCCTTGCATTCGCTCAACACCCGCTTGCTTGTAAACAAGGCTATTGTATCGGAAGCTAATCCGAACGGCTTCGCCCGGGATGACGATCAGATTGAAATCGTAACTCGTTTGATCGAACATACTGACGTTCGTAATTTCAAAAGCATCCTCATCAGCGCTGGCCGACTGCTCGATTTGCTGTTCCATAGGATAGTTTTCGAACACCATAACATGGGAAATCAAACTTTGCTTCTGTTCGGTTCGCGCCTGAATTTCATAGAGCGGATACGTATCGTAAGCGTTCGATGCCAGAGCCTGCTCCTGGGTCGCTTTCAGCACATCCGCGAAAGCGGCGCCTTCGTCAGCATGGACGCGAACCGGGATCGTATTGATAAACAGACCGATCATCGTTTCGATTCCGGTTATTTCCGCGGGTCTTCCAGATACGACGCTGCCGAAGACAACATCCCTACTGCTGTTGTACCTTTGCAGAACAAGGCCCCAAGCGGTTTGCATCAACGTGTTGATTGTTACTTGATACTGTTTGGCGATTGATTCCATTCGGCGAGTTAGCTCCTCACCCAAGTCGCAAACGAGTTCTTCCGACACATAGCCCTCTGTTCTGCTTTGCGGGTTCTCCTGAATCTCTTGCGGCAGCTGCGTTTGCTGTTCGTAGCCCTCCAAATACTTGCTCCAGTATGTGGCCGCTTCTTCCAGGTTTTGCCGATCCAGCCATTCGATATATTGACTGTACGGCAGGACGACGGAAAGCTCCGGCTGCCGCTGCTCCTGGATTGCAGCATAATGCTCGAATACCTCCTGCATCATGATCGGCACGCACCAGCCATCCATAATGATGTGATGGAAACTCCAATAGAATCGGTACGTCTGTTCTCCGGTTCGTAAAACCGAAACACGCAACAGCGCATCCTGTGCCAAATCGAATCCTGCCGTCATATCGTTAACACTGAACGCCTGAGCATACGTCTCGCGTGCGGCTTCCTCCAGTTCGCGTAGATCTTCGTAGTAAAATCCGCACGACTTGTGCCGATAGACGACCTGTACGGGCTCAGCCAGCCCGCTGTAAAAGCTGGTGCGCAGCACGTCGTGCCGTTGCACAAGGGCATCCAGACTTTGGACAAAGACATCAACGTCCAAGCTTCCTTGAAGGCTGAACACCGCTTGCTCGAAATAAGCTGTCGAACCCGGCTCCAGTTGACTGTGGAACAGCATGCCTTTCTGCATCGATGTGAGCTTGTACACATTTTCGACCTCACCGATATGCGCGGTTTGTTGCACAAGCTGCTCCAGTTCCTCCATGCTGAGATCCGAAAGCAGCAGATCGCTCGGCGTCAGCTCCGTCTGCTCTTTATCCGCGCAGTGCAGGATCACTTCTCGGAGACTCGTACGGAGGAGATCAGAAAGTTTTTCAACCGTTTCTTTGCGGTATTGCCGCCCATTGTAATCAATTGTCAGCGACAAGACACCCAGCGAGATCATGCCGTTAATATCCAGCGTATAGCGCTGTGCCATCTTCTCGCTTATGGAAGCTCCGACCGAATAAGGCGAAATTTGCAGCTTATTGCTATCCAAGTCTTGATCGAACTGCCCCAGATAGTTGAAGCTGATTTCCGGCTGAAGACGCAGAGCGTTATCCTCATTCTCGCCGTTGCCGGACAGGTAGGTCAAAATGCCATACCCGATGCCTTTATTCGGAATGCGGCGAAGCCCTTCCTTGACGCGCTTGATGCTACGCGAAACGTCTTGTTCGGCCCCCATCTCCAGCACAACCGGATATTGGCTTGTAAACCAGCCTACGGTCCGGGTGATGTCAGTATCCGGAATGATCGGTTCCCGGCCGTGTCCTTCCAGACTTACCAGTACTTGCTCTGTTCCTGTCCAGGCATGAACCGCCATACCCAAAGCGGTCAGCAGCAAGTCGTTTACTTCTGTACTGTAGGCGTGGTTGGCCTGCTTCAGCAGCAGCGAGGTCTCCTCCTCGCTCCATTGCACGGTGACCGTTTCGCCCTCGATTCGGGTCGGGTTATCGTGCGTTTCATCTTTCGGTAGCGGTTCAGTGGCTGCTGCCGTCTGCACGATCTGTCGCCAGTACTCCCGCTCGCTTGCCATCGCTGGACTTGCCGCATACCGTGGCAATTGTTGCGCCCATGTGCGGAACGAGTCCGTTTTATGCGGCAGCCGGATTTCCTGACCACTTACTGCCTGCTCATAGCCTGTGGCGATATCCTCGAACAATATCCGCCAGGATACTCCGTCCACCGCCAGATGGTGGATGACGATCAGCAAATGGTCGCCGTCCGCGCAGTGGAACAGTCCCAGCTTCAGCAGCGGCCCTTCGCTTAGATTTATGCTGCGCTGAATCTCGCTTGCTTTCGCTTCGATGGCGGCTGCGCAGTCGGCCTCGCCTCGGAAGTCCGCGATGTCGAGTGTGTACAGCTCGCCCTCGCTGGTGCCGCGGTTCCACGCTTCGTATCCGCGAACCGCCTGGCGGAACACGAGCCGCAGCGCGTCGTGATGCTCGGCAATTTTGGTCATCGTCTGGTGCAGCGCCCCCAGTTCAAAGCCATCCGCCCGATACAGCATGACCGCGTGATTAAAGTGGTGCAGGTCAACAGGCGCCTGTTCGAAGAACCAGCGCTGGATCGGGAGCAGCGGTGTCTCGCCCGTCACTTCCCCTTGATCGGCGATGCGTTCGGCGGTTTGCACATGCGGGCTGAGCTCGGCAATGGTCGGATACTTGAACAAATGTTTCATGTCCATTTTGTAGCCGGCTTGCAACAATCTTGAGGACACCTGGATCGATTTGATCGAATCGCCCCCAAGGTCGAAGAAGTTGTCGTGAATACCGACCCTGCCGACACCAAGTGCGCCCTGCCAAACGGCGGCCAGCGCTTGCTCTACCGCTGTCCGCGGAGCCTCATAAGCGGTTCCGACCGATAGGCTGCTTTCCGGCGCGGGCAGCGCCTTGCGATCAATCTTTCCGTTCGGGCTTAACGGCATATGCTCAAGCTGCACGAAGTGTGACGGGATCATATAGCTTGGAAGCTCCTGCGCCAGTGCTCCGCGGAGTTCGCTTGCTGTCAGCTCTGCATTCGCTGTAAAGTACGCGCACATCTGCTTCTGACCGCTTTCGTCTTCCCGTGCTACAACGACTGCTTCCTGCACAGCCTTCACCTTCAACAGCTGCGTTTCCACTTCTCCGAGTTCGATCCGGTAGCCGCGTATTTTCACCTGATGGTCGATCCGTCCCAAATATTCGATGTTTCCATCCGCCTGCCAGCGGACCAGGTCTCCCGTCCGGTACATCCGCTCTCCCGGCGCAAACGGGTCATCCACGAATTTCTCCGCCGTCAGCTCGGGCCGATTTAGATATCCTCGCGCGACTCCGTCTCCCGCAATGCACAGCTCGCCCGGCACGCCAATCGGCTGCAGCTTACCGCCTTCGCTGACGATATACAGCCGTATATTCGAGATCGGCTTACCGATTGGAACTGTTCGGTACGTTTCGTCCGCTTGCAAGTTAAAGTACGAAACTTCGACCGTCGCTTCTGTCGGTCCGTACAAATTCACCAACTTCGCCTGGCTGACCGGCGCGACCAATTGCTGGAACCGCGCTGCTGCGATCGGCGTTAATGCTTCCCCACTTGTAGACACTTGCTTCAATGAGGCCAGCTTGCTTTGCGCTAGCTCTCCTTGACGCTCGATGTATTCTAGGAAGACGTTCAACATCGCCGGCACAAAATGAATCCTGCTGATTCTTTGCACTTCGATCGTCTCCAGAATCACTTCCGGATCTTTCTCCCCGCCGACTGGAAGCAGGCACAAGCTCGCTCCTACAGACGACCATCCGAACAGCTCCCATACGGAAACGTCGAACGTGATCGCCGTTTTTTGCAGAATTGTTTCTCCCGCATCAAACGGATACACCCTCTGCATCCAGGTCAGGCGGTTGATCACCGACCCGTGTTCGACCATGACGCCTTTCGGCTTGCCGGTTGATCCTGACGTATAAATGACATACGCCATGTCCCGAGGCCCGGCGATCGGCGCCAGATTCGAGCCGTCCTCCAAGTACACTTGCGCTTCGTCCAGCTTCAAAGTCCGGCCCGCAAAGCTGATGCGATCCTGCAAATGGCTTTGCAGCAGGAGCAGCTTCGCCCCCGAATCCTCCAGCATGTAGCGGATGCGCTCTTCCGGGTAGTCCGGATCGATTGGCACGTAAGCTCCTCCAGCTTTTAATATGGCGAAAATGCCCACCATCATGTCCAGCGAACGTTCGGCCATCAAGCCAACGCGTTGATCGGCCTGTACGCCCTGCTCCCGCAGCGTACGGGCCACACGGTTTGCCCGCTCGTTCAGCTCGCGGTACGTAAGCCGGCTTGCCCCGAGCACAACCGCCGTCTGTTCCGGCGTTCGCTCCACTTGCTCCTCGAACATCTGATGGATCGTCTTATCCTTCGGATAGTCAGCCGCAGTCGCATTGAATTGCTCCAGAATCTGCGCTTGCTCCGTTGCCGTGATGATCGCAATCTCCGACAGCTTCGTCTCAGGCGCATTCACCACCGCATCGATCACCTGCACAAAATGATTCGCGATCCGTTTGGCCGTTTCCCGCTTAAACAGTACACTGGCATATTCGAGACTGCACGCAAGCTCGCTTCCCTGCTCGGTCACATTGAACATCAGATCAAATTTGGCGGACCTATGCTCATGCGGGTAAGGCTTGAACTGCAGACCGGCAATTTGCCGCTGCCCTTGCTCCAAATTGTGCAGGGCAAACATCGTATCGAACAACGGGTTGCGGCTCAAATCCCGCTTCACATTGAGCTTCGCAACCAATTCCTCAAGCGGATAGTCCTGATGCTCGTATGCTTGCAGTGAGGTTTCTTTGACTTCCTGCAAATAGTCAAGGAACGTTTTCTCACCAGAAGGATAATTGCGGAGGGCAAGTGTGCCGACAAACATCCCGATCAGACCTTCCAACTCCCCATGAGGTCTGCCCGCAATCGGGGTGCCGACAATCACATCTTCCTGGCCGGTATATTTGTGCAGGAGCGTCGTATATGCGGACAGCAACACCATATACAAGGTCGATCCGGTGCTTGCCGCAAGCCGTTTTAAAGCCTCACTTCTGGAGGCATCGATCACGAATTCAATCTGATCCCCTTCGAAGCTTTGCAGCGGCGGTCTAACCCCGTCTGTCGGAAGATCGAGCACCGGAAGCTCCCCGCGGAATGTATCCAGCCAATAGGCTTCCTGCTTGCCGATCCGTTCGCTTTGCACCTCCAGTTGCTGCCATACTGCATAATCCTTGTACTGAATCCGCAGCTCTGGCAGTTCGGCGCCTTCATACAGCCGGATGAACTCCTCAACCAAAATATTCATCGACGCGCCGTCGGAGACGATATGATGCATGTCGAACAACAACAAATGGCGATCTTTCTGCAACCGGAGCAGTCCGACTCGCAGAAGTGGAGCCTGTCGGAGATCGAACGGACGAATAAACTCACGAACGCGTTCTCTTGCTTCTTCTTCCCGGACTTCTGCATATTCCACCGCAAAAGACACTTCCTCGTGCACCTGCTGCACCGGCTCGCCGTTCACGACATCGAAGCTCGTTCTCAGCGTCTCGTGCCGATGTATCAGCTGGCGGAACGCAGCTTCCAGCCGCGTGCGATCCAGTTCCCCTTCCACCGTCATAACGCCCGGCATATTGTAGCTGATTTCTCCGCCTTCGATCTGGCTGAGCACGTATAAACGCTTCTGTGCCGAAGATACCGGGTAGTAGCTTCGTTCCCCGACGACCGGAATGGAAGCATAAGCCGCTTGATCCCGGCTTTCGATTATTTCGGCCATCTGTTCGATGGTCGGGAATTGAAATACCTCCCGGAGCGCGATATGGCCGTTCAGCTCTTTGTGAATACGGGACACGAGAAGCGTAGCCCGCAAAGAGTGCCCTCCGATATCAAAGAAGTTGTCTTTAATCCCAACGCTTTGCAGCCCCAGCACTTCCTGCCAAATGTTCACCAGACTCGCTTCTATCGGCGTTCTTGGTGCCTCATGCCGCGACCCGGCTGTTTCGCTTTCCTGCGGCGCTGGCAGTGCTTTGCGGTCAACCTTCCCGTTGGGGGTCAGCGGCAGCCGATCTACTTGAACAAAATAGGCCGGAAGCATGTAAGCCGGAAGCTCCTGCGCAAGCGCAGCTTTAAACTCGCTGACGGGCAGGGCTTTATCCGCAGCGAAGTAGGCTGCCAGTTGCTTCTGTCCGGTCTGGTCCTCGCGTGCGATGACAACGGCTTCCTGTACGGACTCGACCTGCAAAAGGTGTGCCTCCACTTCGCCCAGCTCGATTCGGTAGCCGCGAATCTTCACCTGCGCGTCGATTCTGTCCATATACTCGATGTGACCGTCTTCCCGCATTTTCACCAGATCGCCGGTCCGGTAAAGCCTGCCTCCCGCTGCAAATGGGGAATAAATGAACTTCTCCTCTGTCAACTCCGGCCGATTCAAATAACCTTGAGCCAATCCGTCGCCACCAATATACAGTTCTCCTGGAATACCCGCAGGCAGAGGGTGTTGATCATGATCCATCACGTATACCGACGTATTGCTGATCGGTTTGCCGATCGGCACGGTATACACTGACTCCTCCAAATGATTCACCGCATAGTAAGTCGCAAATACGGTACTTTCGGTCGGTCCGTACACATGAATGATCCGGTTCGGACCAAGACTCGCAAATGCTTTCCGCACATGGCTGACTGACACCTTCTCCCCGCCGAACAGCAGCGTATCAAGCGTTTCAAAGCAGCCGACATCAATATCTGTCAGTGTATTAAACAGAGCGGTTGTCATAAAGCATTTTGTGATCCGCTGAGTCTGCAGCACATGCGCCAGCTCGCGTGCATCCAGCACTTGGTCACGGGTGATCAGCACGAGCGAGGCTCCGTTCAACAGCGCGCCGTAAATATCGAATGTAGAGCCGTCGAACGAAAAGCTGGACAACTGCAAAACACGATCCTGCGTTGAAAAACGGATATAGTTTGTCTCTTTGACGACGCGACTGATGTTAAAATGCATCGTCAAGTTGCCTTTCGGCTTGCCTGTCGAACCGGAGGTATATATGATGCATGCCAGCGAATCCGAGCCGTTCACGGGCTGAAGATCGCTCGTTTCTTGCTGATAATGACTCTTATCCGTCAGATCCAGCACAAGTCCTGCGAATTCCACTTTATCCCATACTTGGGGCTGAGTGAGCAGTACCTTGGCATCCGAATCCTCCAGGATATAGCGAATACGTTCCTCCGGATATTGCGGGTCGATCGGCACATAGGCTCCGCCAGCTTTTAAAATACCGAATATCCCGACGATCATTTCCAGGGAACGCTCGGCCATGAGTCCGACCGGCTGATTCGGTTGAACACCGCTATTGCGGAGCGTGCGCGCCAGTCCATTGGCCTGTTCGTTAAGCTCCCTGTAAGTCAACCGCTCGTCTCCGAAAACGAGAGCCGTTGCGTCCGGCGTGCGTTCCGCCTGCTCTTCGAACAGCCGATGAAGTGTCTTCTCCTTTGGATAAGAAGTTGTCGCATTGCCTCCCAGAAGCAGCATCTGCGCCTCTTCTTGCGGCGTCGCCAGCTTCAGCTCGTTCACACGAATGTTCGGGCGGCTTACCACCTGTTCCAACATATGAATCAGATGTCCCTGAATCTGTTCGATGCCAGACTGCTCATAGACGAGCTCGTTATAACGGAATACGATTTTAAATTCTTTTCCCGGCAAAACAATCAGATTGAAATCGTAGTTCGTCTGCTCAAACAGCTCGGCGTCCGTAATCTCAAAAGCTGCCTGCTCCCCGCCCAACGTCTCGATTTGCTGTTCTACAGGATAGTTTTCAAATACCATGATATGTGTGATCAAATGCTGTTGTCCGGTTTGCGTCTGAATCTCATAAAGAGGGTACGTATCGTAGGCATGGGAAGCCAGGTACTGTTGCTGCTGCCGTTTGACCATATCCGCGAAACCGATGGTTTCGTCTGACCGCACACGTACCGGAATCGTGTTGATAAACAGTCCGATCATGCTTTCAATCCCCGGTATTTCCGCAGGTCTTCCCGATACAACGCTGCCGAAAACAACGTCCCTGCTGCTATTGTATTTTTGCAGTACGATTCCCCAAACGGTCTGCATCAACGTGCTGACTGTCACCTGGTGCCGTTTTGCCGCCTGTTCGATTCGCCCGGTCAGATTCTTGCCCAGCCCGCAAACGATCTGTTTTGAAACGTAAGCTTCCGGCTTGTTTTGGGCTTTCGCTTGAGGAATCTGCGTATGCTGTTCGTAATCTGCCAAATATTCGCTCCAGTATCCGGCTGCTGCCTGATCATCCTGCCGATCCAGCCATTCGATATAACGACTGTACGGCAAGGCAGGGAGAGATTCAGGTTCTCTCTGTTGGCTGATCGCAAAATAGGTTTCGAACACCTCCCGTGTAATGAGAGGCACGCACCAGCCGTCCATAATGATATGATGGAAGCTCCACATAAGCAGATAATCCGCTTCGCCCTTGTGCAGAACGGAAACACGTAGCAGTGCGTCCTGCGTCAAATCAAACCCTCTGTTTCTGTCATCATCTATATAATTCCGGATATACGCCTCGCGCTGCAATTCCTCCATCCCGCGCAGGTCTTCATAATTGAATTCACTCCGTTTGGTTCGATAAACGATTTGTACCGGGTCGCCCCATCCGTTATAAAAATTGGTGCGGAGCGCTGCATGTCTTTGTACCAAAGCATTCAGGCTTTGCGCGAAGCTTGGCGCGTCAAAATGACCATGCCATTCGAACGTCGCTTGCTCGAAGTACGAAAGTGAATGCGGCTCCAGCAGGCTGTGGAAAAACATGCCCTTTTGCATCGGCGTCAGCTTGTACACATTTTCGATTTCGCCGACGTGCTGGTGATGTGCCGCCAGTTGATCGAGCTGTTCTATTGTCAATCCCTTCAGCAATATGTCGCTTGGCGTCAATTCGGCCGTTTCTTTGCTTGTGCAATGCCGGATGACTTTTTGCAAGGATGTCCGGATGAGCTCGGATAGCCGCTCCACCGTTTCTCTGCGGTATTGTTTGCTGCTGTAAGTGATGGCAAGCGACAGCGTTCCCTCGGAAATCATCCCGTTCATATCCAAAGTATAAGCTTGCGCTGCATGTTCGCTTATCGCACTGCCTGTCGAATAGGAAGATAGCTGCAACGAACTGTTGTCCAAGTCTTGATCGAATTGGCCCAAGTAGTTAAAGCTGATTTCCGGCTTGAGCTCACGTACAACACCTCCCAGATTTGCAGACCCATATTTCAGGAGGCCGAAGCCAATGCCTTTATGCGGAATGCTGCGCATACTTTCTTTGATCCGCTTAATTTGGCCCGACAAGTCGTTGTTGCTTCCCATTTCCAAGGCAACCGGGAATTGGCTTGTGAACCAGCCTACGGTACGGGTGATGTCGAGATCCGGGATAATCGGCTCCCGGCCGTGCCCTTCCAGATTGACCAGCACTCGCCCGATACCGCTCCAGGTCTGAACGGCCAGCCCCAGTGCCGTTAAAAGCAAGTCGTTCGTCTCCGTATTGTAAGTGCGGTTCGCCTGCTTGAGCAGCAGCTCCGTTTCCTCTTCGGTCCATTGAACCGTGATGGTTTCGCTGTCGAGAACCAGCGGGTAGGCCTGTGCCTCGTCCTTCGGCAACGGCTCTGCAGCTATCCGTCCGAGCTGTTCCCAATAAGCCCGCTCCTGTTCCATCGCCGGACTTTCCGCGTACAGCGACAACTGCTGTGCCCATGTCCGGTAGGAATCCGTTTTTTGCGGAAGCTGAATCTCCTGGCCGTTTATCGCCTGCTCGTAGCCTGCCGCAATATCTTCGAACAAAATTCGCCACGACACACCGTCTACGGCCAAATGGTGAATGACAATCAGCAGATGATCCCCTTCCGCGCACCGGAACAATCCCAGCTTCATCAAAGGACCATGAATCAGATCGATGCCGCGTTGGATTTCGCTTGCTTTCGCTTGGATGGCTGCCTTGGGGGCAACCTGCTCTTTGAAATTGACAATTTCCAAAGTATACAGTTCGCCTTCCGCCATGCCGCGATTCCACGCCTCATATCCATGTTCCGTCTGGCGGAACACCAGCCGCAGTGCATCGTGATGTTCGGCGATCCTCTTCATCGTTTGATGAAGCGCCACTTCCTCAAAACCATTCTCCCGATACAGCATGACAGCCTGGTTAAAGTGGTGCGGACTTACGGAATGCTGCTCGAAAAACCAGTGTTGAACCGGGAGCAGCTTGGTCGCACCACTGACTTCCCCTTGCTCCGCTATGCGACTGACCGTTTGGACATACGGGCTCAGTCCCGCAATGGTCGGATGCTTGAACATATCTTTCATTTCCAGCTTGTAGCCTGCTTGGAACAGCCTTGAAGACACCTGGATCGATTTGATCGAATCGCCCCCAAGGTCGAAGAAGCTGTCATGAATGCCGATATTGCGTACACCGAGCACGCTTTGCCAAACGGAAGCCAGAGCTTGCTCCACAGCTGTCTGCGGTGCAGCATACTCGGTTCCCGTGTGGACATTCTCCTCTGGAGCCGGCAGCGCTCTGCGATCCACCTTCCCGTTGGCCGTCAGCGGAAGCTGCTCGAGTTGGACAAAGTAGGACGGAATCATGTAATTGGGCAGCTCTTTTGCCAATGCGCTTCTGATCTCGCCCGCGCTCAGCCGGTTGCTGGCTGCAAAATAGGCACAAAGCTGTTTTTGTCCGCTTTCGTCCGCCCGCGCAATCACGACGGCTTCCTGAATCCCTTCTATCTTGGCAAGCTGAGCCTCCACTTCGCCCAGCTCAATGCGGAAACCACGGATTTTCACCTGCTCATCAATCCGTCCCTTGATCTCAAGGTTTCCATCAGCACGCCAACGAACCAAATCACCTGTCCGGTAACAGATCTCTCCTGGTTTTACCGGGTCTTGAACAAACTTCTCCATCGTCAGTTCTGGGCGGTTCAAATATCCGCGTGCGACTCCATCCCCGCCGACAATCAGCTCGCCCCATGCCCCAATTGGCAGCAGCTTCATCGAGCTGTCCACGACATAAGCCGTTGAGTTGCGGATCGGCCGACCGATTGGCGCCGATTCCGTGAGTTCGCCGGGAATCGCATAGGTCGTCGAGAACGTCGTATTTTCCGTCGGGCCGTAACCGTTCACGATACCGAGGCCCGGATTGTCCCGCAGCACCCGGTTGATATGCGGCGCTGAGAGCATGTCGCCCCCGACGATCAGCGTCTTGATCGCGCCAAACAGCTTGCTGTCCTGCTGCGACAGCTGGTTGAACAGCGGAGAGGTCAGCCACATGGTTGTAATGCCGTATTGTTCGACAGCCTGCCTAAGCTTCTGGGCATCCAGAATGACATCGTTGCTAGCCAGATAGAGCTGACCGCCGTTCAGCAACGCTCCCCAAATTTCGAATGTGGACGCGTCGAACACCACTGCGCCTGTTTGCAAGATTCGCGTCGTTTCATCCAATTGGGCATAGTCGGTATGCTTCACCAAACGCACGACGTTCCGGTGTTCAACCATAACGCCTTTCGGTCTGCCTGTCGTTCCCGACGTATAAATCACATAAGCCAGATCGCCAGGAGCGCCGGTCAAGCCGAGATTCGACCCGTCTTCGGCATATGCCGCGTCATCGTCCAGATCGATGACGCTCCCGGCAAAGCCGATATCGGCCACGTCGTCCCGCCGGATGAGCAGGAGCTTCGCTCCCGAATCCTCCAGCATATATCCGATGCGCTCCGCCGGATAATCCGGGTCAATCGGCACGTAAGCTCCGCCGGCCTTGAGGATCGCCAACACGCCAACGACCAGCTCGATCGACCGATGGGCGGCAATCGCCACGGGCTGATCCTGAACGACACCCTTGTCCCGGAGTGTCCGCGCCAGCCGGTTTGCCCGCTCGTTCAGTTCGCGGTACGTCAGGTGCGCGTCTTCGCATACGACGGCCACATGCGCCAACGACCCTGCCGCTTGCTCCTCAAACAACTGATGAATCGTCTTCTCACGCGGATAATCCGCCGCCGTCGCGTTAAATTGCTCCACGATCCGCACCTTTTCCTGCGGCGTAATGATCTCGATCGACGATAGTTTTGTCTCGGGTTTCTCCAAAATAACGTCAATCAATTGCAGCAGGTGCTTCGTCATCCGTTCCACGGTTTCCCGTTGGAACAGCGCAGTCGCGTACTCCAAGCTGCATGCCAGTTCTTCCTCGTTCTCGGTTACATGGAACGTCAAGTCGAATTTTGCCGTCTGATGAGGGTGAGCATAAGGTTTAAACTGCAATCCGTCGATTTCCTGATCCCCTTGTTCTGTGTTTTGCAAAACAAATAAGGTGTCAAATATCGGATTGCGGCTTAAATCTCGTCTGAGATCAAGCTTTTCGACCAGTTCTTCGAACGGAAAATCCTGATTTTCATACGCTTTTAACGCTGATTCCTTGACTTCCAGCACATACTGATAGAAAGTCTTGTCTGCAGCCGGGAAGTTTCGGAGCGCGAGCGTATTGACAAACATTCCGATCATGCCCTCCAGATCAGCGTGCGGTCTGCCGGCGATCGGGGTTCCCACGATAATGTCTTCCTGCCTTGTATATTTGTGCAGCAATGCAGTGTAAGCGGAGAGCAGCACCATAAACAAGGTGGAACCGGTTTCGGCGGCAAGCTGCTGCAAAGCATGGGTTTGTCGCTGATTAACGACAAATTCAATCGAGCTTCCCGCGAAGCTCTGTACGGGCGGTCTCGCATAATCGGTCGGCAATTCGAGCACGGGCAGCTCGTCGCGATAGACATCCAGCCAGTATGCTGCCTGCTTGCTCAGCCGTTCGGATCGAGCTTCAGCCAGCTGCCAAGCCGCATAGTCCTTGTATTGAATCCGCAGCTTCGGCAGTTCTTCCCCTTCATAAAACCGGTTGAATTCTTCAACCAAAATGTTGATGGACGCGCCGTCGGAAACGATATGATGCATATCGAACAACAAAAGATGACGCTCCGCCTCCAGTTCGATCAATCCCACTCGCAGAAGCGGCGCCTGCCGAAGATCGAATGCCCGTACAAAACGGCGAATGTGAGCTGGCGCTTCCTCCTCCTTGGCTTGAATGTACTCTACCGCAAAGGAAACCTCCGGCTGCACGCGCTGCACCGGTTCACCGTTCACCACGTCAAAGCTCGTTCTCAGCGTCTCGTGCCGACGGATCAATTGACGGAACGCCTCTTCTACTCGCGAGCGATCCAGACTCCCTTCCACCATCAGCACGCCCGGCATGTTATAGCTGGTTTCCCCGCCTTCGAGCTGGCTCAGCAAGTACAGCCGCTTTTGAGCCGAAGAGACAGGATAATACGCTTGTCCCTCGACACTTGGTATGGATGCATAGTCAACATGCTCCCTTCCATCCAGCAACTGTGCCATTTGCTCAATGGTCGGCGCTTGAAACACTTCCCGCAGGGATATGCCGACATTCATTTCTTTTTGAATCCGGGCCGTTACGATTGTGGCCCGCAAGGAATGTCCTCCGATCTCAAAGAAGTTGTCCTTGATCCCAACGTTTTGAAGTCCCAACACTTCCTGCCATATTCGCGCAAGCTGCGCTTCCCGCTCGCTTCTGGGCGCTACATACTCTTGTCCGGTATTCATATGTCCTTCCGGCGCAGGCAGCGCCTTGCGATCAATTTTGCCATTCGGGCTCAGTGGCATATGCTCAAGCTGCACGAAGTACGACGGGATCATATAACTCGGAAGCTCCTGCGCCAGCGCCCCGCGGAGCTCGCTTCCCGTCAGCTCTCCATTCGCCGTAAAGTATGCACACAATTGTTTCTGACCGCTTTCGTCTTCCCGCGCTACGACGACCGCTTCCTGCACAGCCTCCACCTTCAACAGCTGTGTTTCCACTTCACCGAGTTCGATCCGGTAGCCGCGTATTTTCACCTGATGGTCGATCCGCCCCAAATATTCGATGTTCCCGTCCGCCTGCCAGCGAACCAGGTCTCCCGTCCGGTACATCCGCTCTCCCGGCGAAAAAGGACTGTCCACGAATTTCTCCGCCGTCAGCTCAGGCCGGTTGAGATACCCTCGCGCGACCCCGTCTCCCGCGATGCACAGCTCGCCCGGCATGCCGATCGGCTGCAGCTTTCCACTTTCGCTGACGACATACAGCCGTATATTCGAGATCGGCTTACCGATCGGAACCGTTCGGTACGTTTCGTCCGCTTGCAAGTTAAAGTACGACACGTCCACCGTCGCTTCCGTCGGTCCGTACAAATTCACCAGCTTCGCCTGGCTGACTGGCGCGACGTATTGCTGGAACCGCGCCGCCGCATTCGGCGTTAATGCTTCCCCGCTGGCAAATACTTGCTTCAGTGAAGCCAGCTTGTTTTGCGCTGGCTCTCCCTGACGCTCGATGTGCTCCAGGAAGGCGTTTAGCATCGCTGGTACGAAATGCATCGTGCTGACCTTTTGTGCAGCGATCGTCTCCACAATCACTTCCGGGTCTTTCTCCCCGCCGACCGGAAGCAGACACATGCTCGCTCCCACAAACGACCACCAAAACAGCTCCCATACGGAAACGTCGAATGTGATCGCTGTTTTTTGCAGTATCATATCTCCTGCATCCAGTGGATACGCCTCCTGCATCCAGATCAAGCGGTTGATCACCGACCCGTGTTCGATCATGACGCCTTTCGGCTTGCCCGTCGTTCCCGACGTATAGATCACGTAAGCAAGATCGACCGGTGCGTTGATGCTCTCCAAATTCGCGCCGTCCTCGCTGTAAATGACCGGATCGTCCAGCAGCATGACCCTGCCCGCAAAGTGCACGCGATCCTGCAAATGGCTTGGCAGCAGGAGCAGCTTCGCCCCCGAATCCTCCAGCATGTAACGGATGCGCTCTTCCGGATAGTCTGGATCAATCGGCACGTAGGCTCCTCCAGCTTTTAATATGGCGAAAATGCCCACCATCATGTCCAGCGAACGCTCGGCCATCAACCCGACGAGTTGATCGGCCTGTACGCCTTCGGCCCGCAAGGTGCGCGCCAGCCGGTTCGCCCGCTCGTTCAGCTCGCGATACGTTAAGCGGCTTTCCCCGAACACAACCGCCGTCTGCTCCGGTGTCCGCTCCGCTTGCTCCTCGAACATCTGATGGATCGTTTTATCCTTCGGATAGTCAGCTTTCGTATTATTGAACACGGTCAAAATTTCATTTTTTTCCTGTTTATCGATCAGAGATATCTCCGATATTTTTTGTTCGGGATTTTCGGCTATATGTTCCGTTATAACCAGGAGATGCCGAATAATTCTCGCGATCTCACCTGCATCGAACAGGCGGGAACGGTAATCGACATGCAGCACCAATTGATCTTCATCCAGCAACTCAGCAATATGAAGCACCAGATCATTGACCTCATCGCCGCCAAAATCATAATCCGTATGAATGCGAACGTCATCCAAATCCACCCAGCTTACCGGACGATATTCCATCGAAATGCCGAACAGCCGCTGGATATCCTTGCTGCGGTTGGTTTCCCTTAAATCCTGAATCAAGTGATTATATGGATACTTTTGATGCCGTAAAATCGCGGTTTGATCCTTGGCCACGCTCTGCAAAAAGCTCATCAAATCGGTGTCAGGGTCAACAAAAGACCGGGCTGCTATTGTGCTGACGAACATGCCCACCGTATTTTTTTCTTTCTTGGTCGAACGGTTGGCAAACGAGGTGCCGATTGCGATATCCAGATCGCCGGTCGCTTTGTGCATATAAATGTACATTGCCGCCATAAAAAATTGAAACAAGCTGACTTTATGATCTTGGCAAAATTGTTTTATAGCCTTGTACAAGCTACCTTCTACTGTAAAATGCGCTCTTTGGGCAGCCGTGCTCAACAGCAGCGGATCATACGGTTTCAATCCGGTCACGTCGGGCAGCCCGGCAAATTTATCGTTCCAGAACTCCTTGTCCTTTACAAACCGCTCGGACTGTACATAGGCTTCTTCCGTTTGGATATATTCGATATAAGAATATTCTTCGCCCAGTTGGGGTTCTATTCCCCGAATGATATCAATGTAATATTCCGTTAACTTGTTTCCGAAAAGAACCATGGAAATGCCGTCGGAAATAATGTGATGCGTTTTAACACTCAACCAATACTCGTCATCGCTGATTCTAATAAACAAAAATTGAAAAAGCTCATTGTTGAGCAGTTCAAGAGGCGTTTGGTTATGACGCTCCAACCAGGCTTTCAATTCATCTATACTTTTGAAATCGGCCGCGTCCAGGCAAGCGAACTCCTTGTCTTCAAAAGGAACCACGTATTGCCGGGGAATGCCATTCTCGGCCGTGATGCGAATACGAAAAGCATCGTACTGCTTAATGACCATATTGATGGAGCGCTTTAAGGCATCTATGTTCATTTTCCCTTTAAACTTTACCGTCCCCAGGAGCAGTGATACAGACGTATTCGGGTAAAGCAGCTCAGTGTACCAAATCCGCTGTTGTGCATTCGTTAAAGGAAAAAATCGCTGTACGTTGTTATTCATAGCCTAATCCTCTTCCCTTCTTGTGATTGCGATGACCCTATTTCCTTAATGCAGGTTCACGTTATACTTGTTTCGGAGTAAACGATACGATTTCTTCCGCCTTGACAATAATCCGATCTCCTACAGTAGCCAAGCCTTTGCCGATAAGAAAACCTCTTTTCCTCTTCGTTACTTCAAAATAAAGATCCAGCCGATCTCCAGGCTGAGTCCGTTCATGCATCTCGACCTGATTCAATGAACTCAAATAGGAGATGCCCGTTTCGTCCATAGTCGCAAAGCCGCCTAACTGCGCCAATGCTTCAACGACCATCATATGGGGCATAAACGGATTCACTTCGGAAATAAACCAATCGTTCCAGGTTACATTCTTGTATCCTCTGGCCCACTTTGAATGCTCAAAACCCGTTACCTTATCGATCATAATGAACGGATAGCGGTGAGGAAGCACATCGAGAATACGTATGTCATCAACGTTCACGATGTTATTCCTCCTGCCATTTGCGTACAGCCAGACAAACGTTATGACCGCCGAAGCCGAACGAATTACTAATCGCTGCACGGACTTCGCGTTCCTGGTATACGTGCGGCACAAAATTCAGCTCAGGGGCTTCAGGATTGTCGCAATTGAGTGTCGGTGGTACCTTGTTATGGATCAAGCTCTGTACAGTTGCGATTAATTCAACTGCCCCTGCACCGCCCATTAAATGGCCTGTCATCGATTTGATAGATGATATCGCCAGACGGGGAGCATGCTCTCCGAATACGCGCTGAATCGCATTGATCTCCATACGGTCGTTGAATGGCGTACTCGTACCATGAGCATTCACATAGTCAATGTCCTGTGGTGTCAAGCCACCATCCTGCAGGGCGATGTTAATCGCTTCTGCCGGACCGGAGCCCGAGGGATCAGGAGCTGTGATATGATAGGCATCGGTTGTGCAGCCGTAACCCACAACTTCGGCCAAGATGGTAGCTCCCCGGTTCAATGCATGCTCCAGCTCCTCTAACACTAAGACCCCTGCTCCTCCGCCGATGACGAATCCATCGCGGTCCACATCGAACGGGCGGCTGGCCTTCTGCGGCTCTTCATTCCGTCTGGAGAGCGCATGGATATTCGCAAAAGAGGCCAAATCAAGCTGGCTAAAATTCGCTTCCGCCCCTCCGGCAACCACGACATCAGCCGTGCCATACTGGATCGTGCGCAATGCTTCACCGATGGCATTGCTTCCGGTAGCACAAGCTGTGACCACAGCAAACGAAGGTCCCTTGGCTCCGATCGCAATAGAGATTTCGCCGGGCGCAGAATTAATCATCATGGAGGAAACAAAATATGGTGAAACCCTTTTGGGACCAAGCTCGGTTAGCTTCCTGTAGTTCTCCTCTACTACGTCAAGGCCGCCAGCTCCAGAGCCGACAATAACCCCCACGCGTCTTGCATTCCGCTCATCAATCACTAATTTGGATTGCTCGACTGCCTGCCGAGCAGCCGCCAAGGCAAATTGAGTGAACTGCGCGACTTTTTGCGCTTCCTTCTTGCTCATATACTGCAACGGATCAAAACCCATAACCTGTGCGCCAATTTTTGTCGGTATATTGGTTGTATCAAATACAGTGACAGGTCCAATTCCACTCTTTCCTTCCAACAGCGAATTCCAAAAATCGGTAAGATTATGCCCGACCGGCGTTACGACTCCCTGTCCTGTTACTACAACACGTCTTCTCACTGTACCCACGTCCTTCACTGAAATTAATTCTTGGAAGCCTGTTGCTCGTAAAGAGGAAAGTCGCCATATACATGACTGATTTTCTCATGCACATCTGCAAGGTCAGCATATACCTCGACGACTACAAGCTTGTTCTCCTGATACTTTTCCCAAGCAAGCTGAAGCTGTCCCCGGGCCTCCTCCTTGCTCCGGATCACAAGGCTTTCGACGAACTCATACTGTGGAATTTGCATTCCTGTCTTGGCGGTCTCAGAGACAAATGGGAAGGACTGCCCTGAGAGGTGCTTGTAATTCATTTGATTTTGCAACCAGCCGTAGCCGCCATTATTCAGCACGAGATAGATTACCGGTATCCGGTACTGTACCGCCGTAATAAAATCCGGGGAGAAGAGATTGAACGCACCATCACCGACAAGTGCCACTACTGGACATTTAGTTGCCACACTTGCCCCCAAAGCAGCGGCCGCACCGAATCCAAGGCTCGTTTGATCACTGGGAACAATCGAAAGAGAACCTGCGGCAAAACGAAAATACGGATAAAAGTAGGACCACATATCCTGCAATCCATTCTCTTGAAGAAGCACCAGATTCTCAGGCAGCTCTGTCTGAATCATTTCCAACAGCTCCGGCACGTGAATTCCAGGAGTCTTTTTCAACTTTTCCAGATAAACGGCCCGTTGAGAAAAAGCCTTCTCTTTACAGCTCCTGATCGTTTCAAGCCAAACTCCATCAGGCTCCTGTCCCCGCCGTTCAAGCCATTGCTCCACTGCGGCATATCCATCTCCCAGCACCTTGACACCCTTGTATTCATGTGCAAAATCCTCCAGCTCGACATTGACCTGAATTAAAGGTGTATCCTGCAGCAAAATATCCCACTCGAACGTAGCTGTTTCTTCCAGACGGCTGCCCAGCGTGATCACGACATCGGATTCCTCCCAGATTCGTCTCAAGCTGATATCCGTGTAGAGCCCGGCAACACCACAGAAAAGTTCATGCTCTTCATCAACTGCGCTCCGTCCCGAGGCGGTTGCGAACAAGGCCGCTCCATGCTGATTAGCGAACCGCTCTATTACATCGCTGTTCCCTGACTTCATTCCGCCTCCAACTAGAATAAGAGGCTTGCGGGCCGTCTCTATGATTCCCCATGCTGCATCCAGCTCCCGCAGAGACGGAGAGCATGAAAGTCTTTCGGGCGGGGCTGGCTGAAACCCAATCGGCACAGACTGATCCATCAGGTTTTCGGGCAGTTCAATGTAGACCGGACCTGGGGCTCCATTGATGGCCAAAAAAGCCGCCCGCTCCATCGCCCATACCAGCCGATCCACATGCTCAACACGATAAGCCCATTTTACGAGCGGCTTTACGAGTGAGATTTGGTCCGCTTCCTGAAAGGAACGGGTCCCCAGCTTGTCTCCTCCGGTGCCAAGTGCCAAAAGTAGAACCGGAGCACCAAGGTTCTTCGCTTCCAACAGCCCCGTGAGTGTATTGCTGAGTGCTGGCCCTTTACCCACAACACAGACGGACATCTGGTTAGTTGTGAGCGCATAGCCTGCTGCCATAAACACAGCATTGCGCTGGTCTTTGCATAGAATAAAATCCATACCAGACGAGGGGAGTGACGATATGATTTGGAGATCATCACTTGGTAATCCAAAGAGATGCCGGACCCCAGCCGATTTTAAGTAGCCAATGATGGCATCCCAGGGGGATAAGCTTACAGTCATACCAGACTCCTCTTTTCCGACAAGTATTCTGCGACGATTTCAGAAATCAAAATCGGCTTCGAAACGAGCTTATGATCGTGATAAATATAGTTCGACATCGTGCCATAGCCACCAAAGGGTTTATTTCCCTGATCCACATCCTCAAGTGTCTGATTAATGGTCAATGTGTGTTTCTTTCGAAGAACGTCCGCCAAGTGCTCAGACCCGTACAGACTGCAGCCCATTGCACGTTCGCTAAAATAACTGGAGGAAATACGCTTGGTCAGCTGCTCGTCGTCACGATAGATAACCACGTTGAAGACTGGTGAAAAATACTCGATAATTTCCAAATCCTCATCCAATTCGCTATATACAACCGTTGGCTCCATCTTTTTCGTACGGAAATCAATGCCGCCGCCGTAAATAATAAACTTATCGTTTGTATTAAAATATTCAGATACCGAATACAGCGTATCTTTATAGAAAATAGGCGAATAGTTTGCGTTCGGATCATTGTTTCCTCCAAACACGAGTTGGTCAAGCCGCTTAATCAGCAAATCTTTAAAGCTCTCCCTCACATCCTGATGCACCAGAATGATGTCAGGTCCCAGGCAATCCTGTCCAGAGTTGTACAATCTCATTCGAATTACGTCCGTAACCGCTAATTCCAGATCGGCATCGGGTCCGATGATGAAAGGATTGATTCCTTGTCCGTAGAAAATGTAGAGCTGCTCTTTACGGATTTGTTTTTTAATCTTCTCCGCGTTGGTATAGCTCCCCGTAAACACTACAATATCAGCGGGCATCACGGAATTTTCCATGAACACCTTCTGGCTGACTTTACGAATATAGATGGGTAATCCGTGTACAGCCTGGAGCTTTTCATGCAATAAGCTGACATACTCGTTTACATGAGAGGAAGGGCGAAAGTCTATATTCTCAACGTAGAGGGACGGAATCAAAAGGTATAATGCATAGGAGTATAAAATGACGTTAGAAGGCATGAATACAGCCATAGATCGTTGCCAGTCTGGCTGATAGGTTTGCACTTCTTGCAAAGCGCCCTGAAGTGTGGAGATCGTGGAATCCATTTCTGCATTGGCGGCCCGATAGGATGAAAATTGCGTGAGAATATCCATCACTTCCTGCCGATTTTCAATCAAATAATTGAGGCATTTCAGAATAGATTCATGCCTTTCCAAAAATAACGCGCTTTTTGCCAGTTCCGAATTCATACTCATAGTGAATTCTCCCTTTCCTTCATCGGTTTGTGGTAAATATCTTGTCTTTCCGAAAGACTACACTTTATAAACCAGACAGGGTCTCAGCTTTCAGCACTTACCCTTTGCGAGAAGCAGCTTTCTGCAGGGCAATGCGCTCCATCTCCAGCCGATCTACTTTTCCATTGCGATTCAAAGGAAATCGAGCGAGCGGAAGCAGAAGATCCGGGAACATGTATGAAGGCAGCACCCGATTCATCTCCTTGCGGAGCACGGGCAGGACCTGCGCGGATTCGCTTTCGATGAATGCAACCAGCAATGTCCCTTTGGCCTCGTCCTCCAGGGTGATCACGCAGGATCGGTAACCTATCGAGCCTATTCGGTCTTCGATATAGACCGGTGAGACCATATAGCCCATCCGGTTGACCGTCTTGCCGCTGCGACCAATGACATACAGGATTTCCTCATCTAGATAGCCCAGATCGCCCGTCTTGAACCAGCCATCCTGTAGCACAGATTGCGTCAGGTCTGGACGATTCAGGTAGCCTTCCATGCATCCGGCACTGCGTATCCACACTTCGCCTACGTTGCCTTCAGCCTGCTGGTTGCCAGCAGCATCTCGTATTTCCAGGTTCACATCTGGTAACGGTTTGCCGCAGCCTTTCGGACACTCCAGCGTCCCCAGCGTAACGTTGCCCAGCTCAGAAAGACCGTAACCATTCAGCAGGGGCCGTCCAAATATGTTGTTAAATTTCTCTTCGAGATCTTGGGTAAGTGGGGAGCCGCCTACGCACCACATGCGCACCGGGGAACTCCTGATCATTTCCAGTTGTTCTGGCTTTCGGTTTAACATACGTAATAAGGTGTAAAAAGCAGAAGGATTAGCATCTACGACTGTAGCTTGATCTTTCGTAATGCTGGCAATAACACTCCAGAGGTTTTTAGGATTACAAATGATGAGGGAACATGAGGTTAACCACCAGGAGAAGATAAGTGAAATTCCATAAAAATGAGAGAAAGGCACCACGGGGAGCATATGGTCAGACGGTAAGTAGTTCATGGCGTGTATCGAATGCCTGATATTCTCCATGAAAGCCGTGCCAGCTTTCACGATTCCCTTAGGTTTTCCCGTCGTACCTGAAGAATACAGAATGAGGGCGTCCGTCCTCTCGCACCATTTGGTAAAGTCGAGGACTTCAATTGCCGGCTCTCCCACCCAATGCGGGTGTGCTGCTTCTTCTTGAATAAGATCTTGAATCAGAATAACAAAAGCATGAGGAAGTTCTAAATCGCCATCGGTGAGAATGCAACAGGCACCCGCTTCATCATAAATTTGGGCTACCTCATCCAGCACAGTCTGCTCGTCCACTACAGTCACCGAAACGGCGATCTTGCACAAGGAGAACAGAGACACAACAAACCAGTAGGAATTGGCCGCTTTCAGTATCACTCTGCCATCTTCCGAAATTCCTCTGAGAGCCAGCATTCGGGAGAAGATCGCAACGTCCCGCTCCAGGCGCTCCTTGGTCATAATTCCTTCAGGTGATATGATACGGCAATCCGTATGCGTAACAAGCACAGCGTTCCCTCCTTACATCCCCGTAATATGGTAACCGGCATCCACATGAATAACTTCACCCGTAATACCTCTTGATAAATGGGAAAATAAGAACAACGCGGTATCCCCGACTTCAGACGTATCGACCGTCTTGCGCAAAGGCGTAATCTCTTCAATATGCTTGAGCATCGTGCTAAAATCCTTAATACCATAGGCGGCCAAGGTTCGTATGGGGCCAGCCGAAATCGCATTTACACGAATGCCGTAAGTCCCCAAATCGTTCGACAAATAGCGCATGCTGGCTTCCAGTGAAGCCTTTGCCACACCCATAACATTGTAATTTTGGATCGCTCGTTCTGCGCCAATATACGTCATGGTGACAATACTCCCACCCTCCGTCATCAGCGGGTAAATCCGCCTGGAAACCGCAGCCAGAGAGTAGGCGCTGATATCCTGGGAAATGGAGAATCCCTCACGAGAGGTGTCGACGAACAGGCCATCCAAGTCCTCAGCCTTAGCATAGGCAACACTATGAAAATAACCATGCAGGACGCCAACCTTCTCCTTTAGAAAATCCGCCAGTGCATCAAGCTCTTCGTCGCTCTGTACATTGCAGGGACAGACCATGGACCCCGGAATCGTTTCAACGAGCTTTAGCACCCGATCTGCAACTCTCTCATTTTCGTAGGTAAAAATGAGATTTGCCCCTTCAGCCGCTAAAGATTGGGCAGTCCCCCAGGCAATACTCCTGTTATTAGCCACGCCCATAATCAAAATGTTCTTACCGCTCAGCAGTACAGCCACATAAACCACCTTTCTTTTTTTTACATTTTTCGACAAATAAGATACTTATTTTTTATGTCTACATTCATAGACATATGTAATGTTTTCTGGCAATATTATCATGTTAGTTGCCAAAGTTGAACAATCACCATTTTTGTCAAATACAAGGATTCATTGAAACTTCATGAAGATTGGAAAAACGCTATTTTTCGAATGAGTTCGACTGTAATCACGAGCCCCTTTCCTTCGGGGATTCAAGCGCGTTTTATCCGATAGCTTGTCCTGCCAACTAGCAAAAACATGCGCTTGGACCCTATGTAATTCGCGCAAAGATGACCGTAGTCATAACCGTGCTGATTCTATTTTGTCTGTGTTCAAATCGGAAGGAATCGATGGGAGTAAAAAAATGGAAGCGTACATGAGGTGACTGTCAAAGCGGGTCCAATATATAATCTACATATTCTATAAATATCTCTGCAATAGCAGCAGGTTTATCAACTAACGGAAGTGACGACTTCATTTTTCACCCTCAACGTTCCTCCCGATTCGAACATCCTGAGTGATTGTCCCTTGTTTCATCCAAGAATGAAACCTAATCTCTCTTTAGGCTATCTCTTATTTTTCCTAGGAGCCAAAGTATAGCTAAAGGAGACAATAAAGTCGATTACCAGAACGACTGCCCATGTTCTCATAAGTCCATCCAAGGAGGCCGTACGCTGTGGATCACCTACATACACAATGATGGCGAGCAATAAAGCGTTGCCAATAGCCCAGCCCAAGAGGTGAAGCAGCCAAACCGTCCGTTCCTCTTTGGCATGCGCGGCACCATATTTGGGTTTGGGCTTCGGCCCCTTGCCGAACCAATAAGAGAACCGCACATCCGCCCATTTAATCAGCCTTTGACCAAATGCTACCGTGATACCTAGATAGCAGGCCGCCAAGCCAGTAGCGGTCGTAATCTCCATCCCACTGCTCACCGTGATGAACACCGCAATCAGTAGCAGGATATCAATGACTGGAGTACACAGCAAAAGAAGGCCGCCTAATTTCTTCTTGCCAAACATATATCTTGCGATCAACCCTAAAACAACAAAAACCCAGAACAAAACTTCAGCAAAAATAATAAACAAATACATAATGAATGATTCCTTTCAGCTTAGAGTTTAGTAATTACCTCAGCTCCCCCCCTTCCCCGCCCATTATCATACAATATCATACATAAAATTCCTAGTATTCTGTCTAAAATTACATAAAAGGAAACAAATAGCCATTTTTCTTCAAAAAGCTAGCTTTTCAGGCCGTTGTTGCCTCTTAATCTCAAGCAGGGTACTTTTCATGATATGCTGCACATTAGATGATGTTAATGAAAAAAAAGATGCACCCGTGTTAATCAGCACGGATGCATCTTTTCTTACTATTAAGCTATCCAATTACGATATGCCCTTCGGGGCGACGGTACAGCGTCTTGGTCGAACGTGGACGAAGCGCATAAGCAATCGTAAGAGGACCAATTCGGCCAATAAACATGGTCACACAAATGATCAGCTTGCCTGCGTCAGACAGTCCCGGCGTTACTCCTACGGACAATCCTACCGTTCCGATGGCGGAAGCTGCCTCAAATGCGAGGGAGAGAAAAGGTGCATCCTCTGTCATTAAGAGCAGCATAACAACAATCGAGTATATAAAAAGTGCCAGAATAATAATGGTCAGCGCCCGCATCATGATATCGTTGGGAACCCTATGGCGGAAGAACACAATTTCCTTCTGACCTCGCATGACGGCCAACAATGCACCAATCATCAGCAGGAATGTGGTTGTTTTGATTCCGCCCCCGGTAGAGCCCGGTGAAGCTCCGATAATCATCAGCAGCATGATAAAGAACTGACTGGCCTGTCTCAAGCCGCTGATATCTACTGTGCTTGTTCCTGAGGATCGTGTAGATACAGATTGAAAGACAGAAGCGTACAATTTCCCCTCCCAATTCAATGAACCCAGGGTACGTGCATTAGTAAACTCAAAAATGAATATAACCAACGCTCCGATCACTATAAGCGCACCCGACACACTTAACACCATTTTGGAATGAAGGCTCAGTCTCCGGGTGCGGCGAAAATCAAACAGATCACTCAGTACAATAAAACCCAATCCCCCTGAAATGACAAGCACAGATGCAATTATATTAAATACAAAATCTCCGGCATACTGTTGGAAACTTCTCCCAAACAGGTCAAATCCTCCATTATTAAAAAGAGATACCGAGTGGAATATTCCATAGTATATCGCTTGTCCGACAGGCATCTCCCTCATCCACCGCAAAGCCATGACTACGGCAGCTATCGCCTCAATGGTAAAAGAGAAGATCAGCACCTTGCGAATAATGCGCACAATTCCCTCCATGCTGTCGGCATTAATCGCTTCCTTCAGCAGCAGCCGATCCTTCAACGACAATCGTCGCCCCAGCAACAATGCAAACAAGGTCGCCAAGGTCATAAAACCCAGCCCGCCCAGCTGCATCAGCATCATAATGACGGTTTCTCCAAACATCGTATAGGTTGAATTGACGTCCACCACGACCAATCCGGTAACACAAGCAGCCGAAACAGACATAAACAGCGAATCAATCCAATGGGGAACATGTCCACTATGATTGGAAATAGGAAGCATCAGCAGCAAAGTGCCTAATGCAATAATCAGCAAATATCCGATGACCAATATAAAAGGAGGCGATGCAAACCGGGCAAGCTTGACGCTGCGTTTCATTAGAAATACTCTCTCCATCCATTCTTATGAAAAAGAGGAACAAGACACGGGAAAGAAGCCCGGCTGATCCTCTATATTCATAATGTTATGTTATTCTACTGTACGTTACGCATATGCGGGAAAAGCAGCACATCGCGAATGGACGGCGCATCTGTCAGCAACATAACCAAACGGTCGATGCCGATACCCAGCCCGCCTGTTGGCGGCATACCATATTCCAATGCACGGATAAAATCGTCATCCATTTCATGAGCCTCGTCATTGCCATGCTCACGTTCCAGCAATTGTGCTTCAAAACGCTGGCGTTGGTCAATCGGGTCATTCAGCTCGGTGAATGCATTTGCATGCTCACGAGCTACCACGAACAGCTCAAAACGATCCGTAAAGCGCGGATCTTGCTCATTTCTCTTCGCCAGCGGCGAGATTTCAACCGGATGACCTGTAATAAAGGTCGGCTGAATGAGCGTCTCTTCTACGAATTCTTCAAAGAAAGCGTTCAGGATATGGCCAAAGGTCATATGCGGCTCTACCTTTACGTTATGCTCCTTCGCAAGGCGATGAGCTTCTTCATTACTCAGGTGTGCTCCAAAATCCACGCCTGTTACTTCTTTAACAGCATCCACCATCGACACTCTGCGCCATTGCGGTGTCAAATCCACTTCATGACCTTGATACTGAATGCGTTGTGTGCCAAGCACTTCCTGCGCAATATGAGCGACCATGTTTTCCGTTAATTGCATGATATCCTTGTAGTCGGCATACGCTTCATACAGCTCAATCATTGTAAACTCAGGGTTGTGGCGTGTGGAAACACCTTCATTACGATATACGCGTCCGATCTCGTATACTTTCTCCATGCCGCCGACAATCAGTCGTTTGAGATGAAGCTCAATGGCAATACGCATATAAAGCTGCATGTCCAATGCATTATGGTGCGTAATAAACGGCTTCGCCGCCGCCCCGCCGGCAATGGAGTGTAACGTGGGAGTCTCAACTTCCAAATAACCGAGCGAGTCCAAATAACGGCGCATGGATTGAATAATGCGGGAACGCGTAATAAATGTTTTTTGGACTTCCGGGTTCATAACCAGATCAACATAACGCTGACGGTAGCGCAGCTCAACATCCTTCAGACCATGATATTTTTCCGGTAATGGATACAGGGACTTGGACAAGACCACAATATCCAGCGCCTTGATCGTAGTTTCTCCCGTTTTGGTTTTAAACAGTACACCCTTAATACCGACAATATCGCCCAGATCCAAAATACTGAATGCTTTATACTGTTCTTCCGGTACGCTGTCTTGACGAACATAAATTTGAATACGTCCGCTAAGATCCTGTATATGAGCAAAGCTGGCTTTACCCATCACCCGTTTAGCCATGATACGGCCTGCAATGCTAACTTCAAGATTCTTTTCTTCCAGCTCTTCCTTGGTCAGACTGTCATACTTGCTTAGCAGTACGCCCGCTTCAGCCGTGCGTATGTATTTACGTCCAAAGGGATCAATGCCCAATGAGCGAAGCTCGTCCAATTTGGCGCGGCGAATTTGCAACAATTCACTTAATTCCTCGCGATTTTCCTGTGATTCCTGATTCGTAGTTTCATCCGACATGGTGCTAAATCAGCTCCTTCATTATGAGTAAACGGGCCGGGGACCGCCCGGGTGTAGGAAAAAAAGCTTCCTTGTGGAAGCTTTTGAATTTAATTCCAAGGTCCGTTTCTTATTTCTTGATATCCACAATTTTATATTGAATAACACCTGCTGGAACGGTTACATCCACAACAGTTCCTTTTTTCTTGCCAAGAATTGCCTTGCCAACCGGACTTTCATTGGAAATTTTGTTCTGAAGCGGATCGGATTCAGCGGAACCGACGATCGCATATTCTGTTATATCTCCAAATTCCAAATCTTCAACGGTTACAGTTGCGCCTACTCCCACAACTTCGGTGTCAATTTCATCGCTATTGATAATGCGGGCATTGCGTAGCATTTTTTCCAGTGTAATAATACGGCCTTCAATAAAAGCCTGCTCGTTCTTTGCATCCTCATACTCGGAGTTCTCACTGATATCCCCGTATCCGATGGCTACCTTAATCCGTTCCGCCACTTCGCGGCGTTTGACGGACTTTAAGTTCTCAAGCTCATCTTCGAGCTTTCTAAGGCCTTCCTGTGTCAAAATGACTTCTTTATCGCTCATCTTAACCGATTCTCCTGTCATGGGAAAAGTTTAAAAGTGCATCGGAATGCACGCTTTCAAAACATCATATGCCACTCTGAGGGAATGAGAACATTTCCTGCTGTTGTCTTAAAAGCTGCACACGATTAGTAGCATACATCAAGATTTTATACTGAACGATTATAGGGCAAGCAATTGGAAAAGTCAATCGTGCACAAAGGGAGAAACGACTTCATTATTGCGCAACAGCAGCAGGAGAAGCAACGCTTGCAGAAGGTTCATCGTTTTCTACCATGTGCAATTGAGATACAAATTGATCCAAAATACGCACCATATCATCACGTTTGGTTTCTTCCATAATGACATCCTTAATGCGCGCAGAGCCTTTTAGTCCTTTAAGGTACCACGCCAGATGCTTGCGCATTTCGCGGACGGCCACTGCTTCACCTTTCAGTGCCACCAGACGATCCATGTGCAGAATAGCAATACGGATTTTTTCTTCCGGTGATGGATCAGGCAAAAGCTTACCTGTTTGCAAATATTCAATCGTACGGTACAGCATCCACGGGTTACCCAGAGCGCCGCGTCCAATCATAACACCATCACAATTGGTCAGATCCAGCATGCGGCGGGCATCTTCCGGTGATGCCACATCACCATTCCCAATTACAGGGATTGAAACTGCTTCTTTAACCTCTTTTATAATGTCCCAGTTCGCATGCCCTGTATACAACTGCTCCCGCGTGCGGCCATGCACGCTGACGGCCTGACCTCCAGCCCGTTCTACGGCGCGGGCGTTGTCTACGGCATAAATATGCTCGCTATCCCAACCGATGCGCATTTTCACCGTCACCGGCTTGCTTACGGATTCCACTACAGCAGACACCATTTCATAAATCTTATTTGGATCGAGTAGCCAACGAGCACCTGCATCACATTTGGTCACCTTGGGAACGGGGCAGCCCATATTAATGTCAATAATATCCGCGTTCGTCTCCTGATCTACGACCTTCGCCGCCTCCACCAAGGACTCACGATCTCCCCCGAAAATTTGCAGGCTAAGCGGCTTCTCACGCTCATCCACAAACAGCATCTCGCGCGTACGTTTATTCCCGTGAATAATCGCCTTATCACTAACCATTTCCGCACATACCAGACCTGTACCGAATTCCTTGGCAATCAGGCGAAAGGCAGGGTTGCACACGCCCGCCATCGGAGCCAGTACGACTTGGTTTTTCATTTCGATACCGCCGATTTTCAACATATCTGTTCACTCCTTTATGCCTTCTATATATATCGTACACTTATCGTCATTCCGTCAGTTCCCGGACTTCAATTTCTAGCGCTTGGGCAATAATGCTCAACATGTCAGGCTCTACTGTGCGATTACCTCGCTCCACAGCACCCAATACGGCCAAGGATATGCCGGTTCGCTTAGCCAATTCCTGCTGCGTCATTCCTTTAAGCTTTCGGAAGGCTCGGAGTCGTTGCGCCAGCTGCATGTTTTCCAAAATTGTATGCCATCCTTTCCATCCAATGAATTCAATGCAGTATGCACGATACTGTACAGACCGGATGGATCTTGGTTCGGAACGATGTCAGCCAATGGCACAAGCACAAAAGCACGCTCCAACATGCGGGGATGGGGAAGCTCCAAATCCGGTGTAACCAGCTGCGCGGCTTCCATCCATAACAAGTCCAGATCAATCGTACGCGGACCGTTAGGAATATGCCTTACTCTACCCAGACGACTTTCCACCTCCAGCATAAAAGCCAGAAGCTCCCCGGGAGCAAGTGTTGTAGATACGACTGTCGTCATATTCAAAAAAGAAGGCTGATCCAGATACCCGACAGGTTCTGTCTCGTACAGGCTGGAGCAACGCAACACCCGTATACCGGGATGTTCGTCCAGCGCCGTGATGGCTTCATACAGGGTATGCTCACGCTCCCCCAAATTAGCCCCTAAAGCAATATAAGCCTCTGATGCCTCAGAGGTCGAATGTGCGTTCATGTACGTTCCTACTTTCTTGCGCGATAAAGCTCAACCGTCACGCCCTCAAAATGAATATCAAACGGCGGATGCGGCTTTGTGACTTTAACAGTCAGTGCATTTACACTAGTATAAGTGTCCAGTAGAGAAGATGCAATACGTTCGCCTAAAGCTTCAATCAATTGGTAAGATTCCTTTTCTACAATATCTTTAACGGTGTAATGCACCTCAGCGTAATTTACCGTTTTGTCCAATGCGTCCTGCTCGCCCGCCTCACGCAGATCAAGCTCCAATTCCAAATCAATGTAGAAAATCTGTCCCAGCTTGCGTTCCTCGGGAAACACGCCGTGATATCCGTAATACTCCATACGATGCAAAACCATTTTATCCATCGTGGATAGCCCCCTCTGTTTATATTTGACTCTTTCTAAATAAGCTCAACTCAACTAAAGGTGTACACACGGCGCCACTACGCGGTCGGATGGTACTTCCCATCGCTGTTGTGCCCAGATTTCCTTGTATTAGGCTAAAATGGTTGAAATCCGGGCACAAAGGCGACCGCTTCGCTTGTACAGCACCATTCCGTCCACTTCGTTCTCGTTCTACTATTTTTTTTCGTTTATCTTACATAAATTCCTCTCTAAAAATACAGTGACTTTATGGTGCGTTGTAGCGGAATGAAGGATTTGAATCCGGAGAAGCGTAGCGCTCGCCTTTGCAACGGGATTCTTACAGTCATATGTTTTACCAATTCAAAGAATCCCGTTGCAACAGCGATCGTAGGATCAAATCATTCATGAAGCGGGCTTTACCCACCATAACTCAGTGCATTTTTAGACCCGTACACCATCGCATCACACATACGTACCGTGCGCTTGATTTGCGCCACATCGTGTATACGCACAATCTGGCACCCTTGGGCAATGCCAAAGGCAACCGTAGCCGCTGTACCCTCCACCACATCATCCACAGGCAAATCGAGTGCTGTACGGATAAATCTTTTGCGCGACGTAGCCAATAACAGCGGAAAGCCTAGCTGACTCAATGTATCAAGAGAAGTCATGGCATGAATGTTTTCATCGTAATCCTTGGCAAAACCGATGCCCGGGTCTAAGATGATCTGTTCCTCGCGTACACCTGCATCCAGTGCAAAGCTGATGCTTTCTTTTAAATCAGCCAGCATATCGGGTACCAAATCGGTATAGTTGCGATCATGACGATTATGCATCAAAATGACTGGACAATCGAACTCTGCAGCAACACGCGCCATGTCGGGGTCTGCCTTAAACCCCCACACATCATTAATGATATGGGCCCCTGCTTCAAGTGCCTGCTGGGCGACCTCGGCTTTGTAAGTATCCACCGATAACGGAATGTGCGGTGCGATACGATGGATCGCCTGGATGACCGGAATGACCCGAGCCAGCTCCTCTTCCACTCCTACCGGTTCATGGCCCGGGCGTGTAGATTCTCCGCCAATGTCAATCACGTCGGCCCCATCCTCCACCAGCTTCAAAGCATGTAAAACAGCCAGCTCCAGACTATCATGCATTCCCCCATCGGAAAATGAATCCGGAGTCACATTCAGTATACCCATGATCTGTGTGGCTTGTCCGAGTGTAAGCTCAGCATCCCCCATTCGATAGCTGCGTTGATAAAAAGTTGGTATGTTCACTCGATCCCTGCTTTCTGTCTATAGTCGTGCAACAGCAAGGCTGTTATGGACCCGGTCTGAGCCAAGGAATCCGATACGTGATGCATCGATCCATCCGGCTCCAGCAGCAGATGAACAGGCCGAATTTCCTGTATGGAGTTGGTCATAAAAATTTCATCAGCCTGCTGCAACTCGTCCCAACGGTACAAACCCTGCTCACAGGGAATGCCTCGCATTTGCGCCATCTCCAAAATGAACTCACGTGTAATGCCTGGCAGAATACCTGTAGACAGGTCCGGCGTGTACAACGTGCCATGTCGCACAAAAAACAGGTTGCTGACCATTCCCTCTGCCAGAAAACCATTGGCCGTAAGCATCATGCCTTCGGCCTTATACTGAACGGCAGCGGCGTACTGCTGAAGCTCACGTTTTGCAAGAATATTGTTCATATAATGGAGTGATTTTAAACGAATCTCACCCTCTGGCGTGTTTCTCGGGGTTCGCAGCAGTTGAAGCGCCGATAGGGAATTCGATTCCCCGGCTCGCATATTTGCAGAGGGAAGCGGCTTGGCGAACAAAATATGGTTGGGCCGCGTGTAATCACCCGCTGGCAAGCCTAGCACCTCTTCACCCGCTGATACGGTATAGCGGATATAGGCTTCGTCCAGCCCATTTTCCGCCATCAGACTTTGAATTTGGCTAGTAAGTTGCTCCTCATCCGGTTGAAAAGGAATACCCAGCATTCGGCAACCTTCCGCCAGTCTATGCAGGTGCCGATCCAGTAAAAATGGAACACCCTTATAAGTTCGAAACGTTTCAAACAAGCCCATGCCGTATAAAAAGCCGTGATCACTTACGTGAATCACGGCCTTTGCGGCTTCCGTGAGGACGCCGTTGACTCCGATATATTTCATAAATCAGACGCCTACCTTACGTTTTAGGAAATTGCGCAACAATTGATGCCCGTAGTCGGTAATAATGGATTCGGGATGGAATTGGACTCCTTCTACGGCGAATTCTTTATGCCGCAAACCCATAATTTCACCTTCTGCGGTTTCAGCGGTAATCTCCAGACATTCAGGCAGGCTCTCGCGCTCCACCAGCAGCGAATGATACCGGGTCGCGGTGAACGGGGATGGCAAGCCTTCGAATACCGAATTATTGTGATGGAGAATCGGTGATGTTTTACCGTGCATGAGCCGTTCAGCCCGGATAACCTTACCGCCAAAAGCCTGTCCGATGGCCTGGTGGCCGAGGCATACGCCGAAAATCGGGATACGACCTTTAAAATGACGAATCACATCCAATGATATTCCCGCCTCGTTCGGCGTGCATGGACCCGGCGAGATCAAAATATGCTCTGGTGCCAGCTCTTCTATACCTTTCACATCAATCTCATCATTCCGCTTTACGGTTACTTCTTCGCCAAGTTCACCCAAATATTGAACAAGATTGTACGTAAACGAATCATAATTATCAATCACCAAAATCATACGACTCACCCTCCTAGGATACCGCTCCTGCTCAAAGCAGCTTCTTCTTCACCACATTGTACCGCCTTCATGACAGCTCTGGCCTTGTTCCGACATTCCCGATATTCCCTGTACGGGTCTGAATCAATAACGATACCCGCACCTGTCTGTAAATAGGCAGTGCTGCCTTTGACAGCCAGTGTTCTTATTATAATATTTAATTCCATATTGCCGTTATAGTCAATCCATCCAAGCGACCCGGTATAAGGACCTCGCCGGACAGGTTCCAATTCTTCAATGATTTCCATCGTGCGCACCTTGGGTGCTCCGGTAATGGTCCCGCCTGGGAAGGTAGCGGCAATCACGTCTATAGCCGTACGACCGGGAGCTAATTTTCCCTCAACCTGAGAAACCAGGTGCATCACATGCGAATAATATTCGACAGTCAGTAGCTCAGGTACATGTACCGAGCCATATTCGGCAATCCGTCCGATATCGTTACGTTCCAAATCGACGAGCATAATGTGCTCCGCACGTTCTTTTTCACTCGACAACAATTCGGCAGCCATAGCGGCATCCTCATCCGGTGTCAGCCCCCTTCTTCTCGTACCTGCAATAGGTCGTGCGCTGACACGTCCATTCTCCAGCTTCACCAGCAGCTCCGGTGAGCCACTGACGATCTGTAAATCCGGCATACGCAGCATCCCCATATAAGGAGAAGGATTCAACAAACGCAGCCATTCATATATATCTTCAGGGCGGGATGCAAGCGTACGTTGCTGGCGAATCGACAGGTTAACCTGAAATACGTCACCCTGTGCGATATATTCCTGTACACGTTTCACGGCATGTTCAAAATCGGTTTGGTTGAATGCGGCTTCCCAACCTTCAGATTCATGATGAACAGCTGACAGCTCCGCTTCGGCAAGCCTTGTACAACGACGAGAGTACGCTGGATCAGCCTCTCCGGCATCCATGATTTTCTCCCACTGAGTCAACATCCGTTCTGCTCGGCGAACAGCTTCCGCATAATACTCGCAAAGTATGTTATTTGGCTCAGCCAGCGCAATATGACCAGCAAAATCACTCTTGCTATCAGCTTCAGCATGGACAGGAGTGGGCAAGTGAACAGCACAATATACGCACGATTTTTCATGATCATAAATCCATAGCTCATTCACTCTCATCCACACATAATCAGGGATGTCTGTATCATCCGCAGCCTGAATAGGCAAGCGCTCCAGCGAGCGAGCCACATCGTAGCCCAGATAACCCGCAACCCCTCCAGTGAAAAAAGGCAGGCCAGGTATATGAGGCGCGCGGTAGGGGGCTATCCAGTCGTTCATAACAGTCAGAGGTTGACCATATATATCACCAAGCTCCCCATTTTGCAGATCCGTCCAAACTGCATGTTCTCCCTTGCCTTCCAATATGGCAACCGGATTTAGGCCCAGATAGGTATATCTCCCGCCCTTACCACTCTCCAGCAAAAAGGCATATGGCGATGAATCCTCCCATGCCTTGCGCCATGATAACGGCAAACCGCCCACGGGCAACTGATACTCAGCAATATAAGGAAGTATACTCCAGCCTTCTTCCTGCCAAATCTGCCACTGCGCGGCCGTCACTCTAGCTGTCGATTTCATCCGTGTGCGCTTCCCCTTCCATTCCTTTGTGAAAATTCTGTATTCTCTCCTTAAAAACAAACCCCCACCCCCCTGGCAACAGGGAAATGAGGGATTCCTTACATATAGTATACACAATTGCAGCGTAATTACAGCTCAAAATTGTATAGTGGTGTACTCAGGTAACGTTCACCATTACTTGGAATAATGACCACAATTCGTTTGCCCTTGCCCAATTGTTTAGCCAGCTTCAAAGCCGCGTGAACAGCTGCACCGGAGGAAATACCCGACAAAATGCCTTCTTCCTTGGCTACTTTACGCGCTACCTCGAAAGCTTCATCGTTTTCTACATGAATAATTTCATCGTAGATGTCACGGTTCAAAATTTCAGGAATAAAGTTGGCGCCCAGTCCCTGAATTTTGTGAGGCCCTGGCTTGCCGCCAGCTAACAGTGGAGAAGAAGCCGGCTCTACAGCGACAATTTTAATTTCCGGGAATTCTTCCTTAAGCACTTCTCCGGCACCAGAGATGGTTCCGCCCGTACCTATGCCTGCTACAAAAGCATCCAGCGTTCCGCCGATGGAGCGAATTGCTTCCACAATCTCAGGACCCGTCGTTTCACGGTGAATTTTGACGTTAGCTTTATTTTTGAATTGCTCTGCAGCAAAATAATCCGGATTTTCACTCAGCAGCTCTTCCATTTTCTTGACGGAACCGTTCATACCTTCCGATCCAGGTGTCAACACCAGATCGGCTCCGTAAGCACGCAGCAGGTTACGGCGTTCTATACTCATCGTTTCTGGCATAACGATTACCGCCTTGTAGCCCTTCGCAGCAGCAACCATAGCCAAACCGATTCCTGTATTACCGCTAGTCGCTTCAATAATTGTACCGCCTGGTTTAAGCAGCCCTTCACGTTCAGCTTCCTCAACCATGCTAATTGCGATACGGTCCTTTACACTGGAGCCAGGGTTCTGATATTCCAGCTTCAAATAAATTTCAGCACTATCTTCCGGTACGATCCGATTCAGGCGAACCAGGGGAGTTCCCCCAATAAGTTCGGTAATGTTATTAACGACTTTAGCCATAATAAGTTCCTCCCTGACTGTGATGTATATTAAAAATTACGAAATCACATTGTAAATCATTCCTGGTAGATCATTCTTGCTTAAGCCACTTATTTGATTTCCGATAAAAATAGTTGGTTTTATACGCTAATCATAACAATCTTCAATTCCAATGTCAATACAAGCGCTAAAAACACGATGCTGCCGTCCCTCGTCTTCAGCACCGTGCTTCCTCAATCCCAAAGCTTTTTGCCATGCTCATAGAGAAGCGGAAGGCATATTCTTCTCGGATAATATACGCGCTCCATACTTATCACGCAAACTTTTCTCGACTTCTTCCAAAGGAGCCGCTTGGGCAAGTGCAAGAGATCGACGGATTTGCTGCCGAATCTGTTGTTTTTCCGGAGAAGCCTTCAGGCGAATATCCTGTACATAGATGACGGCATAACCCTCGTTAACAGAGATGGGACCAGCAACATCCCCAGAGCTTAGTTCCCTCGCCGCCTTCATAATCGCTTCCGGTTGAAAAGGATCATACTCATCCACCCATCCTAGCTGTCCACTGGTATTCTTCCCAAAAGGCTGACCTGAAAATTCTTGAACCAGCGCATCAAACCTTGCTCCTTGTTTGACCCGTTCAAGCAACGCCTCTGCTTCCTCGACCTTAGGTACATAAAGGGCTGCCAGTTTGATCTGCTTACCAGCAGCAAACTCCTCGGGATGCTGCTTCCAATACTCGTCAATTTCCGCTTCCTTAATTTGAATTCCCTGTGTAGCTATTTTCTCCAAACCAATCTGATATTCCGCTTCATTCCGCAAATCAACCGGACCTAGACCAAGCTGCTGCTGCATTTCCTCAAAATAGGCTTGAGCCGAAGCATACCCTCTACTGTCCTGCTCCAGCACCTGCTGTAGATCATCTTGGGTGACTTTAATGCCGAGACGCTTGGTTTCAGCTTGCACGGCTTTACGATTCAACATTTGCAACAGCGTATTGGCTCCGTATCGCTTCTTCAGCTCTGCAACCCATTGTTCCTCCGATATGCCTTCCTGACCGATCTCCGCCACAGTATGATCGCCGTCATCCTTGTTTATATCACCCGGCTTTGCCAGCCCCCGAAGCATGATCAGACCACCCATGGCGGTGACGCTAACGGTCAGGATAATGACGGCTGCCCATAATCCTTTCTCCCGTGTAGTCATCGCTCGCACCGCCTATCCGGTTAGGCTTTGGCCTGATTCAACAGATTTTGCAAATCATCCTTATTAAACTGATAAGCCTCATTACAGAAGTGGCACACAACTTCGGCCTGTCCCTCTTCCTCAATTAATTGTGTCAACTCGCTTTCTCCCAAGCTGATCAATGTTTTTTCCACACGCTCCCGTGAGCATTCACATTGAAAATGAATATCCGTCTCGTCGAGAACCCGAACGTCCGGCAGCATCCAGCGCAGCATTTCATCAAGCTCCAGACCTTGATCCAGCAGAGCTGTAACTGGTGGAAGTGAGCCAACCGCATTTTCAATGGCCGTGATCTCGTCATCATTCAGGCCAGGTAGCAACTGAATAATGAATCCGCCTGCCACAATAACGGAGTTATCGGTATCCACCAATACGCCTAAACCCACTGCGGACGGTGTTTGCTCCGACTTGGCAAAATAATAGGTAAAGTCCTCACCCAGTTCACCCGAAATAATCGGAGTACTACCGCGATAAGGTTCTTTTAACCCCAGATCCTTAATAATATGAATAAAGCCTTCTGTACCTACGGCACCTGCTACATCCAGCTTACCCATGCTGTTGCTTGGCAAATGTACATGCGGTTCGGCAACATAGCCGCGTACCTCACCTGCAGCATTGGCATCCACGACGATTTGCCCAATCGGTCCGTCACCTTTAACCTGGATGGTCAGTCGCTCGTTGCCTTTTAGCATAGAACCCATAATGGCACCCGCTGTGAGTGTACGTCCCAAAGCAGCGGTAGCGGTAGGATAGGTATCATGTCTTCTCCGCAATTCCTCTACCAACTGTGTTGTGCGAACAGCAAAAGCTCTAACCCTTCCATCCATGGCTGTTCCGCGAATAAGCCGATCCTGTTTCTTTTCCATATTGATATCCTCCCTATGCTCCAAGGCAGCTATGCTGCTTATTTTTGTTCGTGTTTGCGCTAAATTAAAGCATGATTTCCTGCTATATAAACAACCTGCATTGACAGATCACGCGAATCGTTCAAAAACGTAACATATTTCAGTATAGACGAAAAACGCCGCTAATCCAAACCGATAAAATCATCGGCTGGCCTCAGCGGCAGCTTATATCCACTTTTTTATTCAGCGTTACGTTGGTAAATGATGCGCAAGCCTTCGAGCGTCAACATCGGCAGCACCTTCTGAATGCTCTGTGTCTCGGATGCGATGAGCTCAGCAAGACCTCCGGTAGCAATAACCGTAGGCTCCGCCTGCATTTCTTCCTTAATGCGTCTCACAATGCCATCCACTTGCCCCGCATAGCCGAAAATAATCCCGGCCTGCATGGCATGAACGGTATTACGACCAATAACTTTTTTGGGTTTCTCCAGCTCGATACGGGGCAGCTTGGAAGCTCGTTGATACAATGCCTCCGTCGAAATTCCGATGCCAGGCACAATCACTCCGCCCAAGTAGTTTCCCTTATCATCAATACAGTCAAACGTCGTTGCTGTTCCAAAATCCACCACAACCAGCGGCCCGCCGAACCGCTCGACCGCAGCAACTGCATTCACGATCCGGTCTGCCCCTACTTCACGTGGATTTTCATAACGCAGGTTAAGACCGGTTTTGATGCCCGGTCCGACGATTAACGGCGTTCTGCCTATGTATTTATCGCACATGTCCTCCAATACACGAACCAACGGCGGAACAACAGAGGAAATAATAACCCCTTGAATATCATCCTTTAATACGCCACCCATACCAAAAAGATTATGTATAAGTACGCCGTATTCATCTGCGGTTGCCTGTCTGGAGGTACTGATCCGATAATGATGCAGCAGTTCGGTCCCCTCGTACATCCCCAGAACAATATTGGTATTACCTACATCCACTACAAGAATCAAAGGGTGTCACCTAACTTTCTTTGCGTTAAGGTCAAGGCTGATATCCAGGTTATGAAAGGAGTATGTCAGCCTGCCTACAGAAATCACATCTACGCCGCTCTCAGCCATCGCACGTACGGTATCCAGCGATACATTGCCTGAGGCTTCTGTTTTGACATGTGGAGCCCGTTCACGAATGAAACAAACTGCTTCCTTCATATCTTGAACAGACATGTTATCCAGCATAATAATATCCGCCCCGGCATCCAGAGCTTCCTGAACCTGCCTCATGTTCTCCGTCTCTACTTCAATAGTCATGGTGTGCGGTATATGAGCACGCGCTCGACTTACGGCCTGTGCAACCCCGCCCGCACCCTTAATATGATTATCCTTAATCATAACAGCATCGTAGAGACCAAAGCGATGATTGGAGCCGCCACCCACACGAACAGCGTATTTCTCCAGCAGTCGATGTCCCGGTGTTGTTTTACGCGTGTCCACCAAACGGGTGGAGAGCCCTTGCAATTGATCTGCAAAGGATTGAGTCCGCGTTGCAATACCGGACATCCGTTGAAGCAAATTGAGTGCCAGTCGCTCTCCGATCAAAATCGCATGGGTACTTCCGTTCACTTCAGCCAGAATGCTTCCTTTTTCGATCGCCTGCCCATCAGTCACCAGTGGAGTGAATGACAAGGAAGGATCGACTACCTGAAATACAAGCGCAGCCACAGGTAAACCCGCAACAATGCCAGGCTCCTTGGCATGAATCACAGCCTTCGACTGGTGACCCTGCTCAATCGTCCAGCGCGTGGTTACATCGCCAGAACCGGTATCCTCCCGCAGCCAGCTGCGAATCTGTGCCAACAGTTCTTCCTGATATCCACTAAACTCTCCATAATGCTCGCTGTTAGTTGTCATGAACACACTCCTCCGTTATGCCTTGCTCACGTCGCTGCTGAACATGCTTGTGCCATACGCTATCATTTGTCTTAGGAAAATCCTCGCGATAATGCGCTCCCCGGCTCTCCTCGCGTAGCAACGCACCGTCTGTAACCAACAAAGCACAGGTGAGCAAATTGGCAAATTCGATCTCTTCCCGGCTAGTGATCACAGCCTTAAATATAGACATTTGGCCGTACAGCTCATCTAACGCTGCTTGCAGCCCTTCCCCATGCCGACGAACTCCAGCATAACGAACCATTGTTTCTTGCAGCTTGTGCCGCTCCTCCACAACAGATGGAGCCAGGAGCTCTGCACGGTTATCGCTGTAAGCTAATAACGTATGACCAGCCAGCGGCGGCAATGAATGCAGCCGCTCAATAATCCTGCTGCCGAATACGATAGCTTCAGATAGCGAATTACTCGCCAGACGATTAGCTCCGTGAACACCTGTGGAAGAAACCTCTCCGCAGGCGAACAAACGAGCAATGGAGCTTTCCCCATACAAGTTGGTCTGAACGCCACCCATCATATAATGCGCGGCAGGTGCAATCGGAATCCAGTCTGTGGTCATATCCAAACCGAAGGACAGACATGTCCGATAAATCGTAGGAAAACGCTGCTTCACCCGCTCAGGCGGCTCATGTGTAATATCCAGGTATACAAATGTAGCCTGGGTACGTTCCATTTCATGTACGATAGCACGGGCTACGATATCTCTGGGTGCAAGCTCTTGCCGGGAATCATACTGCTCCATGAACCGCTCTCCATGAATATTGCGTAGCACGGCCCCTTCCCCCCGTACGGCTTCAGAAATTAGAAACCTCGGAGCACCCGGATAACACAACGCCGTTGGATGAAACTGTACGAACTCCATATCCCGCACAGCCGCTCCCGCACGATACGCCATAGCGATACCATCACCGGTTGCGATATCCGGGTTGGTGGTATAGCGGAATAATTGCCCGCTTCCGCCTGAGCATAAAATCGTTGCGTTGGCAGTTACGTACAATCTTTCGCCATCAGGCCTTTGAACGAGAGCCCCAATACATTCGCCATGTTCAGTCAACAGGTCGATGACCATACAATCTTCCCACACTTCGATAGCGGGATGAGCAGCAACCTGCTCTGATAGCGCACGAACCACTTCATAACCGGTAGCATCTCCGTTCGCATGCAGGATACGCCGATGACTATGTGCACCTTCCTGTGTCAGTGCAAGTTCGCCATTCTCCCGGTCAAAGGCCGTCCCCAAACGTATTAACTCCTGTATACCATTCGGACCTTCATGAACAAGCGCCCTGACTGCCTCCGGTTCACACAAACCTGCACCAGCAATCAAGGTATCCTGCATATGAGAAGCAGGTGTATCCTCGTCCGATGTGACAGCGGCGATGCCGCCTTGCGCATAACGTGTGTTGCTCTCCATCAAAGCCTTCTTAGTGATCAGCAACACGTTCCGATTCTCCGCGGCCTTAATCGCCGTATATAAACCTGCAATGCCCGAGCCGATAATTAACACGTCGGCTTCCAATTTAGTCAATTCCGCTACATCAAAATCAACTAGATATCTTGGAATCATGCCTTCACCTGATTTCACAGAGAATAGCGCACACCATAGATTGTACAGTATGCGCTCACGGTATAAGTTCTAAAGGATAGAAAGTCAATTGCAGCGGCTGCTGGCATGTATATGCTAAGAACACGACAGCCGTTTATTTAACAATAAATGTACACAACGTTCCTCTGTCTGTCAAATCACGTCAGCAATCTTCTGCCACATTTTAAAAAGCTCCGGAAAACCAAAAGTTACTGGTTCCCCGGAGCTTATATATACACTTATTCAACTATCCAACCTGAAGATCAGGTTGTTGTCGGTGGAGTACCACCGGAGTTGCCCGAATTGTTATCATCCTCCGGCTTCTGCAGGTTAGGGATATCATTCGGTTGATCCGTCGTATTCTTAGGCTCGTCATCCTTGCCTTGAATACGTACACGAACGTCTCCAATGTTATCGATCACAGGTTCACCGTTTTCCGGTGTTCCTTCACCCTCATTTGTGCTGCCGTCCAAAGAACCTGTCTCGATCAAACGTTTAATTTGTTCAAGTTCCAGGGTTTCTTCTTGCAGCAGGGTTTGAGCGATCAGATGAACCTCTTTGGAATGCTTGGTCAGGAGCTCTTTGGCACGCTCATAAGATTCAGTGATGAAGCGATTCATCTCCTGGTCAATCTGATAAGCGATCTGATCACTGTAGTTCTGCTCATGACCAATATCCCGTCCAAGGAAAACCTGACCTTGTGAAGTACCGAACTGCATTGGGCCGAGCTTCTCACTCATACCGTATTCCACAATCATGCTACGTGCGATGCTTGTTGCTTGCTGGAAGTCACTGTAGGCTCCCGTACCGATTTCACCGATAAACAGTTCCTCGGATACACGTCCACCCAGCAAACCAGTAATTTTGTCCAGCAATTCCTGCTTGGTCGTCAGCATGCGATCTTCCTTCGGAAGCATGATGACATACCCGCCTGCACGTCCACGTGGAATGATCGTTACCTTGTGAACCATGTCGGCGTTTTCCAGGAAGAAGCCGATAATCGTATGGCCTGCTTCATGGTAAGCAACAATTCGTTTCTCGCGGTCACTGATTACGCGGCTGCGTTTTTCAGTACCTACGATTACACGGTCGATAGCTTCATCTACTTCGCGCATCGAAATATCTCTGCGGTTACGACGGGCTGCCAGCAAAGCAGCTTCGTTCAGCAGATTTTCCAGATCAGCACCTGTAAAACCTGTTGTGCGTTTCGCGATTACATCCAATTTAACATCCTTCGTCAACGGCTTGTTGCGTGCGTGTACATGTAATACAGCTTCGCGGCCTTTAACGTCTGGACGGTCAACCGTAATTTGACGGTCAAAACGTCCCGGACGAAGCAATGCCGGGTCCAGAATATCCGGACGGTTGGTAGCCGCTACGATAATGATACCTTCGTTCGCGCCGAATCCATCCATCTCTACGAGCAATTGGTTGAGCGTTTGCTCACGTTCATCGTGTCCGCCACCCAATCCGGCGCCACGTTGACGTCCAACAGCATCAATCTCATCGATGAAAATGATACATGGTGCGTTCTTCTTCGCATTTTCAAACAAATCGCGAACACGGGAAGCACCGACACCGACAAACATCTCTACAAAATCAGAACCCGAAATACTGAAAAAAGGTACTCCTGCTTCGCCTGCAACGGCTCTGGCCAAGAGTGTTTTACCCGTTCCCGGAGGGCCCACTAATAGGACACCCTTTGGAATACGAGCGCCCACAGCAGCGAACTTACGCGGGTCCTTCAGGAATTCAACGACTTCGACAAGCTCCTGCTTCTCTTCGTCAGCCCCTGCCACGTCCTCGAAGGTAACCTTCTTCTTCTCTTCGTTGTACAGACGGGCCTTGCTCTTGCCAAAGTTCATAACTTTGCCGCCGCCGCCCTGTGCCTGATTAAACAGGAAGAAGAACAGCAGGAACATGATCACCAAAGGAATAATAGAAGTCAAAAACGTCAACCAGATGCTTTCGCCTTCCATCTTCTTCTGTACGTATTCAAACCTATTCGTTTCGCTGGCATTGACCAGTTCACTCAGTGCTTGATCCGTTGGCGGAACATATACGGAAAAATTAATGGATTTGGCATCAGCCGGCTGCTTCTTATATGCACCGGTTACAAGATAGGCGTAACCGTCAAATTGGACCGTTACTTTAGAGATGTTATTCGCTTTAACCTCTTGCCGTAATTGGTCATATCTAGGGAGATCGGAGGCTTCGTTACTGTTGCTAACAAACTGAACGATACCCACCACAACTAAAAAAAGAATCAAATAAAAACCAGAATTCCGGATGAACCGATTCATCCCCTACCTCCTCTCGAGACACTTAAGTTATTTTACCATAGCCTATAAGTCCTTCTCAACAAAGGGCCTTATTTAGTCCTAGGACTGGAGGCTGAGATTAGCTGGTGTAGATTTCCGGCTTCAAAATCCCTATGTATGGGAGGTTCCGGTAGTGCTCGGCATAATCCAGACCATAGCCGACAACAAATGCATCTGGAAGCGTAAATCCGGTATAATCCGCTTCAAGATTAACGGCCCGGCGTGCAGGCTTGTCGAACAAGGTTACGACACATACCGAATTGGCATTACGGTTCTTAAGCAGTTCAATCAAATGTGTCAGCGTCAGACCGCTGTCGATAATATCTTCGACAATCAGAACGTCGCGTCCTTCAACCGATGCGTCCAAATCTTTAATGATTTTAACGACTCCCGAGGATTTGGTGGACACTCCGTAACTTGATACAGCCATGAAATCAAGCTCCAACGGCACTGTAATGGATTTAACCAAATCAGCCATAAAGATAAACGCACCCTTCAGCACGCAAATCACCAATGGATTCTTTCCTTCATATTTTACGCTGAGCTGTGCGCCCAATTCCTTAATTTTACTCTGAATTTCTTCTTCGCTGATCAATACTTCCTGAATATCATTCTGCAACGGTGTAAACCTCCTAAGTTTATACTATGAAAGCCGTTCCTGTGCGACTATCGGTGCCCCGGACTCTTCCGTCTTTGCCATGACATGTATATAACCGAAGACGTGTGCTTTTGCACTGCGGCATGTACAGAACGCCGCACGCCCGGAATCCAGAGAATAGCTCCGGATTGGTCACAGACGATGGGAATAACGGAACGCAGTGAAGGAGGAATTTTTCCATCAATGAAAATATCTTTAACCTTTTTTCTTCCGTTTAATCCCATGACATGCATGGCATCTCCAGGTAATCGTGAGCGTATGGTCAACGGCAAACTCAATTCATCTGCGTCAAACCATGCTTCCTCCTCATTCGCCGGATAGGGTCCATCCGAATGGGAGATTCTTCTCCACCGAAGTACACCACCCGCCTCAGGCAACTCAAGCTCGCCAGACATAGGCAATACGTCTAGTCCATAACACCATTCGCCCATAGGTCCTTGCGTTCGGTCAAACAACCCCGCTTGGTCATATTCACGAACTCCAACCACACCGCCACCCAAGTCCAAACTCCACGTGGACGGTTGTTCCTGAAGAAGTCTCAGTCGAACGGTCTCAATTTTACGAAAATCTAAGTTTTCACTGTCCGAAGGCAGATAATTTAATATTAGTTTAATCAACCTCCGTTGTAAAGCAATGGGTAGCTTGCGATAGGAAGCAATGGAAAACATGTATCTCCCGTTATCCAAGCGTACCAATTCCTCGTATACCGACAGCGTAGATGCCTCCATAAAGTCATTTTCTTCAGCCATCGTTTCGGCCAGTCGATTGAGGGATGGAGTCAGTTGCTCATTATATTGCCCCAAAAAAGGAAGCACATCCATGCGGATGGCGTTGCGGCGGTATTTGGAGGTCAGATTAGTGCTGTCCGTCACATAGGAAAGGCTATAAAACCTGCAGAACTCAATCAGGTCAGCCTTGTACATACGCAGCAACGGGCGAATGAGTTGCACATTTTTTTCCCTTCGTGCCAATCGCATACCCGCCAGGCCTGCCGGACCGCTGCCGCGCAGCAGATGCAGAAGGACCGTTTCGGCCTGATCGTCGCCATGGTGGGCCATCGCAATGTGCTGCGCTCCCCATTTTGCAGCCGTATCATGCAAAAAGGAATAGCGCAGCTCACGGGCCGCTTCTTGCGGGCCTTTTCCGCTTTCCTTCATATAGACGGGTACATCAACCCGAATCATTTCAAACGGAATTGCCAGCTTTCGGGCTATGCTGCGTACCTCTTCAGCCTCCGCATCCGATTCCTCTGGCCTGAAGCCATGATGGACGTGAGCACAGATAAGCTGCAAAGGCATATGTATAACGGATATTTCATGTAAAATGTGCAAAAGGGCCACCGAATCCGGCCCACCGGATACAGCAACCACAATGCGGTCTCCGGGGCTCCACAGTGAATGATCTCGCGCAAGGGCGAGCACTTCCTGTACAACACCGGTCGGTTTGGTTGTTCCCATTATCGACCCTCTCTTCTCCCGACCGTAACAATGATGATCATCTGTTATCTTATGTAAGTATGCCGCTACCGCAACGCTACCCAAAGCGCCCCGGCCAGCAGCAAAAGCGATACCGTGAAAGCATATCCCAGCCAGCGTGGATTCCCTCGTTTGGCCGACGATTGCCTGACATGCGCTGAAGCCAGACGCGACCAGGATTGGGCCGCTGCACGAGTGTCGGAATATTCTCCACGCACTGCACCGATCAGCCATTCGGCGTAGGGACGCAATACACGGCTGCGACGAATGATAACCGTCAATTCTGCCGTATTGCGTAGCTGTGGCAGCCTGCTCGCAGCAGCCTTTAACAGTTCGCCCTCCAATATATGAATCGTTAGAAGAGCAAAGGCAAACAGGTCATACTGGGGATCGGCGTTTCGGTTGCCAGCATTCCAGAATCCTCTGTCATACCATTCTGTAAATTGTTTTACACTCCTGCCTGCAAGAGATACTCCGCCATAATCAATTAATTCGGCTTCTCCATAGGCATTGACCAAAATATTTTGCGGCTTCAGGTCGCCAAACACCCATCCCGCCTGATGCAGCTCCGCCAAACGATTGAGGATACCGGTTCCAGCTACGCCGTACCATTCCGCCCCTTTGGCTACAACAAAACGATGTAGCGGATCGCCCTTGACGTATCGCATGACATAAAAGGGAATCTCTCCACTGCGTAACACCACATCGTCTACTTCAAACAAAAAGGGAGGACTCCCATTTTTTTGGAATACCGCCTTAGTCCCCTGAGACTGCAATGTAGTCAGCACATTAATCTCTGATTGCAGATCCAGCGTGTTTCTTCCCATTTTCAGAGCAAAATGCCGATCGGCCTGTGCTTCTTTTACCAAATATACAGTTCCGTTCGCTCCCCGGCCCAGCAGGCGCTGAATGACATAGCTGCTCCGCTTCCACTTGCCCTTGATGACCGTTCCGGGTGCAAGAACGGGATCAGACGACGTAGTCACCGAGCATCCCTTCTCCTTTATCATAGGATTCTTCCATATCCTTCTGTTCCTCTAGTGTAACATATCGGTAATAATCAATCACTTGTAAAATGGCCGGACCTGTCGGCGTCGCTCCTTTCATCCGCAGACGTCCAAATAGCGATTTGATCTGGCTGAGCTCAGAGGTCCAGCCGATATCCATGACCGTGTCTTCACCCATCCGGCCGCCCGGAAAATGAAATACAGATATACGGCTGAGTCCACTCCTGGACTGCAAACTAAGTAGCAAATCGCGAATGCTGTCCTCTACAGCAGGCAGTTTGGGCTTCATGCTCGCACTGGCATCAATGAGTAAAGCAATTTCCAGGTCGCTGGTCTCTGTCAGCTCGTCCATCACCTCCACCACCTGAGCCCGTTTGGCTGGAGGCAGCTCACCGATATGCCGGGCGCCACCCTCACCCAAAATATGCGTTAACTCTCTATTAACCGCATGCTGAATCGTTTGAACCACCGTTTTACGCGTCATCATCTGCATGGTCTGGGCTAGCTGCTTCGTGCCTACGATTTGGCTGAATCCTCCTCCAGCTTTAGCAATTTCACGAATCTCCGCACTGCCAAGCTCGCCTATGGTTCCATAATCTATGACTCCGGCGACATTCACTGTAATTCCTTCCTGTAAAGCCTGAGCAGCCGCTATGACCGGACTTACACCTACATTCGAACATCCATCTGTAATGATCAAAATTTGCTTCATCGCTTTTTGACCTCCGCTTCCTCTTAATCTATCCCGATAGATTCTATCTTTGCCTATTCCGGAACGATTCAAACGAAGAATGTGGATTTTTAAAAGCGAGAAAGAAATTTCCCGGGCAATGTCGGTTTAACTCACCGTCCGTGGACGCTCCGCCCAGCTCATACCAGGTACATGAAGGGCCGCCCACTCTGGACGATAATGATCTATTTTACTAACAACAACCGTCATATCATCATAGATTTGATTTTGCTGGTAACGAATAACCCGTTCTAACAAGCAATCGGCCAGCTGCTGCGGATCATCGCTTTCAATTTCCTGGATCATGCGCTTCATCCATATTTCCTTATTGACCGCATAACCTGGCGAATCGTATATACCGTCTGTAATCATGATGAGAATATCACCCGGCTGTAGCTGAAGCGACACCAAATCCACCTCAATATCCTGTATAATGCCAATTGGCAAATTGCTGGCAGATACAGGAATGACCTCCTCCCCCCTTTTAATAAAGCTCGGCGTAGACCCAATCTTCATGAAGGTCGTTCGGGCCGTGTACTGGTCAATCAACGCCATATCAACGGTGGCATACATTTCCTCGGGTGATCGCAGCATCAGGACAGAGTTAACCGACTTGATCGCCAATTTCTCATCCATCCCCGATTGTAGTAATTCCTCCAAAATATTTAGGGCCGCGCTGCTCTCCTGCTGCGCACGCTCCCCATTCCCCATCCCATCGCTCAAGGAGACTGCAAAGGTCCCGTTTCCCAGCTCCATAGTGCTATAGCTGTCACCTGAGAAAAAATCTCCTCCCTTGGCAGCGCTTGCTACTCCTGTAGCCACCTCATACGTCTTGGCAGAGCCAAACATGACGGTGGCCAAGCCTTGGCGGCGATCTGCCGCCGTTTCGAGCATCACGGCAATATGCTCGTCCAATATGTCCGACAGCAGTGGAGCAATGATTTTCCGACATTCATCGAATCCCCTTGTATAGGCATGGACAATCTCGATTTCCACCTGACCTGCGTCCAGATTAATAATCTCAATTGATTGGATGGACAAGCCGAGCCGCTCAAGCGCCTCCCGTATTTGCTCTTCCTGCCGATGCATGGTCTGTCCTTCCCGCTGAATTTCCCGCGCCAAATCCTCCATAATTTGTGATACCCCCGATAGCTGGTCAGCAACAAGCTGACGACTGTCGTATACTTGGCGCTTCCACTGCATATTATGCTGATAGAGACTATATTGCTGCTTCATCACCTGCAGTACAGCGCCCGTTTTGGCGCAAGCCTTGCCCCATTGCGGCGGCATCTGTTCCGGCTCCAAATCGGGATTATCCTCGATGGCGCTCATCATTTCCGTCATATACTGATGAGTTTGCATAAACTTGCTGTCCCAGCACTGCTCGCACTTAAAGCAGGAGGCGCACGTGCCTTCCGCTACGGCGTTCATAAAATGCTCAATTTCTCCGTCCGGCTTTGCACCCTCACTCGCAGATATCTGATGAAAGCTGTGGGATAATTGACTGAACACGCGGGAAAATTTCGTCACCCGCTCTGCGGTGAGGTCACGAACCCTTTTCGCGTATTCATGCTGGGACTTGGCGTGATCCTGTGTACCGGGAACATAGGTAGAAATCGCTTTAAAGAAACTTTTTGGGGTTATTAAAAATAATAAAACTGCCGCACAGCTCTCCCAGGTTGATGTCAGCACATCTCCGGTCCCATCCAGATAGATCGTTAAAATGGAAGAGCCCAGCAGCATCCCAAGTGCAACAGCACCCTTTCGCCCTTCACGCAACATCCCTGCCAGCAAGCCTGCAAAGGCAAGCAAGCTCATCTGCACAATCGCAGACATATTGGCCAAGCTTAGAATTAAGCCAGTAATCACACCAACCGAAGCACCTAGTGAAGCGCCTCCAACCAAAGCAAACACCAAGACCAAATATCGTGACAGGACATGATCGACAGACAGTGATTGAATGGCCCATCCTACCGCTCCTGTCATAACAGAAGCCAGTAAAATAATGAGACATAAAATTTCCTCATTTTTGAGCTGGCTTGTTTTTTTTCGGTACGTAAATAATGGAATCGCTTGCGTGAACACCAGTGTAAGCATAAAGCTGAGAACCGCATCCGTTCCCACAATGACAAGATCATACCATGTGAACGATGGAGCCATCACAGCGTTAAATAAATTGACCATGAACACAGACAGGAAAACCATAAGCGGGGCATAGGATAATTCCAAACGATCAAAGGCTCGCAGCCCGCGAAACAAGAGATAAAATACAATCAGCTCACCTCCAATCATGAACAACGATGGATAGGGAGCCAACAAACTGCCCAGCAATACCGATATAGCAACAGGCAGCATCAGATCACGGCGAAGGAATGTAATGACCGCAAAATAAGCAAGGGCAAAAGGAGAAAGCTCGTCCAAAATCATGGCGCGCCCCAGTAAAAGTCCCATAGCCGACAATAGCAGCATCCATCTTTGCGCCATTACCCATTGCACCGCTTTATGTGAATCCAGCCGCTTCTTGAGTCTGGAAGTCCAACCTTCCGTACGTTCTTTGGATCTGGCCTTTCTAGATTTCAAACCCGGAAATTGTACCACGTTCCATTTCTCCATCATGCGTCAGGCACCCCATTCATCAATTTGATGTTCCCATCTTAAACCGGAACGATTGAGAAAGTTTGTCAGAACCTCACGCCTTATTCCAAGAAATTTCCGACAAAAAAACGTTCTGCGCGAAAGGACAGAGCATCGGCCTGAAAATCAGGCTACACACGTATGGAAGCGGCTGGAAGTTGCACCAATCTTTCACCTGCGTAGCCTCTCCCTGTCGTCCATTACTACGTCCACACTAGCGATTTGCACAGAAGATAGACGGAAAACCGTTGGAGTTTGTCGGACGATTAGGCAGACACGACAAAAAAAACATACACTTTCCAGTACAATTGTTCTTCGATTGTTCAACAAATCATGATTCTCATCATATGCTCGCAGACTGACAGCTGTCTGTATCCTCTGCAGCGCTTGCCTGCCTCATGTGCTGTCGGTAAAACGCAAAAAAACCGTAGCAGTCTTTCGACTGTACGGTTTTCCGTGTATGGTTGATACGGTTGTCAAAGTGAATTAAACACGCTTCGCGCCGCGTCCTCCGCGTTTACCCTCGGTGTTCTTTTTCAGCGACGAAATGCGTTCCTCACTATCTTTCAGGAAGCGTGACATTTTATCCTCAAATGAAGGTTTACCCGGTGCAGGCTTGAAAGAACGGCCTCCACGATCGCGGTTGAAACCACCACCACCACCGCGTCCTTGACTTGGACCTGAACCTCCACCGCCGAAACGGTCGCCTCCGCCTGGTCCTCCTGTACGCTCCGGTCTTGGAACTCTTGGTGGACGGGCTTCACTTGCCGGCTTGTCAATCGTTTGCTTAATGGAAAGTCCGATTTTGCCATCTTTGTCAACATTAATGACTTTCACCGTCACGACATCATTAATCTTCAGGTGGTCGTTAACATCCTTAACGTAGTTATCGGCGATTTCCGAGATGTGAACGAGACCCGTGACACCTCCAGACAAATCCACAAATGCTCCAAAATGCGTGATGCCTGTCACTTTGCCCTCTAACTTGGTGCCCACTTCAATTGCCATAGAATAAAATGATCCTCCCTTAAAATATACAACCGATTTTTTTGCAAAAAAATCCCGCTGTGGTGATTTGATTATACAAAATGGCGGAACTAAGGTCAACTAAGCATTGGCCCGATCATGCTCCTATTTCTGATCTCCGACGATCGGCGTCTCTTCCGGTTTGTAGAGACCATATTTGCTTCTGGCAATCTCTCCAATGTATTCGGGGTCCTTGAGACGATTCACTTCGGTTTGAAGCTGTTGTTCTGTTTGTGTAGCGGCTTGCTTCTGCTTTTCCTTCTGGGTGAGCTGTTCACTTCGATCAGCCATAGTCATCTCTTGAGAAAAAAAGGTGAAAATGGCCCAACTACCAAAGGCGGCAAGCGATAGCAACCAAATCATGATTCGCCTGCGCCCGCCCGCGTTGGACTTGGACGTAGGAGATGAATGGCGATCTACAGACGAATTACGCATGATACTACCTCCTTCCAAACCATTTTTTTGCTGTGTTTTTCAATCTGATGCCGAGCTTCACAAGTGGTTCTGGAGTCTTCAAGCGCGCTTTGAGCGGACCGATTAGCCATAGAATCGGCTTCCAAACTGGCATCAAGATGTATATCAGCATCCTTCCCAGGAACACGATAAGTGCCCATGTCCATCCGACCAGCTTGCGTACCAGCCGATACAGCGCCAACACCGGAAGAACAATCAGGATGCGCAGTATGCTGTTCACGATCAACGTCAGTCTGCGGACGATCTCTAATAACATTACCACAAAACGTTGGGTTGTAACACTAAAGGCCCAAAAATAGAGCCAAACCCCCAAAAGTAGTCCTAAAAAGACATAAAACCGCAGCTCACCGCGATTACTCGCGTACAGCACACGGAAAATAAACAGCGCCGAGGCCACCCAGTACAGCACGTCCAACATATGAACGCTCCAACGGGCAAAATGAAAGCGGATGGACAGCACCCGGTAGCTGTCAAACACCACTCCCATGGCTATGCCCGACAGCAGCATCCACGTCAACGTCAGCCATTGCGTGTAAGGGTTCATTTGAAGAGCTTGCCGAATAGGCTTTTTCCATTTTTGGCTGGGGCCCCGGGCTCCAGGTAGACGAGGGAATGAATCTGACCTTCAATGGACAGCAGCCCCTCTTCCAGACTGAGATTTTTGATATGTAAATGTTGTCCGCGAATGGTGAGATGGCCCAGCTCGGTCTGAAGCAGAAACTCTTCACTGTCAAAGCTCTCCACATTGCTGACGCCTGAGATATCGAGCTGTTTACGGCTTTGCATGCGCAAATCGTGGTGCTTGGGCTTCCCTTGTTCAATCATGGCATGTACCCCTCCTTCTGTTCTTAGCTTATGAGGGGGACCATATGATTTAGAACTGCTTTGCTCTATATCAGCATGCTTTGCAGCAGGGAAGCTGATCATCTACAGAAAAAAGCACCCCTTCATCAAATGATGAAGGGGTGCTTCCATGTACAGCGTGATAAAAAAATCCGATGCCTGCTTACCAGTTCAAACCGTTCTCCCTGGCGATAGGCTCTTCTTTCACCAAAGTGTACATACTTGCAGCCTCGTCCTTGCGTGTGGTGTCGGCGAGCCGTTCCACTCGCACAGTCACCAGCTTTTGGCCAAATTGGACGGTGATTTCATCGCCTACTTTGACCGCACTGCTCGGCTTGGCTTCGCGTCCGTTCACCACCACTCTCCCCTGTTCGGAGACGTCCTTGGCTACAGTACGCCGCTTAATCAGCCGCGAGACTTTCAAGAATTTATCAAGACGCATTAGTTAACGGCTTCTTTAAGCTTATTACCGGCTTTAAAAGCAGGAACGGTCGATTCTGGAATTTCAATCGTGTTACCGGTTTGTGGGTTGCGGCCTGTACGGCTGGAACGCTTGCGCGTTTCGAAAGTACCGAAGCCGATCAGTTGCACTTTGTCGCCACTAGCGAGTGCATCTGTAATTTCACCAAGTACGCCATTCAATACAGCTTCAACGTCACGTTTGCTCAAACCGCTTTTGCTGGAAATATTGTTGATCAAATCTGTCTTGTTCATAGATAAAAGCCTCCCAAATGTCAAAAAATAATCATCACGCTGCATGTCCATATATGGAGCAGACGTGAGGTCAATCTGCGGCCGAAGCCTCTCTGAATTCAACTGTAGCACGTTTGTCTGTAAGCTACAGTTATTTTCAGAATTACTACAAGTTATTCTGGCTTGTCCTTAAAAATCCTGCAATAGCAGGTGTTTTTTTATTGGACCCCAGTTAAGCCAACATCCTACTACAAAACGCTCCCCATTGGCAAGTCTTCTCCAACCCGCCGTGCTTTTAAACCGGGATGCCTCCAAATCAGTATGCCTTCAAGCCGGATATATTTTCAACCTTCTGAACCGAATCATGGTGCAAAGGAACGGCATAGCTAAACACTGTCAGGGAGCTTTTTTGCCTCTTGCCAGTAGATTTCCATTTCTTCGACACTGCTGTCCTCAGGACGACGTCCCTGCTCACGTAATTTTTGCTCTATATACTGGAATCGTTTTACAAATTTTCGATTCGTGGCGGACAACGCCTCTTCCGGGTCTACTCCCATAAATCGGGCTGCATTCACAGCAACGAATAATACATCACCCAGTTCCAGCAACTGTGCTTCTACGGAATGTCCTTCACGGACTGCTTCCTTTAATTCAGCCACTTCTTCGTCCAGTTTGTCAAATACACCTTCAATACCATCCCAGTTGAAGCCTACTTTAGCCGCTTTCTTCTGAAGCTTGTACGATTTCATGAGCGCAGGCAAATCACGTGGAACACCATCGAGTACAGAAGGCTGTGCAGATGCTGTCCCTTTAAGCCGTTTTTCCTCAGCTTTCATCTGCTCCCAATTTTGCAGCGCCTCTTCCGCATCATTCGCCTGGTTGTCGCCAAATACGTGCGGATGGCGGAAGATGAGCTTATCATTCAGTCCTTGAATCACGTCATACACATTGAAGGTTCCAACTTCCTCTTCCATTTGGGCATGCAGCAAAATTTGCAGCAACAAATCGCCCAGTTCCTCCTTCATATGCTCAGGGTCATCCTCATCTATCGTTTCAATGACTTCATACGTTTCCTCGATCAAATTTTTGCGGATGGACTGATGGGTCTGTTCACGATCCCATGGACATCCTTCCGGGCTGCGTAAAATATCGACAATCTCGTGCAGACGATCAAAGGATCGCCGTTTGAGCGTCTCATCCTCACTACGTGGTATGTACACCAAAGACAGGTTTCCGTAGCCCTCCACCCGATCCAGCTCGTACAGAGGCACCTTATGTACCGCTTCCTCACCTTCCACCCCAAGAGCGTGGCCGACATACACTTCATAATCGTCAGGATAGCGTTCCATCAAGCACAGCTTCACATCAGATGCAGTAAAAGTGTCATACACTTGTCCGATCAGTGTGTGTAGCTGAGGCTGAAGCCAGCTCGCATCCAGCGTTCCCGCATCCAGCAACTGGAAACCCTCAATTGGATCAAATCCAAGTCGTACAAAAGCTTCATCCAGAAAGCTTTCACCGCCCAGGATGTTCAGCCTGATGCCTTCCCTGGGACAACGTTCCTTAAGCAGCTGCACCGCTGCTTCCGCCACCATCGGGTGACCGGGAACCGCATAGACAATTTCGCTTCCGTCCGCCGCCTTGGCAGCCGTTGCGATCAATTGACTGGTAATTTCCTCATATACTTCTGGAAAAGACTCCTTTGTCTCATACACCGTGTCAAACGACTCAAAAGCCACTTCAAACTCATCCAGCACCTTAACTGCCGGATGCTCCCTTGTCCGCAGATACAGCGCTGAAGCGCCCCGCATTTTGTTCAATATCCCTATCGTAAGCTGATCGGGATCTCCCGAGCCCAAACCTACGACCGTTAACGTTACACTCATATCCCATCCTCCGTTCCGCAGAAACAGGGCATGCTCCGCCAAAATACACAGCGCATCCCGCTCCCACTTCCTTTCTTTGGCATTTACTATACCACAAAGTTGTACAGGCTTATAAAATGGCTGTGCCGCTCTGCAACGCGAGCGGCACGGCCAAGGCTACGCCAGTACGCGCAGCCGCCGCAGCACTGCTGCCAGCGGGCGTCCGAGCTTGGGCACCGCCACAAGCTCGTCCTTCGTGATCAGCCTCAAGCGAGCGAGGCCGATCACGAACACTACGGCGCCTGCAGCTACGCCCAGCAGGCTTTCCGCCGCTGCTGCGGCACGGCCGCCAGCAGCCCATCCCAAGGCACCCAGCACAGCGCCGGTGCCCCAAGACGCCGCCACAGCCGCGCAGGCCAAGGCGGCCAGTAGTGCCGCCGGCTTGAGCACGCTGGCGGACCAGCTTCCGCGCAGGCCCACGAGGCGGGCCAGCAGCGCGATGTTGATCACCGCCGCCAGCAGATAGGCGGTGGCTCCCGCGATGGCGGCTCCAGCCGTGCCGAGCTGCGGCACAAGCAGCCAGTTCAGCAGCGCCTTGGCTGCGGCGGCAGCGAGCATCGCCAGAGCAGGCGCGCGAACTGCGCCAAGCCCTTGCAGCAGCGCAGCCGAGATGATGCTGAGCGTGCCGCCTACGGCGGTTAGCGCCATCCAGCGCATGATCTCGCTGCCGGTACTGTCCGCGTACAGCATCACATTAACGGGCACGGCCAGCACGATCAGGCCCGTCGCGGCGGCCAGCCCCAGCAGCCAAAACCAGCGCAGCGATTGCTCGCACTGGCGGCGCGCCAGCTCCGTGCCGCCGGTCACCCGCGCCTCTGCCAGCGATGGGATGAACAATGCCGACAGGGTAGTGGCAAACATCATGACCAGTTGTACCAGCGGCAGACCCCGGTTATAGACCCCGAAGGCCACCATAGCCGCCGTATCGTCTAGGCCCTCCTGCTTTAACAAACGGGGGACGGTGAACGTGTCTACCAGGTTAATTAACGGAACAGCCAGTGCTCCAAGGCACACAGGCAAGGCATAACGCAGCAATGCTTTTAGCAAAAAGCCACAGTTCTCGGTCCGCTGGGCTTCTCCAGCTTGTTCCCTCACTGCCCCGGCTGCACTCTCCAGCACACCTGATACAACAGCACGACTGCCACTCGCCACATCATCCGCCGTTCTTTCTGGGGCGCCAGCATGTCCTGTCGCAGTCTCCTGTATGCCCATTAGCTCGATCTTCCCCACAGGCCGCGAAGCCTGCTCAGACAGCTCCTCCTGCCTTTTGAGCTTCTTCCTGTGGTTCCGCCAAAATAACAGCATGACGACCAAACCCGCCGCACCGCCAGCGGCTGAACCAAACACAGCTCCAGCGGCAATCATATCCGCCCCCGCTCCCTGCGACAGCATGAGCAGCAGCAGTACGATCATCACACTTACCCGTACCGCCTGCTCCGTCACTTGGGAGACAGCGGTCGGGATCATATTCTGCAAGCCTTGAAAATATCCTCTCAGCCCTGCCATAACCGGCACGAACAAAAAGGCAAACGCCGCCGCCCTTATCGATGGAATGACGTGAGCATTATCGATCCACACACTGATTAGCGGGGCACACGTATACATCAGCACCCCCAGAATCAAACCGAAGATGCCCAATACCAGCGAAGATAACCGAGCAATCCTTTGGCCTGCTGCCCGATTTCCCACCGCCTCATACTCAGCTACAAATTTGGATATCGCTACCGGAAATCCGGCAGCCGCAATAGTAATGAACAGCGTATAAAAAGGATAAACCGTATTATAAATACCAAACACACCGTCGCCGCCGATATTTTGTAGCGGAATTTTTTGCAAAGTACCGATCAGCTTGCTCGCTACCGCTGCCAGTGTCAAAATGACAGCGCCCCGTAGCAGCCGCGAAGCGGCGCGATTTTCCTGCATTCCCCGTCTCCACTCCTACCTGAAATATGCATCTTGCACGATTCCTATTATACCGCCTCTTCTCCCGGAAAGAAAAAAAACCCTGTACAACGAAGGACGGCTTTCGCCATCCCGTACGTCATACAGGGGTAGAACAGGCTGTTACTGTTCCATTTGCTTGCCCAGGAAGCCAGCGGCCGTTTCGGCCATTTTGATCTCCATTTCGGCCATTTTTACATTCTCGTCCTTATTCAGTAAAATAACCGAACCAATGGGATCGCCACCGGAAACAATGGGAGCCGTCACAAAGGACGAGATTGTTTCTTCGTGGTCACGGGTCAGCTCATAGGAGCCGCTGGCTGTTTCCAGCACCGTTTTGCGATTATCCATACTATTTTCAATAATGCTGCCAATCGGCTTGTCCAAAAACTCTTTTTTCGAGCCTCCAGCCACCGTAATAATGGTGTCTCGATCGGTAATCATCGTAATATGGCCTGTGCTTTCAAACAGGGACTCAGCATATTCTTTGGCGAAATCACCAAGCTCACCGATAGGTGAATATTTTTTCAAAATGACTTCTCCGTCACGATCCACAAAAATCTCGAGCGGATCTCCTTCACGAATTCTCAAGGTGCGGCGAATTTCCTTCGGAATAACTACACGCCCAAGGTCATCAATACGGCGAACTATACCAGTAGCTTTCATTTCACATGTTGCCCCACTTTCCCAAGAAGAATTTAGTCAACTACTGACGGTATCGAAAGACGCTTCCACTCCCCCGGAAGCGGTCACGAAGAACGTCACGGTCATGGTGTTTATGGTGATATCTGACCATAGTATTCATCTGTTCCCAATTCCTTATGCATGTTCAGTTATTTACCTTCGTTTGTAGCCCCATCTTTGGCTGTTCCTGCCTTCGTATCGCTAGTACCACCCGTTGTTCCGCTTGGCGCAGTCGTGCTGCCTGTGCCAGGGGCAGTGCCGCTTTTCTCTTCTGCAGCAGGTGCCTTCGGCAGATTGAATTTCAAATTAAGTTTGGTCAAATCATTTTCGGTAAAGTTCTGAATGCTTTCCCCGGCCAGTTTGTTTTTCAGGGCAGCCTTTTCGTTGTCCTTCAATTTATCAAACGTAGGCTCATTGCGTGATTCCACTTTGATGATGTGATATCCATATTCCGTTTCCACCGGATCACCGATTTTGTTAATCGGCTGGGTTTCGGCTGCCTTTTTAAAAGCAGGCACCCATTGCGCTACGGACGCATTTTCATACAGACCGCCATTAGACGCAGAGCCTGGGTCCTCTGAATATTTCTTGGCAATTGTCGCAAAATCTGCTCCTCCGTCCAGCTTCGCCTTCACTTCCTTGGCCAGCTTGAGAGCATCTTCTTTTTTACGTTCTTTGTTCGTTTTTGGATCGTGGAAATTAATCAATACATGGCGCACGCTTGCGGTTGTGAATTGATCTTTATTTTTCTCAAATTCCTGTTTCAGCTGATCGTCTGTTACTTTGTTCGTCTCACTGTTGATTACGGTCATTATGCGCGTGAAGTAATCTTTCACACCTTGCTCAGTCAGCTTTTGATCACTTAAAAACTTCTTGAACTTATCTTCTCCGACCGATTTTTTATACTGATCCAGCTGTTCGTTCCCTTGTTTGGCGCCCTGTTCCTTGGATTTGTCGTCCGCTTTGGCCGCCAGAAGCTTGTACACCACTTCCTGCTTTGCAATTTGCTCCCGCACTTGATCCGAAGCTAGCGCAGCTTCATACTCCGGGTACAAAAATTTCATCATGCTGATTTCCTGATTGAACTCATTTTCTGTAATGGTTCCGCCTGTGTAGGTAACGACGGCCTTACTGTTGTCCTGCGGCTCGTCCTTGACCTTACTCTCATCAGCTTGCTTTGTACATGCCGCCAGCACGGATATAGCCAGCAGCGCTGCCATGCCCAAGGAGAGCATTCTCCAAGGTTTCCTCTTATTTAGTTGAGACATTTTGCAGTTCCTCCTTCAATGTGAATGCTTCTTTCAATGCACTCAAAAATTCCTCCAGTAGTTCTAGCAGTTGTGCATCATTTAGACCTTTACCCTTTATGCGTGCGCTCATAGAAGTACCCTGTTCAAATTGTACACGTCTTTCAAAGCGATTGCCAATCTCGGCAAGTTTGGCAGTCTGCAGCGCCTGCTGGCGACCCTCGTGAAATTTCAACACCATATTGTCATCCCGTTGCACAATGGACTCGATGCCATACATCCGTCCATATACCTTGAGACGGGCCACGGCCAGCAAATGACGCACTGCCTCAGGCAGATCGCCAAACCGGTCGACCAACTCATCCTCCAGCTCGGAAGCCTCGTCAAAGGTACTGACTGCCGCAACCTTTTTATAAATCTCAATCTTCTGAATGCTGTCATAAATATAGTCTCCCGGCAGGTAAGCATCGACGCTCAAATCAATCGACGTACTCCAATTCCGATTCGACAGATCCTCTTCTCCAAGCACGCTGACCTTACGTTTATTAATCTCCTCAGCCAGCATTTGTGAATAAAGATCAAAACCAACGGATGCGATGAATCCATGCTGCTCTGCGCCCAGCAAGTTACCCGCTCCGCGAATGGACAAGTCGCGCATTGCAATCTTGAACCCGGAGCCCAGCTCTGTGAACTCCTTGATGGACTGAAGGCGCTTCTCCGCCACTTCCGTGAGCACTTTATCCCGCTGGTACGTGAAATAAGCATAGGCGATCCGGTTAGAACGGCCTACACGACCACGGAGCTGATAAAGCTGGGACAGCCCCATTTTATCGGCATCATGCACAATGAGCGTATTCACATTCGGGATATCCACTCCGGTTTCGATAATGCTGGTGCTGACCAATACATCATATTCGCCATCCAGGAAGTCCAAAATGGTCTTCTCCAGCTCGGTTTCGGACATCTGTCCATGGCCCACACCCACCTTAGCCTCAGGCACGAGCGCGTTGATCTCAGCAGCCATTTCCTGAATGCCCTGCACACGATTGTACAGGTAGTATACCTGCCCTCCGCGTGCCATCTCACGTTCAATAGCCTCACGTACCAGCGTCTGGCTGTGCTCAACCACATAAGTCTGCACTGGAAAGCGGTTTTCGGGCGGTGTTTCAATGACCGACAGGTCACGCACACCCAGCATAGACATATGCAGCGTACGCGGAATAGGCGTAGCCGTTAACGTCAGCACGTCTACATTCGTTTTCAGCTTTTTCAGCTTTTCCTTGTGCGTCACGCCAAAGCGTTGCTCCTCATCGACAATCAGCAGCCCCAGATCCTTAAACACCAGATCCTGTGAAAGCAGACGGTGGGTACCAATGACAATATCAACCGTACCTTGTCGAACTCCCTTGGTCGTCTCATTCTGCTCTTTGCGCGAGCGGAAACGGCTCAACACCTGAATGTTGAACGGATACCCGGAAAAACGTTCACGGAACGTTTCATAGTGCTGCTGCGCCAAAATCGTCGTCGGTACCAGTACCGCTACCTGTTTGCCCTCAATAGCAGACTTAAAGGCAGCCCGAATAGCAACCTCGGTCTTACCGTAGCCTACATCACCGCACAGCAAACGATCCATCGGGCGGCCCTGCTCCATGTCCTTCTTAATTTCTCCAATAGCCCGAACCTGGTCACGGGTCTCTTCATACGGGAACATATCCTCAAATTCCTGCTGCTCCGGTGAATCCTTTTCAAAAGCAAACCCCGGCGCCGATTGGCGCTCTGCATATAGCTTGATCAAGTCATCTGCAATATCCTGAACCGAGCTGCGCACCTTGCTTTTAACACGTGTCCACTCATTGCCGCCCAGCTTATAAATCTTGGGCTCTTTTTCCTCCGAGCCAACATACTTCTGAATCAGATCAATCTGTTCAATCGGTACAGACAGCTTATCGCCGCCCGCATAGAGAATGTGCATGTAATCCTTGTGGATGCCGCCAACCTCCAGCGTGCCTATCCCCATGTATTTCCCGATTCCATGATTCTGGTGTACGACATAATCGCCTACCTTCAGCTCGCTATAGCTCTTAATCCGCTCAGCGTTGTCCACATGGCGGCCCTGTTTACGCGCTTTGCGCTGCTTCTGGGAGAACATTTCCCCTTCAGTAATGACCGCCAAATGGATAGATGGCATCTCAAAGCCGCTTTGCAGATTGCCAATAGCCATCATAGGCTCATCAATGCCGTAGTCTTGAAGTACACGGCGCATTCGATCCAGCCGTTCATCTCCGCTTGCCAGCATCATAACCTGTGTGCCCGCCTTGCGCCAACGATCCATTTCTGCCTTGAGCACATTCATTTGACCGTGGAAATCCTGCATGCCCCGGCAAATGAAATTCAAAATATTTTGCGGCTGGGTATGTGGAACCTGGCGAAGGAAGATCGACAGGAACAGGGTCTGAAATCTTCGATTATATAGCAGATTGTCCGAGTTATCCGATAGCTCCAGTTGCGGTAGCGTTTTACCGTTTTGAAGCAAATGCAGGTTCCACTCAGACTCATCCCGTTCCAACTGCTTGGCCGTTTCCAGCATTCGCGCCGGTTCATCAATCACCAGAATCGTATCCTCCGGCATGTAATCTGCCAAGGTTCTACGCTCCGGATACAGCAGGGAGATATATTTATAGATTTCGTCAAAATACACATGCTCCCGCAGCAGCTCAATTTCACGATGGATCTCTTCTTTCAAATGCTGTTTGGCGTGACGATCGGTCATTTTGCCCAGCTGCTCCTCCAGCAAAATTGCAGCCGCATCCGCTGCCTGATCCATACGCTGGTTGCTCGCAATCACTTCCTTGCACGGCGTTACAATCACGTTCTGCACCTTTTCTACTGAACGCTGATCCTGTGGATCAAACATACGAATGGAGTCAATTTCATCATCAAAAAGCTCCACACGATAGCCCCAACGGGTTGTCATCGGATAGAAATCAATAATTCCCCCGCGTACACTCATCTCACCACGTGACTCTACACGTTCTACACGCTGGTATCCCATTTCGACCATATGTAGCAAAAACGACTCTAGCTGAATCGTCTCGCCTTCTTTCAGCTCGATACGAGCCTCACGCCAAGCCTCTGGAATTGGCAGTAAACGCCGAACACCAGAAAAAGGCACAACAACAACCCCACGAAAACCCTGGGTGCATCGTATCAATACATCAATTCGTTGGGATAATGTCTCTGGACTGGATATCGCTGCTTCAGCAGCTACCAGCTCGTTAGCAGGATACAGTAAAACCTGATCAGGAGAAAGCGCTTCCTGCAAATCATCCGCTATTTTTTGAGCGGAAAACATATTGTGCGTCATGACCATCAACGGTCGTCCGATATCTTCGGCAAGCGCGGCCATCAGTACCTGTCTTGAAGAGCCAGATAAACCCGATATCAGCTGTTCCTTCATGCCAGATGATATGCCTGCTGCAATGGATGCATAATCAGCATCCTTCGTAAAAGCCTGAATAAGTGCTTGTAACAAAAAAGGCACCCCTTTATGCTTATAAATAGTTACATGTAAACCGAAAAAGAAGCCTCAGCAATGCTGCCAAGGCTCCATAAGCGAAAAATATCGCTTCACCTCTCAAGCTGGTACATCTGACCAGTTGAATACCTGTTATTGGAGCGGATTTGCGAGCAAACTCAGCTCCGGGTTATTTTCCAGCGCTTGACTGCAATGTTCGCAAATAACTTTGACAGTCACTTCGCCGCCCGAATTATACGCTATTATATCTCTACGCTCGGCAGGGGTCAAGGAATGGAAGCCCAACCTTTCTTCGGTTATTGCCGCGGAATCAATGCGTCCCAAGAAAGTTCGACAATGTCTGCATACATAATTAACAATCATGTAATGTATATGCCTCCTGAAAGTTTTCTATACCTTTCAGTATGTCCAACAATCTTCCATTTAAGCCCGTCTGCCTCTGTCTGGGCTACTTATTGAATTCTGCCATCGTCCGTTCAAAAGGATGACCCAAGCTATATTCCAAAGCGCTGCACGTGTCTTCTATCATCCCGATCAACAAATCTTTTTCCTTCCTGGGAAAGGTCCCCAGAACATAATCGACAATAGCATATCCAGGCTCTGGGCGGGAAATGCCCATACGAATCCGGTTGAAGGATTGTGTTCCTGTATGCTGAATGATTGATTTGATGCCGTTATGGCCGCCTGCGCTACCTTGATAACGCAATCTTATTTTACCAACCTCTGTATCCAGATCATCATACACGACGATCAAATCTTCGAGATCTGCTTTATAGTAGTCCATATAAGCACGCAAAGACTCGCCTGAGAGATTCATATAAGTCATTGGCTTGATCAACACCGTTTTCACGCCGCCGATATGCCCCTCTCCAATTAACGCCTTGCATTTGCTTTGATTGATCTGGATGTTATGACGTGAGGCCAGTGCATCGAGCGCCATAAATCCCACATTATGTCTCGTTTTCTCGTATTGGGGACCAGGGTTACCTAATCCTACAATCCACTTCATGAACCATGACACCCTCTTTCGAAGTCTGTATTTTTTGGTAAAATAGTTATATTGAACAGGAAGGTGCGTGCCGATATGCTCAATCAGGGTGATAGCCTCTTATACGACAGCCATTTTCTATATCATTTAAAACATTTCGTTCCTGTCCAGATTTATGACGGGAATGTACACATCCAGATTGGCATCATTGCACGTTTTAATGAGCATTTTGTCGAAATAGAGGACACGCTATACAATCGTCAACGCTTCACATTTATTTCTCGGCCAGGCTTTTAGCCTGACATGCTGATAGGGGTTACCTTTTCCGTAAGGAAAAAGCAACCCCTTTTTTAATGAGCCAGCGCTTATTCGATTTCAAACAGTTTGCTGATCGACAATTCCTCATGCACACGGATGATGGCTTCTCCCATTAACGGGGCCACAGACAGAACCTTCAGCTTGCTTGTCGGATTCGGGTGAACGATCGGAATGGTATCCGTCACGACTACCTCTTTTAATGGCGAATTCTCCAGTCTTTCCATCGCAGGACCGGACAGCACGGCATGTGTACAGCACGCATACACGTCTTTTACGCCGCCCTCTTTAAGCGCATTTGCGCCCAACACAATCGTTCCGGCTGTATCAATGATATCATCAATTAAAATAGCCGTTTTCCCCTCGATGTTCCCGATGATGTTCATGACTTCACTGACATTTGGCTCTGGACGACGCTTATCAATAATAGCGAGCGGTGCACTCAGGAAGTCCGCCAGTTTGCGCGCACGAACAACCCCGCCATGATCGGGTGAAACGACAATCGGGTTCTCAATTTGCTTGGAACGGAAATATTGGGCCAAAATTGGCGCTCCCAGCATATGATCCACTGGAATATCAAAGAATCCCTGAATCTGCATGGCATGCAAATCCATACTGATTACGCGGTGAGCTCCTGCCTTCTCAATCAGGTTGGCGACAAGCTTCGCTGTAATCGGATCACGCGAACGGGCTTTACGATCCTGACGAGCGTAACCGTAATACGGCATAACGACATTGATGCTTTTCGCGGAAGCGCGTTTAAGTGCATCAATCATAACCAATAGCTCCATCAAATTATCGTTAACCGGCAGACAAGTCGACTGCACAACGTACACATGGCAGCCGCGAACGCTTTCCGACAGCTTAACCTGAATTTCACCGTCACTAAACGATGTGGTATGGGATTCCCCCATTGGGATTCCGATGTAGTCCGCAATCTGGTGGGCTAACTTCGGATTGGAGTTACAAGTAAATATTTTGAGTTTGGAATCGCAATAAGTCATTAATAGAAACCCTCCGTGCTGGTTCATTCATTACAGATTCAACAGCTTGCTGATTAAGGTCATTCCGATCTTTTTTTCTTCGCTTTGGCACGCGCGCGGATTTTATCCGCATATCCGGCTTTGTTCTCTTGACGTGGTCTGGCAATGGCCAAATCATTATCAGGGACAGCATGTGTTACAGTAGAGCCTGCTACGACATAAGCACCTTTTCCAATCTTGATCGGGGCGATCAGATTCACATTGCTGCCAATAAAGGCATCGTCTTCAATTTCTGTAATGGATTTATTATATCCATCATAATTGACCGTTATTGCCCCGCAGCCAATATTAACGTTTGTTCCCACCTTGGCATCACCGACATAGCTCAAATGAGACACCTTGGAGTGATCCCCAATGGTCGCATTCTTCACCTCAACAAAATCACCGATCTTCACATGTTCGCCAAGCTTCGCACCTGGACGCAGATAAGCAAACGGACCCACAGACGTGCTGCTTCCCACTTCCGCTTCGTTCAACACCGAATGTTTTACCGTTGCGCCCGAATGAACAATCGTATTTTGAATCTCAGCCTGCGGCCCAATGACGCAATCTTCGCCAATTTGCGTTTGACCATGCAGCCATGTGTTCGGGTACAGCACCGTATCGGAGCCAATGACAACCTCGCTCCCGATGTAGGTAGAGGACGGATCAATGATTGTGACACCATTCAACATGTGCTTGCGAACGATACGTTCACGCATATAGCCCTCAGCCACCGACAAAGCGACTCTGTCGTTTACACCGATGGATTCCGACATATCAGCTGTCAAAAACGCCTCGATCTGCTCACCTTCGCCATGCAAAATACCAATGACATCTGTCAGGTAGTATTCCTGCTGCGCATTGGTGTTCGTAACCTTGTCCAGCGCTGCGAACAGCTTGGCATTGTCAAAACAGTACGTTCCCGTGTTGATTTCCCGAACAGCATCCTCCTCAGGTGAGCAATCCTTCTGCTCCACGATTTTGAGCACAGCTCCTGAGGCGTCACGGATAACTCGTCCATATCCTTTCGGGTCATCAAGCTCAGCAGTCAGAATCGTAGCAGCCGCTCCGCGACTTTCGTGCAATTGCACCAAGCCCTCCAGCGTTTCCGCTGTGATCAGCGGAGTGTCTCCACAGATGACGATGGTCGTACCTTTCTCCTGACCGAGCAAGTCTTTGGCCTGCTTGACGGCATGGCCTGTTCCCAATTGCTCTGCCTGAAGCGCATATTCTGCTGATGGTCCCAAGTAAGACTGTACCGCTTCTGCACCATGACCCACGACAACTACACTTCGGGACACCCCGATTTCACGAACCGTGTCGAGCACATGGCCAACCATCGGTTTTCCGCACACCGGATGCAGAACTTTATATAATTTGGATTTCATACGTTTTCCCTGCCCTGCGGCAAGAATGACTGCCAACCTTTCCAACAAGTCCAACCTCCTATCCTGAAAATAACAGTTACCCTTTGGCTAAATCGTTAATTCCCAGATCAGATTTTGCTTAACTTTTCACAATCCTCCTGAAAAATAACGGCGAACCTTTGGTTAATGGCTATTTTTTCAGGCCAGCTTGTGCTGGACATTCACCCCCGGGACGCATAGCTGCACAGTCCCTGTCTTATGAAAAAGCCGCTTCGGCAGCCCGGATGACTCCAAGTTGCCTTAAAACTGACTGTTAACTCACTAAAGAATATATCTCATTCCAGCCAAAAAGAAAAGAGAGCCACAGTTAGTGGCCCTCTTTTTCTTCTGTACCCCAATCCTGCTTTAGGCGAATTAAGCGCCTTCTTCAATAGCGACTTCTTCATCCACAGCTGCGCGTTCGTACTCAGTCAAAACAGCAGCCTGAATCTTCTCGCGGGTTCCTGAAGATATTGGGTGAGCGATATCGCGAAACTCTCCGTCCGGGGTTCGTTTGCTTGGCATAGCTACGAACATTCCGTTATTACCGTCGATAACTCGGATGTCATGAACAACAAACTCGTTATCAATCGTAATGGATGCAATCGCCTTCATTCTGCCCTCTGAGTTCACTCGGCGAAGTCTAACATCCGTAATCTGCATGTGTGTTTCACCACCTTTTTCCAAATAGGACTTGGTGTATAATTCCACACAGCAATTCGAATTCCTTCTTTTTTTGGACAATTCGTATCCTAAATTCAGGTAATTTTTTTGAAAAGATTTCTTTTCGACATATTTAGGTATTTTATGATGGATTGTGACAATTTACTGCCCTGCCAAGTCATCAAAATAATTTCCCAGCTTGACTGTAATTTGTTTGCTGCGAGAATCGACTGCGGTCAGATTAGCCAGTGAAATATAATCGTGCAGCAGGCGCTCTTCATTCTCAACCTCGCCCGATTCCACCAGCACACCTACTCCGGCTACCTCAGCATCAAACTCAGCCAGCAAATCGACCATTCCCTGAATCGTTCCGCCTGCCTTCATAAAATCATCTACGATGAGCACACGCGATTTCTCTCGCATCGCACGTCTGGACAAAGACATCGTATGCAGGCTCTTTTGCGAGCCTGAAACATAATTAATACTTACAGCCGAGCCTTCTGTCACCTGATGGTCACGCCGTACGAGGACGACTGGCAGATTCAGCTGCGCTCCCGTTGCATAAGCGAGAGGAATCCCCTTGGTCTCCACCGTCATCACCACATCAATCTGGCGATTCGCAAAAGCGGTCGCAAATATTTTGCCAGCCTCGTTCATCATCGCCGGTTGGCCCAGCAAATCGGACAGATACAGATATCCCCCTGGCAATATGCGATCAGGCTGTTCCAGTTGGGCACACAGGTCGTTCGCAAACGCAAGTGCGTGCTGATTGGAAAGCCTTGGAATGAGCTTGACGCCCCCTGCCGCTCCTGCAAGCGTCAGAAGCTCGCCAATGCCCTCATCCTCGAATACTTCCTTGATAATGGCCAGATCCTCGCTTATAGATGACTTGGCCGCCCCATAGCGATCCGCAAAATGAGTAAGAGGCACTAGCGTATGCGGCCGTGACAACAAAAATTGCGTCATTTCCACCAATCGTGAGCTTCTTTTAAGTTTCTTCACAACAATTCCTCGCGATCTGTTCTCCTGCCGCCCGCTTCGTACAGTAAAGCACCGGCGGACTGGCCGGTTGCTGGCGGAATGTAAGTGGTATAGTAAAATCCGAATATTTAATAGTAAATATATCATCTTTGTACGTATTTGTACAACAATTACCACTATAATTGGCAAAAAATAATTAAAATCAGGTCAAAAGTCGTACTGCATACACATCTTTGCAAAAACCTCTCAGGCCGTTGTAGATCCGTGGCACTTTCGCTTCTTTCGATACCAGTCCGAATACCGTAGGTCCGCTGCCTGACATCAGCACACCATCTGCCCCCAACCGGATCATGGAGTTTTTGAGATGCTCTACTTCCGGGTAGAGCTTCAGCGTTACATCCTCCAGTACATTACCCAATGCATTGCACACCTCGGTAAAAGAAGCGTTGCGGATCGCATTCTCCATCTGCCGGGCAGACGGGTGGTGCGCAATCTGGTCTGCTTTGACGCGTCCGTACACTTCTGCGGTCGATACATTAATCGGCGGCTTGGCAAGAATCACCCAGCATTGAGGCGGGTTCGGAAGCGGCTTAAGCAGTTCTCCGCGTCCGCTCGCTAAAGCTGTGCCCCCTGTAATACAGAAAGGCACATCTGAGCCCAGCTCCGCACCCAGCACTCTTAATTCTGCATCCGAAATGCCAAGCTTCCACAGCTTGTTTAATCCACGCAGTGCGGCAGCGGCGTCACTGCTTCCACCCGCCAATCCTGCCGCCACCGGGATATGCTTATCCAGGTGGATATGCACCCCCGTAGACACGTTATAACGTTCCTTGATCAGACGTGCAGCCTGAAAGGCCAAATTCTTTTCATCCAACGGTATGTACCCGGCCTGGCTTGAAATAATAATGGTGTCACGCGGTAACTCGGACATCGTCAATCGATCGGACAAATCGACCATGGTCATGATCATCTCGACCTCATGATATCCATCATTCCGCTTGTGTAAAACATCAAGCATTAAATTAATTTTCGCCGGTGCTTTTTCGTATATTTTCAAGGCGTTCACCCACCTTCAACTTTTCCCTCAAGACAGCTTAACATATTATATCAGACTCAGCGTGTCAAGTCATGAGGTTCAAAAAAAGCGGAGATTGCCGGTACAGACCGGATATCCCCGCTTTTTCATAGCACCACCGATGATTACGATTTACGGGAAGCTGCCTGCTCCGCAAGCTGAATGGCCCGCTTGACCATATTGCCCGCATCCTTGGCTTTAATGCCTCCCCAGCCCTCTTCCTTGACCGTATCGTAAAACCCGAGATCCTTGGCCAGCTCGTTCTTTAACTCCTCCGACATAACACTCCGTCTTCTTCGGCTCATGCATACGCCTCCTTCGGCAATGGAATAAGGAAGATCATTCCCGTCTTAGTATGCACAGAGATGCCGAGCTTTATCCTGTTCCACATATACAAAACGGCCTCGTCATTTGGAATGACGAGGCCGCCGTTAAACCTGCAAAGCTGGTATAAATTACGTAAAACCAATTAAGGTGCTTCAAAATACTCGACTACACTTGTATGGGAGTCGGGATCATATACAGTGACCTCCACCGACTCGGTAAGGATGTCAGCATAGCTGTAGGAGACACGTTTAAACGTTTGTTGCTCCTGATCCAGCTTGACGATAAAAACAGAAGGGTACGTTTCTTCCAAGACACCAGTTCGTTCGACGGTCTTACGGCGTCCGCCGTTAGCCCGCAGCAAAATTTTCTGCCCTACATGTGCGTCGAGACTGCGTTTGATTTCCAACAGCGTATTTTTTGCCATTGCCTAACGACCACCTCTTTCCTTGTCCATTATAACGAATTTTAGAGAGATTGTCAAATCAAGCTAAATATTATAACAACACGAAAAATAAGTTGTCAATTTAAATTTTTGCGAACAGGAACGAAGCCTATAAAAATGACAAAAAGCCCCTGTATACAGAGGCCTTTGTTCAGGCAAATTTTATCCAGCATTAACACGTTCAAACCCTATATAGCGGAAGGCGTTACTTTAAGGGTCGACAAATTCTCAAGCTTGGGTAGGCCGATGCGGTAACTTCCCCGAGTTTCGATACCACCCACTCCACGGCTACCACTGATCGTCTGATGGAACAGATCTCCCATGTTGACCGTATCACGGATTGACGTAAAGGCAGCCTTCGCAGCCACGTAAACCGGGTCCAGCGCGTGAATCAGGATTCGCCCCGGTGAACTGGCAAAATTCGCTCCTGCGCGCAGCAGTGCCTCAAAATGGGACTGGCACGCCCCTGCTACTATCGTCAGTGAGTCCAGATGACGTTCATATTGTCTGGCTACCTGAATCGCCGCCACAAAATTTTGCGAATTTTTGTAGCTTTTCAGACTGTACAAGTCATAAGGCTGCGGCTGCTTCAATACACCGTCATGTCCAGTAATAACTACGATATCCGGACGGATGCGGGGAAGCAGCCGGTACAACGTGTCGGCCATCGCCGATTCATGAACGTGATGCCCCTCTGCGGGAACACGGAGCTGCTCATATAGGCTGAGACATTTTTTCAAGTAGCCGGGGTCTCCATCCAGATGAAGTACCTTACCGGGCATTTCAAAGTATGTCGACTCTACCGGATCACTCCACTCCCCAATCAGTGCGGCCTGACTGCGGGCCGCTTGGCGCTGTCTTGCCTGCTGCAGCAGATTAAGAGACTCTCCAGCCTTAATATGAGCCTGCCGAGCCTTACCGCTAATCTGTTCCGCAGGCACCTTGACCAGATCGTTCATAGGGGAATCGGCCAGCAGCCGAAATTCCGTCCCCTTGATGATCGCTTTATCCCGCTGGATGTCCTCGACGCGAAACGTGACATCTCCGCCATACGATTTCCGAACGACCAAGTCTCCTAAAATCATCACACTGTATCACCCCTCCTATATCGTATGGGTGAATGCACAGTTTGGTTACAGCTTAGGAAATCCCGGCCTCCAGCAGTACAGCGCTGAGACGCGCAAATTCCTCAATGCTTAGCGTTTCTCCCCGGCGGGAAGGTTCAATACCAGCCTGCTGCAACAACGGCTCCAGCGCGTCCCTGTTCTCTTTGGTGAAGAAGCGGCTTTTCAAGTTATTGGAGATCGTTTTGCGACGCTGGGCAAAAGCGGCATGAATGACCTCAAAAAAGTGCTTCTCATCCACCACCTCCACCGGAGGGGTTTCTCGCACACGCAGACGAATCACTGCCGATTCTACATTCGGCTGGGGAATGAACACCGTATTCGGTACGATGCAGACCAGTTCAGGCTCGCTATAATATTGCACTGCAATGCTCAGGCTGCCATAATCCTTCGTACCTGGAGACGCAGCCATACGCTCAGCCACTTCCTTTTGGATCATGACCACGATATTCTCCAGAGGAAGCTTGTCCTCCAGCAGCCTCATCAGAATCGGTGTAGTAACGTAGTACGGCAGATTAGCCACCACGCTCACTTTACTGACCTCTGCAAAATCAGAGGCGAACACCTCTCGCAAATCCAGCTTTAGCACATCCCCGTGACGCACCTTCACATGCTCATAAGGAGCCAGCACCTCCCCGAGAATAGGCAGAAGCCGCTGATCAATCTCGACAGCAGTTACGACCTTAGCCGATTGCGCCAGCTTTTCGGTCAAAGCACCAATCCCGGGACCGATCTCAAGTGCGCCCTTGGTGTCATCCAATCCGGCAGCACTCACGATCTTGTTCAGAATATTTTGATCAATCAAAAAATTTTGTCCCAAACTCTTTTTGAACGAAAAACCGTGCCGCTGAATAATTTCCTTCGTACGCCGCGGTGTTGCTATATCTTGAATCCCTGTCATACGGATATCACAATCCTTCACTTTCGATTTGTGCCAGCGCACCGGCAAATTCCTCACGGCTGATCTGGAATACAGCAAGCCGTTTATGCAGCTGCTTTCCGTTGCAATAGCCAATACCCAGTACATTGCCGAGCGCCATACGGCGCGCAGCAGCATTTGGGTGGGTGATCAGTCCGGCGTCAATCAAATCCGCCCACTCAATCAGCGGATCGGCTCCTTCCACCGTCGTATGTACTCGTGCGAGAGCGTGTCTGATGGCCTCCGGTGAAGCATTCTCCACCCCAATATCCCCTTTACGTGTCGCTTCCGCCTCGGGTATAAAGGCCTGCTTACAGCCGGGTACCTTGGAGGCGATAATTTTGCGGATGCGCTCTCCTGCATGATCGGGATCGGTCAAAATAATGACACCCCGCCGCTCCTGCGCCAATGCAATTTTGCGCAGCGTCATTTTATTAATGGCAGAGCCGCCAGTTTCTATTGTGTCCGCTTCAACAGCACGACGAATAGCCACTGTATCATCCCGACCCTCGACCACGATCACTTCCTTGATCATTTGCGTTTCCCTCCACTGCTACACAGCATGCTATATTATCTTTCCCTGCTTTTGAAAACAAAATAAGAAGAGGATATCCTCTTCTTAGCATGGCATAACTATGATGTTAATACTATCGCATTGCCCTGAACATACACAAGCCGTTTTAGTTGATTTCAGGCTTTACCGGTCCGATTACATATACGGTTTTACCGTGCTTGCGGCCAAATTGGTTAGCCCGGCTCAAACTCTCATAATACACATCGATTTTGTGGCCTTTAATGGCGCCACCGGTATCCTCCGCACGGCGGAAGCCCACCCCTTCAATATACACCCACCAGCCGATTGGAATGATGCTAGGATCAACAGCGATGGTACGCCCTTCCGTGACACGTGTACCAGAGGCGGTACGTGTACCGATTCCTGGCTCCTGTGAGGAGTACGCCGTCATGGAGACGTTTTGCAATACCTTGCTGTATTTAAAATCTACACCTGCTTTACGGACCGCATTGCCCGAACTCGCCTGTGTTGCCTTACCGGTATCTTCCGGACCGACAGAAGCAGCCAGAACGACCGGTTTTTTCTTCGTTCCTACCGCAATTACCTTATCCACACGCTTCTGTGCGACTTCCTTGTTAACCAGCTGCTTGGATACCAATTTTCCGTCATGGTATACCTTCTGAACATGCTGAACGACAACGCCCGATTTCCCGCTTTGGAGGACCCGATTGTCGCCTTTATAGAGGCTCGGATCGGACGTTTTGATGACCTGATAAGGCACCTGTTTCTTCTGTTCGACCTGCTGTTTCTTCACACGGACGATTTTTATGTCCATGTTAGACGAAACAGAAGCATCAAGCGCAGGGTAAACCTTGTCATTTGACGATAATTTATAGCCCGAAGTGCGAATGGCACCCTCTACTGTATTTTCTGTTGTGTACAGCTTTTTCGTCTCATTGCCTGAGGTTACTTTGACTTGATTGGCACGTTTGATGATTACGCGATCCCCATCCTGTATGGCTCCGTTCACCGGCATAGAAATCGTATCATGCGGCTGCAGTGAAATGGAATGCTCATTGAGCAAATCTTGGAGCTTTGATTCCCGGGTTTCTACCGCAGATGCCTTACCATTGATGACAAAAAAGACTTGTTTCTTAGATTGAGTGTACACCAGAATTGAAATCATAATCGTTAGTGCAATTAGAAAAATAGCAACCAAAGCAGCCTGGCGCACATTTTCCTTCTTCCAACGTAATACGTAAGACATGCTGGATGAGCGTGACTCATGGGTCTCCTCTTTTTGGAAAATGCCCATTTCCTCCGTCCTCCTTACATAGCCCGCCGTCTAGTAAGACATAGTTGAGATTTGACGTGACTATAACAGATTTTCTACAAGACAAGCCCATACTGCGACTGTCCTGCACCATGTACCCGTCTTCGCGGCATGCTGTCCTCCCTGTTTAACCACAGTATGATGACAGATTTTCTTTTATTCACAAACAAAAAAAGCCAGAGAAAGAGACTAGAGAGCTCTTTCGTGGCTTCCAGCATGTAGTGAATATGCGGAAAAATCATGCACGAGATGGCTTCTCTCTTGTTACGCTTACGGGGTTAGCTGTCGGGTTCGGACGTAGAGAGTCGCCCTAGTTTGGGTCAACCGCTCATGGCGGTTGCCTTCACATTCACCCCGAAGACCCAGAAAGAAATCGAAATATGGCTTATCGGACCTGCAGTAAGCCATACCGGTTCCCCCGTTCCCTGTAAAAGGGACTCAGCGAGACTGGTTCATGAAATGACTTGTTGGAGTTTACACTGAATCAACAATTCACTGAAAAGATGATATCCTGTTTCTATGCATGTTGTAAAGCGGGTTTCAAGTACATTTTCCAAAATATTCGGTTAAAATATTGTAATATTCTCGAGTTTCCTGCAACAAATTCATGATTAGCTCCGTCTATCTCATTATTTTGGTTGGTTTCTTCTCCTTTTCATCTGATGTCAAATCGTTCCAAGGCATTTTGGGTCGTTATGGACACCAATTCCTCCACTGTAATCCCCTTGATTTGGGCAGCCGCCTCTGCCACCAGTCTCACATGTGCAGCCTCATTTCGTTTTCCACGGAATGGATGAGGTGTCAGATAAGGTGCGTCCGTTTCAATGAGCAGACGGTCCAGCGGAACCTGGGCAAGCACCTCTTTGGGCTGCTTTGCATTTTTGAACGTAATTGGCCCACCGAAGGAAAGGTGAAAGCCCATATCCAGCACCATTTTAGCTGTCTCCCAGCTTCCGGAGAAGGAGTGCATGACTCCGCCAACCTCGCTCGCTTTTTCTTCACGTAAAATCTTAATAATATCTTCATGTGCATCCCGGTTATGGACAACAATGGGCATATTCAGCTCCCGAGCCAGACCAATTTGATTTCGAAGCACCCGGTGCTGTACATCCTTCGGTGATGTATCCCAATAATAATCCAGACCAATCTCCCCGATGGCTACAACTTTTTTGTGACTGCATAACGATGCAATCCACTCCAGGTCGCCCTCCTGCATTGTAATGGCATCTACAGGATGCCATCCGACTGCCGCATACATAAAATCATACGTCTCGGCCAATTTCATCGTGGATGGAATCGTCTCACGATTAAATCCGATATTAATCATCCGGGTTACTCCCGATTCGACAGCACGCGCTATAACTTCTTCACGGTCTTCGTCAAATTGCGGCGCATCCAAGTGAGTATGAGTATCAAATAATTCCAAGGTATTGATCTCCTTTTTTTTACTTTCATTGTTATACAGTTGTCTATTGTTTGACAAAATAATTCCTTATTTCGGCAGGAAGCCTGTCTTTTACCCCATTCAATTTATTTTGGGGATAATACATATGATATTTCCCACGGTGAATGCCACTAATTGAGCGCACAATTTCCGAAACTTCAGAAATCTCTCTCACCTCACCCTGACGTCCAAGCAGTAGAATCTGATTGTCCGTCGAGCCACCCTTCCGAAACACATCATAAGGAAGATCGGTTGGAAAATCAATTTCAAGATCATATTCCGGTTGCAAACCTGCCTCTGCCAAAGCTCCTCGAATACTGTCAATGGTATCTGTATCCATGTTATCAATCTCTACATATTTATACAATTTACGATCCATAAAACGAGTGCTCAAATCGCTTAAAATGTCATCCTTTTCTCGTTTCCACTGGCTAAATACCGTCTGAATCAGCGACTCATCGAGCATCAGATATTGTTCTACTGTAAGGTCTCCCTTCAGAAGGTCCGGTAGCGGGTCCAACAGAAAACCAAACTCATATCCGTTTTTAAACAATTCCTTCGCCCGCTTGAAAATTTTACGCAAAAGGATTTCCGAGCTACGTGTTACAGGATGAAAATAAATTTGCCAATACATCTGGTAGCGTGACATCAAATAATCCTCTACCGCATGCATGCCAGACTCCTTTACGACGATTCTCCCGTTATGTGGGCGCAGCAGCCGCAAAATACGATCCAAGTCAATGGTGCCGTAGTTGACACCTGTCGAATGAGCATCCCGCAGCAGATAATCCATACGATCGGCATCCAGCGGACTGGTTACCAAGTTGACAACGATTGGCTTGTCGTACGTTTTAGCAATGACCGCAGCCACCTTCTTCGGAAGCTCCTCATCGACCTGCCGCAGTACGGCGTTGATCTTTGTATCCCCTAATACAATGCGACACGTCCAATCCTCATGGTTCATATGAAAGGCTTCTTCTATGGAATGTGAAAATGGACCGTGCCCCACATCATGCAACAAAGCGGCGCACAGAGCAACCAGCCTTTCCTCCTTTGGCCAATCGGGAAAATCCCCCCGTTCAAATTGGGAAATAATACGTCTCGTAATTTCATATACGCCTAATGAATGTGAAAAACGACTATGCTCCGCTCCATGAAACGTAAGATATGATGTGCCCAGCTGCCGGATACGGCGTAACCGTTGGAACTCCGGCGTGTTAATCAACCGCCATATCGCTGTATCCTGAACATGGATATAGTTATGTACCGGGTCTTTAAAAACTTTTTCTTCACTAAGTGGCTGGTGCAAGATATCAACTCCTTTAATTTTCGGAATAATGGATTAAAATACATTAAAATCCTAAATCATTTCCCTCATTCGACATCGTTTGTCGTAATATGTCGAATTATAGCTTTTATGCATTTCCAAATCGACAAAAGTGATAAATCATCTGTAAAATAAGGTAATAGACAAGTATCAAGCTCTTTAATCTAAATATTTTTGCATAATCAGCCTGTTACTACTTTTTTTAGGTTGACTGTTTTGGGAATCGTTGGTATAGTAATTATCAGAAAAGAGAAAATTTTGTCGAATCATGACACTTATATTATTTTAATTGGCGAGAGGAGCCTGATTTATTATGATGAAATCCACTGGTATTGTAAGAAAAGTTGACGAGCTCGGACGTGTTGTTATTCCAATCGAATTGCGCCGTACTCTGGGAATCGGAGAGAAAGACGCCTTGGAAATTTATGTTGATGGCGAGCGCATCATGCTTAAAAAATACGAGCCTGCTTGTATCTTCTGCGGCAATGCTGAGAACGTAATTTACTTCAAAGGAAAAATTGTTTGCCAAGATTGCATTTCTGAAATCCCAACACCTGTGACAAACTGAGAATTTTAGTATATAATAGACTTATCAAAGATTGTTAATTCTAACCTTTTTCATATATACTCCTTTGTTGCCTTCCACGGTTTGAACCCAACCGTTGGAAGGCCCTTTTTTGTCCAGACAAGTATTCACAGCAGTGCGTTGTAAACATCTCTCTTGGAAATGGAGCGATCCGCGGCTGTACGCTTCATTGCATCCTTGCGTGTAAGACCCTCTGCCTCGTAATGAGCCACATGGGCCTCCAAAGATAAGGTCTGCCACCATGCCTGACGCTCCTGCTCCTCCTCCGCTTCGTTTTTTCCCTCAACTACCAGACAATATTCACCAATCGGCGGATACTCCTCCAGTTTAGCAAGGCATTGCTCAACCGTTCCCCGCACCCATTCCTCGTGCAGCTTGGTCAGCTCACGCGCAAGCACCACTTTACGTGATCCCAATGTTTCCTTTAATACCGTCAGTGTCTTCACAATACGATGTGGAGATTCATAAAAAAGAATCGTGCCGTGAGATACCTGAAACGATTGCAGCAGCCTCTCCAGATCCTTTTTCTCCCGTGGTGGAAAACCAGCGAAGGTGAACCTTTCTGTATTCAGCCCAGAGGCAATTAAAGCTGATAATGCCGCATTCGCCCCTGGAATAGGAATGACGCTAATTTCTGCTTCCAGAGCCAGCTTGACCAAATCTGCGCCGGGGTCCGAAATAGCTGGTAAACCGGCATCGCTGACCAGCGCCAAATTTTTTCCTTCTATTATATATCGTATTAGCTCAGGCCCACTGGCAACCTTATTATGCTCATGATAACTGAAGAGCATTTCCGGCGCGATATCAAAATGTGTCAGTAATTTGCGTGTCTGCCGGGTGTCCTCTGCAGCTATAATGCTGCATGATTTTAAGGTGTTAATCGCCCTAAAGGTCATATCGTCCAAATTCCCAATTGGTGTTGCAACGAGGTACAGCTTGCCCCGTTCTTCCTCGCTGGTACTAAAGCTTTTTTGTACAGCTGCTTTCACACTGAATCCTCCTTGCTTACTTCCCCATAGATATCCCTTATTTCCTGAGTATAATCCCCATTCTCCTGATAAACAATGAGCGGGGGCAATAGACGAACCTCCGGCTTACCGTCACGCAGCGCTTCGATTAGTACCATATTGGCCTCCATATGAGTCCGTGGGTGAACAAAACGAATCCGCTTCGGTTCAAGACTATGTGCACGCATCAGAGATATAATCTCACCCAACCGCTGCGGGCGATGAACCATGGACACTTTTCCCCCGTTGCGGACGAGTCGAGTACACGCCTGAATAACTTCTTCCAATGTACAGCTAACTTCATGACGCGCAATGGCCTGATGAGGGTTCACCTTCAAATCGCTGCCGTTTAACGGCATATAGGGGGGATTCACGGTAATCGCATCATACACACCGTGTCCCGTAATTTGGACTAACTCGCGCAGATCCCCTTCCCGAATCTGAATCGCTTCCTCCAATCCATTCAGGCTGACACTCCGCCTGGCCATGTCCGCGAGACGTGGCTGAATCTCAATTCCCTCAATAACCGCTTTGGTTCGTGTCGTAAGCAGCAAAGGAACAACCCCATTGCCTGTACACAGATCCAAAATCTTTCCACGCTGCGGAATACCGGCAAACCGTGCCAGCAGAACTGCATCCATTGAGAAGCTGAACACCTCATCACTTTGAATAATGCGCAGATTATGTGAAAGCAGATCATCAATCCGTTCGGATTTCTTTTCATTTTCGTACATATGTGATCTCCCATCTTTTTAACCAAAATCACTCTTACTTCCTTACAAAAAAGCCGTAGGCATCTTACTCCTACGGCTTGTTTTTATTTATTCAAAAATGACAGACAGAAGAGGCAATCGCCTTCTGTTCGCAAATGTCCGTAATACACGTTGCATATATGAAATCCTTCATGATACAGCCGTGCCAGATTGTCGTAGCCTTCGCCCACGACCTCGCCCGTTCCCTCTTCATCTTTAATAACGATTGGAGGAGGAAGCTTCGGTTTACTTGCCGGCTTTTCTTCTCCAGAGGTTTCACGCTTGAGCATCTTGCGCACCTGTTCGTTTTCAATCGTTAGTCGTTGATTTTCCTCTAGCAGCTCTTTTACTGCCAGCTTCAATTCACCCAGATCGCTATACAACTGTCCCATTTGGGTTTCCATTTCGTGAATACGCGCAAAAACATTTAATTTATCCAAGTTTCCACCCCGAAGCAACCTAATGGTTTACTTGACGACTACATCGTCCATTGGAAGTTCCTTGACCTTGCTGATCTCAAACAATTGAACATGCACTGTACGATGACCTGCATTTACGCCTACAACCTTACCTTCCCCCAAAGAGGTGATCACCATCTTACCCACCTGAGGCAGCTCTTCCTTCATGCTCTCGTAGTTATCATGTTCGAACTTGAGACAGCACATCAACCTTCCGCACAACCCGGAAATCTTCGTCGGATTCAGCGACAAGCTCTGATCCTTCGCCATCTTGATAGATACCGGGTCAAAATCTCCCAGCCATGAGGAACAGCACAGAATACGCCCACATGGTCCGATCCCGCCGAGCATTTTAGCCTCATCCCGTACCCCGATCTGCCGCAGTTCAATCCGTGTACGAAAGATACTGGCCAAATCCTTTACAAGTTCTCGAAAATCCACCCGACCCTCTGCCGTAAAATAAAAAATGATCTTATTGCGGTCAAATGTAAATTCCACATCCACCAGCTTCATTTTAAGGCCATGGTCTTTAATTTTATTTAAACACGTACCGAAGGCATCCTTGGCCGCCAATTTATTCTCTTCTACAACAAGAGCGTCATCATCTCCGGCAATACGAATGACTTTTTTTAAAGGCAGGACAACATCCGAGTCATTTACCTCTTTTTTGCCCACCACAACCTTGCCATATTCAATACCGCGTGCGGTTTCTACAATGACGCAGTTTTCTTTCTCCACTGGAAGATCCAGCGGATCAAAATAATAAGTCTTGCCCGCCTTTTTGAAACGGACACCCACTACACTATACAAAAATTAACCCCCTTGTATGCCACTAAACCTCATTTGAAGCCGACATTGTACGAATGGCCGCAATTGAAGTCTCACTGTCGCACAAACCGGGAACCTGGCGTCGCGGATTGTGCAGAGTGGAACAAGCGCGCCTTCCTGTTAGCCGGTGATAGAACCGCTTGTATCGAACAACCCAATCAGAAGCTGCTCCACGCATAATTGCCCATTGACGTTAAAACGGAGTTTTTTCCTGCAATTCGCGGCCAAATCCATATAAGAGACCCATTGTTCCGTGCTGCGGGTGATTGCCAATTTGGAGACAGACTCCAAATGATCTATGAAAACAATGCTTTCGTGCCTTCCGTAACGGAAATGAAGCATATCTTTAAACCACAAATGAAACAGATGGAACAGAATATCCAGGTGTTCAGAAAGTCCAGTTTTAAAAATCTTCTGTTGAGCCAGAATAATGGACGAACTCCCCCGGCTCATGGACTCCTTCACTAATTGTAACACTACGTTTCTAATTTCTGCAAACCAATTCTGCTGGAGAATTTCTCTACATGATTCCAGTCCGGAAGCAATATGAACAACCGACCGGACAAGCCCTGCCGTATAGCCTTCCCCAATCAACTCCTGCATCATCATTTCCGGATGCAACGCATGAAAAGGAACCATCTGCGACCGTGATTGAATCGTAGGCAGTAAAGCTTGTCCATTTTCAGAAATGAGTATGCCAACCACGGGTAACTGAGGCTCCTCCAGAAATTTAAGCAGGCTGTTTGCAGCCTGCACTGTCATGGTGTCCGCCCGCTGGATGATATATACCTTCGGATTGGAGCTTTCTGATCTGTAGGAAAATATACGCTGAAGCCCACGAATCTGGTCAATTTTAATCGTAGCTCCATCTGGCTCTACAATATGCAAATCCGGGTGATTCCCGTGTTCTACCTTACGACATGACAAACACTCTCCACATGCATCATCCGTCCGCTCTTCACAAAATAAAGCCTTGGCAAAGGTCTGCGCCATTTTCATCTGCCCGCTTCCCGGCGGGCCACTAAAAACATAGGCATGGTTGACCGTGTGATTCCGCAGCGCGCTTTGCAGCATTTTTTTGGCTATATCCTGTCCCATTATATGTTGGAAAGACATAATTCCTCACTTTCACGTCTGCCCACATGCACCACATAGTTAAAAATAATCTGCCAGCATGATCAGCAAGCAGATTATTTCTTCATGGCGACAGCCGGTTGTATTCATTTATAGCATAAGCCTGCAATTAAAAAGAGAGATTAATCAGCAACCCTCTTATTTCACCTACTCCTTGCAAAAGCTCAATCTTACCCTGCTCGGTTTCAAGCAGCTCATCCGCCATCTTGAGCAATATCTCATCCACTTCATCGATCAGCTTGTAACGCTTGCTGCGCCCGCGCCGATCCCAGCCCTTCGTATCCTTCATGGATACGCCTCGCCGAACTGTATCCTCCAAAAACCGTTTGACCAGCATCTTATAAGCCTTCAGCTCACGAATCGTCATTGAGCGTGCAAGACGATCTCCCTGCATTTGAATTTCCTTAAAGCGCCGATTCAATTCCTGCTGCGAAGCCTGCTCCCCATTTTGCTGCATAACATCGGAGAAACTCTTGGGTTGAATCGGCTTTGCGCTCATCTCATTGGTAGACAACGTACTTTGTAAAGGGCGGTAGCCCGGATTTATTTTCATATAAACCTGCTTTCTCCCCGGATGCTTCCACTTTCCCCCTCTTCAAAAGTTCAATCTGGAACTTAGGGGTCCCATCGGCTTTCCGGGGACTGCGCTTTGGCGCTGCCGTTTTAGTGGATCTGCCCTCACTCCCATCATGTGAGCAAGAAACATGCATTTTCCCTATCATATCGGCAGAATAGGTTCTATTGTGTAGATTCAGAAATGCTCGAAACGGTCTACAGGCATCACGAACACCGTGGCTCCACCTACCTGTACTTCAACAGGCAATGGCAGATAGGAGTCCGTTGTCCCGCTCATTGGGGTAACGGGTGTGACTAGCTGTTCACGAACCTTGCAACTGCTGCGAATGACATTCATCAACGAGTCCACCTGATTGTCATCGACACCGATCATAAACGTCGTATTACCTGCACGCAGAAATCCCCCTGTGCTCGCCAATTTGGTAGCACGGAAATTAGCTTTTACCAGTCCGCTGGATAATCTGTTACTATCCTTATCCTGTACAATCGCAATAATCAGCTTCATCCTGTATCCTCCTTCAAGCCATATTAGGGACAACCTTGCCCCTAGCTCAATTTTACCGTATATCCTTTGACAATTACACGTTAAAATTCTGAATAAATCTCTTTTTCAGCAAATCCTTTAATACTTGCTCTACCTGCTCTGGTGCAGGAGATGCATCGACAATCGTAATTCGCTCCGGATATTTACGAGCAAGCTCCAGATAGGCCTCTCTTACCTTGTGGTGAAACGATATGCTCTCCATATCGAGGCGATCCATTCCCTCTCCCCGTGACGCATTAATTCTCGCTAATCCCAACTCGGGTTCGATATCCAGATAAAAAGTGGCATCCGGCTCCCAATCGTCGACCGCAAAACGATTAATTGAAGCAACCTCATCTATCCCAATTCCTCTTGCAAACCCTTGATAGACCAAGCTGCTATCCACAAAACGATCGCACAATACGATAGCTCCCTGTTCAATAGCCGGCTTTACCTTCTCCACCAAATGCTGGCGCCGAGCTGCAGCATATAATAGCGCTTCTGTCCGGGCATCCATACTGGTATGGGCCGGGTCCAAAATGATAGAGCGAATCTTCTCAGAGATTTCGATGCCACCCGGCTCCCTCGTCGTGATGACAGGATGGCCTTCCTCCTCCATAAACTTCGCCAGTCGTTGGATCATGGTTGTTTTACCGGAGCCGTCTCCCCCCTCCAGCGTAATAAAAATGCCTTTGCGATTCATATCATTCCCTGCTTTCCAGCCTGAAAAATAAAAGTCACCCACAGGCTCGTATGCTTCTTTTATTCAGCCTTCTGTATTGTTGAGTCTCTCGTACCTAATCTTCATTTTAAACGGAATACCCGAATCGTAAGCATACTTTCATCTGCTACTCCCTGCCACTTGGCTCCCAGCTCACGTAGACGCCTCATCCGCACAGCAATCGCCTCCGTTATCTTCTCTCCTGCATATAGCAGCGGAATACCTGGAGGATACGGGATAATCATTTCCGCAGCTACCCTGCCAGCCGAGTCCTCTACAGACACGACCTCTATCTGTTCCGGGCCAATCGGTCGAAGTCCGAACTCCACCGGATTAGAGTAGGCCGTCATACGATCATTGTTCCACGTGGAAAAATCCAAATCTAGCCCATGCTGCTCCAGTTCCATGAAACCCTGCTCACCAGCCGCCTTCTTAAACCTTATATCATTATTTATATGCACAAGCGCCTGCAACAGGTGACTCGCATCTCTGGCCGTAGAGCCTAACGTAAACAGTAAAACAACATGTTTTTCGTCACTCATCTCCGGAATACACCCGTAAGTCTCCAACTCATGCTTTAGTCCAAAGCCATCCAATACACCCAGCGTATCATACAATACTATTTTAAATGGGTCCTGGGTTGAATACTCGCTAGTCCTCTCCCCGTCCCTTTCTAAGCCCTCAGAGCTGTCCTTATGAGCTTCGCCCCCACGTTTTGCTTGTTGTGTAGGCTCTACCAAGCGAAAGCGTGGAAGCTGCTCCAGACCCTTTCTAAAAGCATCCACCGCTGCCAAGCCCTTCGTAAAGGCTTCATCGCCATGAACATCAATATGCCATCTTGCCAAATCCAGCGAGGCCATTAACGGATACGAGGGGCTGGAGCTTTGCACCATAGCTAGCCGCTGACGGAGCAACTCCCGATCGACTCGCTCTCCCTGCACATGCAGCATGGCCCCCATGGTCATAGCTGAGAGCATTTTATGTGTCGACTGAACAACTATATCAGCCCCACAGGAGAGAGCAGAGGCTGGCAAACGAGAATGCAGTCCATAATGAGCGCCGTGTGCCTCATCTACCAATAGCGGCACATGGGCTGCATGGCAGGCTTTAGCCGTTGTCTTCAGATCATACCCCATCCCGTAGTAGTTAGGTAGCGTAAGCAGCACCCCTTTAGCCGAGGGATAGGCCTTCAGCGCGGTCTTTACCGTATCCGTCGACGGAGCAACCGCCAACCCGCTAAGCGTATCTATTTCAGGCTCTAGGAACACCGCAGTAGCCCCTGACAGCATAAGACCATTCAGGACAGACTTGTGTACATTTCGCTGTACCAGCAGTATATCTCCCGGCCTTGTACATACAGTCAGAATCATAGCCAAATTACCGACTGTACTCCCCCCAACCAGCCAAAAGCTCTCCTCCGCACCAAAACACTTTGCAGCCAGCTCCTGCCCCTCACGAATCACGTCTTCTGGGTGGTGCAAATCATCCAGTCCCGTAATTTCCGTCGCATCAATCGACATCACCTCTTGTAGCAGAGACGCGATATCTTCATGCTCATATACTTGCCCATTTTTGTGACCCGGTACATGAAAAGAAGCATTTCCCTTAACCCGATAACGTATGAGGGCATCCATTAGTGGTGCATGTCCCGCCTTTTTCCTCATCCTTCTGCAATCCTTCCGAAACAAAGCTTTATATCAACCCTATTTTATCGTAAAATCAAGCAGAATCCTACTTTTACTCACAGAAAAAAGGCCCGTATCGACAGGCCTTGGAATGCCAATCCTCTAAAGACTAGCTGATAAAGGATATTATGCATTTTTCTGAACCCAGATTTGCTTAAGTTGATCAATAAAAAAATCATATTTGGCGTCTGTTGCATCCGTATGCACCATTTCTACTTCACACGCATCGCAGATAAACTCGGAAACGATAAAAATGCCTTCATGCTTGTGTTGGCCGCATATAATGCAGCGGTGGCCGTTTTGATCATGCATATCCATCCCACCTTGTTTCTTTTACTATTAGTATGGGGCACTTTCTACTATTTTAAACCTTTTTCATAGCCCAGCCTGATGAATATGCTCTATATATATTCCCTCTGGGCCCTTATGGTGTTTGTACGCCGTATGTTTAAAAAAACTGCCGCCTATGCCGATATAATAAGAAAAGCTCCTAAGTATGGATACCCTTTCATGGGAGCCTTGTACACTTCATTAGCGATAGCTTTCCCTCTAATTATAGAATAGGTGAGCTAACGCTAGATGCCAATCATTCTGTACTTTTACAAAAACGATTTGATGCTTGTTTAAAGCGGCATGAGCGAAGTACCGTCCCTCTATCCGGCTGTGGACGGGAAGCCACTTGTGATGCAGTAGATTAATGAAAGGACTGTTTGCATGACAGAGGAAACCGGAACCAAAGCTACCTACTATCACTATAAGCTCATTAAAAAAATCAGTATACCGCGTCAGCTGATATGGAGCCACATCTCACTGCCTGTCATTATGCTTCTTTTTTTGCTTGTTGCCTTTTCCTGGACCAGCATTTTTTTGTTTGCCCTCGCCTTTTTCTTGACCTTATGGGTACACTTCGTCATTTCGCGGTCTGTACTATTCATAGGTCGTGGAACAGCTTTCCGCAAACGCTGGACATTCCACCGCAAACTGCCTTGGCTGGGATATATGACAGACCAATACATAGGCTACAGTATCTTTCGTCGTGTGCACATACATACACTCTGGATCGGCATTTGCCTATCAGCTGTATTCATACTCTGGTCTCCACCAGCCTTTACTGTATCCTTACTCTTCTGGCACCTCTGGCTTATTGCACCGCGTTTATACATTCTAAGCCGGCTTACAGGCGAGAGAAAGGACGGCATGTTGAAGTTTACTGATGAAGATGCCTCCTATTATCAACAGTAAGTCTTGCCATTCATCTATTCACACAGATAGAAGCTCAGATCCGATCTTGCTATCCCCAATATCTATTATCAAAAAAGGAGCAACCTCAACAGGGTCGCTCCTTTTTTATCTATACACAAATATATGAAAGGAAGCCACTCCGCTACTTCAACAGCAGTTTGGAGTGCTCCCTTATCTGATCTCTTCATTCAGCATTCTACCCGTATGATTTGGAATTTACAATGACATACAACATATTTTGTACTGCATGCCCTTGCACCCTTGTTGAAAATCGCGACCTCACTAATTAAGGTCCACACTTTTGCTCTTCACAGCAGTCTTTCCATCCTTCGGAACCAATACAGTAAAAGAGCCATCATGTACAGACAAATGCACCATGTGCTTATTTTTCTGAAACACCTTTTGATTAGAAGTGGATAAATTCGGTTCCTCCGTCCAGCCCCAAGCCGCAATCTCCTCCAAATAAGGAGCAGGCAAGCTATCACTTTCCTTCAACGCCGGCAGTGCATAGCGGACATAGTCCATATCCGAGTTGCTGCTAGCCCGATCCGTTTTGCTAGCTTCTTTGGGAACCGGAAACGTCTTCTCGTTGGCCGCTCCCTCAAACGATGTCCAAGAAGGCTCCTCTTCCACGCACCCGGTAAGAATCGCGACAGCGACACTGAATAGCACCAATAGAGCAAGCCATTTATTTCGCCGCATGATCTTCCCTCCTTACCAGCCTGATTGAATATACAAATTCCATCATAGGAAGTTGCATAATTCTGCAATAATGCAGCGTGTATATATGGGATTCAATACCTATTATACAGGGTTTACTCTCACATTCCGTAACAAAAATGTTACCTTCCTTTTGTAAGGACATTTCTAAAATATATGTATACAAAAAGAGGACCACAA
>NZ_AGFX01000047.1 GCF_000236805.1 Paenibacillus peoriae KCTC 3763 | reverse complement strand
TCGGGCATGTTTGTAGATAGCGCGGGTCAGGGAACAAACGCGATTTGGGACAAGAACACGTGGAGCTTCCGGACAGCAGACACTACCGCACCGAAGCTGGTGTCGAAGGCACCGGAAGGTCTTCATTTCAGTGGTGCGAGTTTAGGACAAGCGTACTTTAACATGGAGTTCAATGAGCCAGTGAGATGGAATCACGGATATGTAAGACTGCACGAAGCATCGGGGGGAGCCGTAGTTCGCGAACTGCGGATATCCGGTGCAGGGGAATCGAACTGGACGTGGTGGAGTGATGTGAACATAGATGAGAACATAGCATTCTTTACGCTATCGGGTGGACTGGAAGAAGGAAAGTCCTATTATCTGGAAATTACCTCGGGAGCACTGACGGACTTAGCAATGAACCCGTATGTGGGAATGCACACGCCGGAGGACTGGACGTTCCGTACGCGAGATGAACGTTCACATCGTACTAAGGATAAGGAAACGCCTAAACAGGATACCTCGTCTGCTGCTTCCCCAACAGAGACCAAGACTGGGGCCGTATTAACAGACGCTAAGGCCGTAGCCGATAAGAGCGGTACTATTCAACTTATCGGTTTGAATGATGGAGGCGCTAGTCAAGCGCTGAATGTTACAAACGTTGACCAGAAAGAACTGTTGGTGGATGCTTCTGGCTATAGTGAAGCTGCAAAAGTGAGTATACCTTCCGCCTTTTTAGAACAATACGCGAAAGAAAACATAAATCTGCCGATTAGCATACGAACAGCAGCAGCCCAGTTTACTCTTTCTACTGAACTGGTCGACAAATTAGTCTCATTATATCCAGAAGATAGTCTGACAGTTGAAATTTCATCGTTGACAGGCGAAAACGGTGCACAAGTAAGACAAGCTATTGCTGACACGGGCTTAGCGGGTGTTGTGGTAAACCCGGTTGATTTCAAGCTAATGGCCGGAAATCAAGAGATTACTGAATTTTTCGGGAACTACGTGGAACGGAAATTAATTCTGGATCATGAAGTTGATCCTGAGCACGTTGCGGCCGTATGGTTCGATCCTAAGACAGGCGCGCTATCGTCTGTTCCCGTGTTGATCCGGAAGGTGAACGGACATACGGAAGCAATCATCAAATCCAATCATAACAGCATTTATGCTGTGGTCTCAGCAGACAAAAAGTTTAAGGATCTGGAGAATCATTGGGCGCAAAAAGATGTGGAGATGCTAGCAAACAAGCTGATTGTCAAAGGTGTTCAGCCTGACATTTTTGAGCCAAACCGGGCTGTAACAAGAGCTGAATTTGTGGCATTGCTTGTGCGTGGGCTTGGTATGCAGGAGAAGCCGTTAACAGAGCATTTTACAGATGTAAAAGAAAATGCCTGGTATGCCGGTAGTATTGGGGCTGCGATGGAAGCTGGTCTGATCCGTGGCTACGGGAATCAATCATTTGGACCAGAAAAGTTGATTACTCGCGAGGAGATCGTGGTCATTACCGAAAAGGCTGCACATTATGTTCAGGCTCTGAATGCCGGTCCTGCTAGTGAGAAATATAAAGAGATTTACAGCGATGCTTCCGCTGTTTCTCCTTGGGCCCAAGAGGCTGTGGCGCAGGCTACAGAGCAAGGCTTAATCAAAGGTATATCCCCAGGCTTACTTGCTCCCAAACAGCAGGCAACACGGGTAGAAGCGACTTCGGTATTAAAACGATTTTTACAGTTGATTAAATTTACGAATTAAAAAACAATGAATTAGACGAATAAGTACTCTTTTTTTGGCGATCCAGGTGGGTCGCTATTTTTTTATGCTTTATATAGATGTTATTATTAGAGCTATCCCTGTTTATTGATATAATTTTTCTAGGAAAAAGGAGGTGTGATGGTGATGGTGGAGGTGACTGGAATTATCGTGGCAGGCGGACGCTCTAGCAGAATGGGACAGGACAAAGCACTGCTCCAGCTCGGAGGAGTTACGGTGCTGGAGAGAATAGCTGCAGTGCTAGGACAAGTAGCGGGACGGGTTATTACAGTGACCCGGGATCCACAGCAATACAGGGAGCTTGGTCTGGAAACGACGACGGATCTGTATCCCGGCTTAGGCCCTTTATGCGGTATCCATGCGGGGCTTTCTGCTTCCAACACGGAGTGGGGGATTGTCGTGGCCTGTGATATGCCTCTCGTGCAGCCAGAGATATTGCGTGCTTTGCTGTCTCACGTAACGAATGGGGCAGCAGTGCAAGAGACAGCCAGTGAACAAAGGAAGCAACAAGTGCGAAAGAAGCGAGTAACATTGGCTGGAAATGACTTGTTGATCCAGCCAACGGAATCAGGATTACAGGCGGTGATCGCCTCTGTGGATGGACGTATACATCCGTTGCTGGGCTTATATCATCGAAGTGCGCTGCCGTCTGCCGAGAAATGTCTGCAAAGCGGCCATCTTCGTCTGATTGACTGGCTGAATTCCTTGAACGTTCGTTATGAGACAGCGGGCGAATGGCCGGGTGCAAGCTTGGATATGTGGAAGCAAGCTGTGTTCAATATGAACTATCCACAGGATTATCAGCTTATCGTGAAGCAATTGGAGCACTCGCCAAACGTACCGGGCACGCAGAAAAACACAGAACACTAATGACATCAAGGACAGGAATAAAAGATCAGAAGATAAGAGAGAAAATATACAATCATTTTTGGGGGAGTACATAATATGCTGGGAGCGATTATCCATGCCGTTTTATTGGCACTGGGACTGATTTTGCCTTTGGGAGTGCAAAATGTATTTGTGTTTAATCAGGGGGCGTCACAGTCGCGGTTTCGCAATGCACTGCCTGCCGTCATTACGGCAGGTGTCTGTGACACAATCCTGATCACGCTTGCGGTTGGGGGTGTATCCCTTGTTTTGCAGCGGTTTTTATGGCTCACGAATGTGCTCTATGCGGCAGGCTGTTTGTTTTTGCTATATATGGCCTGGACCCTTTGGAGATCACAGGCAGCTTCTTCGGGAGAAAGCCAGCCTATGCTTCCAAAACAGCAGGTGATTTTTGCTGCTTCGGTATCCTTACTGAATCCGCATGCCATACTCGACACCGTTGGCGTAATTGGAACCAGCTCACTTCAATATGGAGGCGCGGAGCGCTGGGCCTTTGGCTTGGCCACTGTGTCCGTATCGTGGATATGGTTTATCGGTCTGGCAATGGCCGGGCGTCTCGTCGGACGTATGGATTCAGAAGGAAGGTTCGGCACGGTGCTCAATAAAATATCGGCACTGATTATTTTAGGACTGGCTATTTATATGGCAATCAATTTCATCACCGGTATGTGATCCGAACCTTGTTAGAAGAAAAGCTTCAATATCACGAATACCCCGCTCAAAGCGAAGGGAATACCGATCAAAAACAGCGAGAAGGCAAGACAGCCTGCCCCATTTACACCGCCAGCAATTCTGGCGTCCCGAGGATTTGCCGGATTGTATAGTACATTGATCTTACTGCCAACCCGGTTGAAGCTTAGATTGGTGCTAAAAGGATTCCAGAACTCCACAGTTTGGCCTGAAGTCGTATAAAAACGTACTTTTAACTGGCGGGTGTAGCTGGTATCTACCGGATCATCACGATCAAAGGGAACGACATCTACGTCAACTTCAATATGCGCATCAACGATTTGCCCCTTGGTACGAATCCAATGACGTTTGCGATAGCGATGGCGACGGATAGTTCTGAATCCAAAATAGATCAGCAATAGCCCAAGCAAGCTGAACAACGGCATCAGCAGATCGGAGCTAAAATGAAACCAATACACATTAAAATCAATTGAAATGATAATCTACTCCTTTAGATAACACGTTAATCAATATATCGGAATATCGGACTAAGTGGATTACTTCTTGTTCAATAAGGGCATATCAAAGTCAACGCTATAGTTGCCTGGTAATCGCGGGCTTGAATCGCTACACGCCGACACATTGGGATTAAAGCATATTCGAGTCATAAACAAGAGAATATTCAAATGGAATAAAAAAAGTGACGCTGCTTACAACAGCGTCACCGTAATGCCTTGCTCCAGATGTCTCACATCCTGGAGCTCAATCCTGCCGGCCATGGCGTGCAAAGCTGCCGCCGTACCGCAGGCCGCTCCCTGCCGCAGCATGGCAGGGAGCTCCAGCCCCGCTGCCGCGCCGGTAACCAGCCCGGCGACCATGGCGTCACCGCTGCCGAGCGCGCTGACAATGTCCGCGTGCGGCAGGCTCACGCGGTAGCGCGCATCGCGCGTCACGGCCAGCGCCCCGCGTGCGCCGAGCGAAATGACGGCCAGCTGCGCTCCGGCCTCAAGCAGCTGCGCTGCCGCCGCTTCAGCGGCATCCGGGCGCGTGGGGTCGATGCCAGCGAAGTGGACGGCCTCGACCTCGTTGGGCTTCACGAGGTCGGGCTTTCCGCGCAGCCCCAGGCGCAGCGCTTCGCCGCTCGCGTCCAGCGCCACCCGCGCGCCGCGCGCCTTCGCCAGCGTGCACAGCTCGGCGTACAGATCTGGCGGGCAGCCGGGAGGCAGGCTGCCCGAGAACACGACCCAAGCCGAGTCTGCGGCAAGGGTCGTGATTTTGCGCCGCAGCGCGGCCAACTCCAGCGGTCCGATGGTCGGGCCGCTCTCAATGAGCTCGGTCTGCGTGTGCGCGGACGGGTCGAGCACGGTAATGGCGAGACGGGTTTCCCCGTGAGCGACTTCGATGAAATCGGCGCTCACACCTTCCGCGCTCAACCCGTCAGTGAGCAGCCGGCCGGTGTGTCCGGCGACAAATCCGGTCGCCCGCACAGGCTCGCCCAGCGTGTGAATGACGCGGGCGGCATTTACGCCCTTGCCGCCCGGCACCGTCAGACCGCCTTCGATGCGGTGGGCGGCATTCAAGCTGAAGCCTGCAACGGTGTAGATTTTATCTACAGCCGCATTAAGCGTTACGGTTGTAATCACAAGGCATCACTCCTTTAGGAAATCAGCTTTAATCCCAAAGCTGCGGCAAGAATCATGGCGATGAACAGGACACGCAATACGCTTTTTTGCTCACCGTACAAAAACATGCCTGTAATCGTGCTGCCTACCGTTCCGATGCCTGTCCATACCGCATAAGAAGTCCCCATAGGCAAACTCTTCATCGCATAGCTGAGCAACGAGAAGCTGAGAACAAAGGATAAGACCATCAGCATGAAAGCCTTCCATCCCTTGCCAACCGTAATTCCCTTCATGCCAATGACTCCGAATACTTCCGAACATCCCGCCATAACCAATGCAAACCAAGCCATTATGCGTCACTTCCTTTCTGAGCATCACGGTCAGTCACTAATTTCAGGCCAATGACACCTGCCAGCAAAAGGGCGATTAACAGCGTTTTAGACCATCGAAACGGTTCCCCGAATAGCAGCATTTCGCCTACGACGGTGCCACCTGTGCCCAGTCCGGTGAATACGGCATACACCGTGCCTACAGGCAGACGGCTGGCAGCCTTTATAATCAAATAAAAGCTGGCTGCAATAGCCAGCACGGTTATCATCCAGGCGAGTACAGAATCCGCGTGCTTCAGACCTGATACCCATACGACCTCAATCAGGCCGCCCACAAAAACATAAATCCAACTGCGGTTCATGATGAACGTTCTCCTCTCTGTTTCTTCATGCTTCATGAGGTGGAATTAACGTAATCCCACGCCAAAAAATAGGCCACGCAGCGTTCAGTCTCCGGTGGTAGTTGATGCTTCCACTGTACAATAGCTCCACCATGATTCCGTCCACCAATGTCATGTAGGCTAGAGCTACATCCACTGGCTCCATATGTCCAAAGGGTTCCCGATCCCGCGTATTCCGGATGCGGCGAGTCAATTTTCGCTCCATTTTGTCCAGAAAAGGATTAACAATATCCAGAACCTCGTTATACAAAGACACAGGCGGAAAGAAGGAAAAGCGAATCATAAACTTGGCGGTGTTGTTATTCTCATATTCCTGCCCCATCCAAAACAGGAAGTCATGCAGTGTATGCTCCAGCGACTGATCTATGCGTTCCGTAAAGTATTCGAAAATACGTAAATTCTGCTCTTGAAAAGCGTACCTCGCCACCTGTAGAAACAGATCCTCCTTGCCTTGGAAATGCGCATATATAGACGGTTTTCGAATACCGACCTCACCGGCAATATTGCTCAAGGATGCTCCCTCATACCCAATGGTGGCAAAATGGAAAAGAGCAGCTTTTCGAATGTCTTCCATCCCCATTATTCTCACCTACCTAACGTTCGTTAGTTATTCTTGCACGAAAAAAAATTAGTGTCAACCCCGTATCATTTCATTTGCAAGGATTTTGCAAGATCCTCTTGTACTTTGCTTTTCTCCAGATTCATTTTTTATCATCACCTTTAATAAAAAAGTGGGAAGAAATAAGGGGCTCATGTACAATATAATGAAGAATACCTGTCAAATGCAGTCCATTGGAAGTGAGGTTGGCTATGAGGCGAAGTTTGCTAGCCGTGTTGATCGCGGTTTTGGTGTTTATTTTTTATTATTTTGGCTTGTTTAATTCCATCGGCACAAATGAAGGGACTGTCATCAGTATCTTTTCTACTCTGACGGTTATCTCTATCAGTCTGATTATTTTTACGGAGAATCGCAATCCTTCCACTACGATGTCATGGATTTTACTGCTGGCTTTGCTGCCGGTTGTTGGACTTCCTCTTTACTTTTTGTTTGGGCAAAATGTTTTCAAACGCCGCAAGTATGACAAAAAGGCATTGCGTGACCAACAGGCTTACGAGCGGATTGAAAAGGATGCCATGCACGTCAAACGTGATCTGACCTGCTTTACAGATGAGCAGCAGCAGTTAATGCGTTTGGCTCGTAGACTGGCCCGCTCCCCGATTTATTTTGCAACGGAAACCCGAATTCTGAACAATGGGGATGAAACCTTCTCCACTTTGCTGGAAGAGCTGCGTAAGGCGCAGCATCATATCCATATGGAATATTACATTTTCCGGTCGGATGATATCGGTACAAGCATTCAGAAAATTTTGATCGAAAAGGCGAAAGCAGGCGTCAAGGTTCGGTTTATGTACGATGCGGTGGGCAGCATTCAGTTGTCGAAGGCATTTTTGAAGGAGATGAGAGATGCAGGAGTAGAAGTCGTTGCATACGGCGGCGCGCGGATTTTGTTCTTCTCCAGCCGGGTAAACTACCGTAATCACCGTAAAATCGTGGTCATTGACGGCAGTATCGGGCTGATTGGCGGTCTGAATGTAGGGGATGAGTATCTTAGTCGCAATAAAGCCTACGGCTTCTGGCGTGACACGCACATGATTGTGAAGGGTGAGGCTGTGCGGACGCTGCAGCTTATATTTTTGCAGGACTGGCTTCATATGACAGGCGAATCGGTGCTGGATAAGGAATATCTGTCTCCCAATATTGAACCGATTACAGACGGAGGCGTGCAGATCATTGCCAGCGGCCCGGATAATGAGCGGAGAACGCTCAAAAATTTGTTTTTCTCCATGATCACGTCCGCTCGCAAGTCGGTCTGGATCGCCACTCCTTATTTCATCCCGGATGAGGATATTCTGACTGCCCTGCGGATGGCTGCTCTCTCCGGTCTGGATGTGCGCATTCTGTTTCCTGCGAAACCGGACAAGTGGCTGCCGTTTCTCGCGTCCCATTCATACTTCCAATCGTTGCTGGAGGTAGGGGTCAAGGTATATGAATATGAAAAAGGGTTTCTTCACTCCAAGCTGCTCATCATTGATGGGGAAGTTGCTACCATCGGAACTGCCAATATGGACATGCGCAGCTTCCATCTGAACTTTGAAGTCAATGCTCTGCTGATTCAAACGCACAGTGTACAGCAGATGGTGAAGGATTACGAACGGGATTTGCATTCTGCCAGCCTAATTGTGCGCGAGGAATTTATGAAAAAGCGTTTGTTCAAACGCTTGATGGAATCGCTCGCCCGGCTGCTTTCACCACTCTTGTAGGATGAGTAGATCAATGCCGGGATTGTTAACTGGTGAGACACGTTCCTTCGCCGGAATTGGTTAATAAAAGAGCCCCATCGCGACGACAGGGCAGTTGGTATTCGATTAAAATAGTAAGATCGCATCGCACTTCTGCTTCGGATGATCCACGTATCCAGCACGTGAAATGCGCTTTTTATTTCCTGGACTACCTCCTGCGAAGCCCTGTCACTTAGATAGGCTATGGTTATCGGAATTTGAGTCAAAAATCAACCCCATAATTGGTGGGATTTCACGTTAAATCCACAACCACTTTCACTGTTTCCTTAGCATCAATGGCCTTATTAAAGGCCTCTTGAATATCATCAAGCTTGTATACCTGCGTTGTCAGGGTGGAAAGCTCATTCTTGAAATTTTTGAGATGCTCTACAACCTTGCAAAAATCTTCGTGGGTATAGCCGCTAGAACCCTTAATTACTACTTCTTTTGACATGATTTGGTGCAAGCTGACTGGCACCTCCGTTTTATAAACGGCAATAATTGAAATTCTGGCCTCGGGTTTAACGATTCTCATAACGCTTTCAAACAAAACCGGAGCACCTGCTGCATCTATAAACACATCTACATTGGGGACGTCAAGACCGTAAACGTTCATGGTACCAAAATGTGCTGCCAAGCCTTCTTCAAGTGTTGTTTCTGCTGTATTTACGGTTACAGCACCTATTCCAGCAGCTTTTGCCAATCGCCATTCGTCAATATCGACGACACAGACGTTGTCCATGCCTTCAGCAATCAAGCTGGCAGCAGCGAGAAGTCCGATCGGACCTGCGCCCAGAACGACAATATTATCGGTTGGCTGCGGGTTCGCGCTAAAAGCACCGTGCCGTCCAACGGCCATCGGTTCCAGCAGTGACGCGACCTCTAAGGGAACACTTTTATCGATTTCATACAGATTATGGTTAAGCTCAGCATCTTCCACCAGGACATACTGGGAGAATCCGGAACATTCCAGGGACAACCGTCTCCCAACTTTTTTTGCTGTAATGGGATTAATCCCTACACGCATCCCGACTTTGATCTGTGGAGACACTTCAGATCCAATTTCTACAACATCGCCGACCATTTCATGTCCAAATTCCGAACCAAGCCGGATTCCCATATCTCCTTTACCGGCCTTGACGATATTAATATCTGTACCGCAGATCCCGCCGCACAAATTTTTGACCAGGACATCTTTGGGAGCCACAATCGGAATTGATTTTTCCTCAATCCGAATATCATTTTTGCCATAATAGATCGCTGCCTTCATTTCTGACTTCACTCCCTATGAATTATAATCGTTCGTCTGCACGTTTTTTTACTTCAACAGCTTCCAATGAGGGATTGGATTGCCTTATCATGCAGCAGGAATGTTTCAAATATGTTGAAGAAATGTGTGCGAAATATTAATGAAAAAGCTACTCAAACATTTTTTTAATATCTGCCTATTATGATGATTCATAATTCTATTCCCTTGGAAAGGACGTTTTTATGATCAACATACTTGTTGTCGAGGACGATACCAAGCTCAACCAAATTATCTGCACCTATTTAAGCAACAACGGATACAAAGCCAAAGGTTGCCTGAATGCGCGGGAGGCATATGACTTGATGTATAACAATTTGTATGACCTTCTCATATCCGACGTCATGATGCCGGAAATCGACGGCTTTGAATTTGCGGAGACGGTCAGAGGTATTAACAAAACAATCCCTATTCTTTTTATTACGGCCCGTGACGATATTTCCTCCAAACAAAAAGGCTTCCTTGCAGGCATTGACGATTACATGGTGAAACCGATTAATATGGATGAACTGGTCTTGCGAGTGGGGGCGCTGCTTCGACGGGCCAATATTGCCCATGAGAAAAAGCTGAGGGTAGGGAGCCTTTTGATGGATGCAGATGATAGGACTGCAACGGTGAACGGTAGAGAAGTTCCCGTGACGGTCAGGGAATTTAATATTCTCTATAAATTGCTCTCCTATCCTAAGCGTACCTTTTCACGTGCCCAACTGATGGACGAGTTTTGGGGCATTGAGAGCCAAACCAGCCTTCGTGCGGTGGATGTTTATATTGTCAAGCTCAGGGACAAGTTTTCCTGCTGTGAGGATTTTAAGATCATGACGGTGCATGGTCTTGGCTACAAGGCAGTGCTTCAATGAAGAAGTTGAAGCCGGATGTCCGGATTATGTCATCTTATTTTTCATGGAAAGATTTTTTGGTCACCTATTTTTTGCTGTCCACACTAACCGCAGGGCAAGCGTTAATCTATAACGCGTATATTCCCGGAGAATACCTCCCGTGGCAGTACATCTTCGGGATCTCAGGTTATTGGATCATCGTAAGCCTCATATATTGCCTTGTTACCGCTCGACAAAAGTACAACAAATTTGATAAGCCCATGCGAAAACTTAGTGAGGCGGCAAAACAGGTTGCTGAGGGTGACTTTTCGGTCTATCTCGAACCCATTCACAAAGCAGACAAGAAGGATTATGTAGACGTGATGTTTGAGGATTTCAACAAGATGGTCGAAGAGTTGGGCAGCATTGAAACGCTGAAAAACGACTTTATTGCCAATGTATCCCATGAAATCAAGACCCCGCTGTCTGTCATTCACGGCTACGCTATGGCACTGAAGCAGGATGATTTGCCGCCGGAGCTTCGGAAGGATTATACGGATACAATCATTTTTTCCACTAATAAACTAGCAACACTCGTAGTCAACATACTTAAGTTAAGCAAATTGGAGAATCAGGAGATCAGCCCTGCGTCCGACCCCTACGACCTGTGCAGGCAGCTGTGCGACTGCGCTCTTTATTTTGAAAATGCATGGGAAGAAAAAAACATTGAATTGGTGGTGGATATAGGGGAACGAGCCATCATTCACGCGGATGAAAGCATGATGGAGATTGTATGGCACAATCTGATCTCCAATGCGCTAAAATTTACATCTCCCGGTGGAACGATCATCCTAAGGCAAATTTCGGACGAAGATACGATTACCGTCATGGTATCAGACACGGGCTGCGGCATGGACGAGGAAACGATGAAGCATATTTTCGATAAATTCTATCAGGGCGATCCTTCACATCATGCAGAGGGAAACGGGCTTGGACTTGCGCTTTCACTGCGCGTGATTGAACTGGTTGGCGGGGTCATATCGGTTAAGAGCGAACTGGGCGTGGGAACAACATTCACAGTCCAATTAAAAGTAGAAAAGTGAGGAGCCAGCGGTTAGGAGCAGCCTAAATTCGAAGTCATCGAATTCGGGCTGCCTTTTATTTGATACACCGATACGACAGGTATATCCAAATGAAGGGAAAATACTTGCCCCCAAACAAATATAGATACCATGTCCAAAGGCGAGATGACGATTGATTGTGCGCGTAATATCCAGCTCCTCTGGCTGTTGAGGACATATGTCCTTTATTGGAAGTCTGCCCTATACTTTAATATATAAAAACGTCATTTACACGGGGAGAATAACGATTGATGAGAGGAATTTTGTTTGCTTTTCTAGGAGGCGCTTGCATTACGCTGCAAGGGGTGGCGAATACACGAATCAGTCATGATATCGGTACATGGCAGGCAGCTACAGTTACTCAATTAACTGGCTTTATTTTGGCTGCCTTGGTCTGGATGGTTACACGGGACGGACGTGTGGCCGAAATGAAACAGGTAAAGCCGATGTATCTATGGGGTGGTGCATTTGCAGCTATTATTATATTCAGTGAAGTTACGGCTATTCAGCATATCGGGGTAACGTTCACGATTTCGGCTCTGTTGATTTCCCAGCTGTGTTTAACCTTCCTGGCAGATATCAGGGGATGGTTCGGTCTAGTGAAGCAAAAAATGAGGCTGCCGCAGTTTATAGGCATTGGCATGATGATTGCGGGTGTGGTTATTTTGAAGCTTTAACTAGAACTTCATTCGTTATTCGTCGAAAAAGTCCAGAACGCAGAATTGAAGGTGAGCTTAGGAATGAGAGAAATTCAGGACCAAGAGCAACTGCAACATTTTTTGCAGCTGCACCAGCTGGAATCCATACTCTATGAGCCACTGCGTCCTCATTTATCGCTGCATCGTTTGGAACAAGGGGAAAAGCTTTGCTCACAGGGGGATACTATTGAATATCTGTACATATTGGTACAGGGCAAGGTCAAGATTTATACCAGCTCTACAGAAGGCAAGACACTGATCCTCTGCTTCAAAAAACCGATCGAAGTCATTGGAGATGTTGAATATATTCGCAGTAGTCACGTAATTAACACGGTAGAGGCGGTGTCTCCGATCTATGTGATCGGCATCCACCATCAATGGATGCATAAATACGGAAGCGACTATGCCCCTTTACTGCAATTTTTACTGGATGTTGTCACACGAAAGTTTTGCCTGGACTCCGACTTTTCCAATTTTAATCTCATGTACCCCGTCGAAGTCAGGCTGGCGAGCTACCTGCTATCCGTTTCTTTTGAGGAATCTGATTCCGCCTTTCATGAGGAATTACGGGTATCCAGCCTGGTGGATGTGGCCAATCTGATCGGAACCAGCTACAGGCATCTTAACCGTGTCATACGCAAGATGATTGAGGATGGATGGGTTGAGCGGACAAAAGGTTACATTGTCATTCGGGACAGACAAGGTTTAAACGAGCTGGCAGGCCAGAATATTTACGAGTCTATATAAACCAAAGGATTATCAGGGGAGAGTTGAAATCATGTTATTAGGGATTGTACTGGCGATTATCGCAGGTGCCTTGGTCAGTTTGCAAACGATATTCAACAATAAGGTGAATGAGCGGACAGGTTCATGGGCTACAACTACATTGGTGCTGGGCACAGGCTTTCTGGCTTCCTTGCTCGGAAGTCTTATTTTTGAAGGGAAAAATACATTTACGTTGCAGTATATGCAGCTGTGGTACTGGTTCAGTGGAATGATTGGTGTCGGCGTCGTGTTCTGTCTGGTACAAGGCATGAAGCGGCTTGGCCCAACCTATGCGATCTCGATTGTATTGACGGCACAATTAGGTACTGCTCTGTTGTGGGATTCGCTGGGCTGGCTGGGGCTGGAAAAGATCCCGTTCACCTTTAATAAGCTGATCGGGGTGCTGGTTATTATCGGCGGTATTCTGGTATTCAAGCTTGGTCAGGGGCGTACGAAGGAGCAACAAAAAAACATTACGCCTGTACCTGACTCACTGGAGGGATGAATTGAGGCAAGACGGCCTATATCCTGACAGGGTAAGAAAAGAAGCCGCCCCTTCAATGGGAGCGGTTTTTGCGATGTATATATTTTTCCATCCATGATACAATGAAGATATCTTAAATTGACGTTTTTAAAGGCTCTGATACAGGAGACGATAAACAGATCGGTTACCGTGTTCGGGAACGGTCTTATTTGTGCTTCATGGCCCCGATACCGATAAACAGAGCGATTTGGATGAGGTGAAATATAGATGAGTAATACAGAGCAAAAAGGATCACCTGAGAGTTCTGGCAGATCCGGCTCTTTGCTGCCTGCTGCGCGGACAGGTGAACGGAAGATTGAGCACGTCCGCCTTTGTCTGCAAGAAGATGTGGCGGGACAAGGCATCACCAGCGGGCTGGAGCGGTATGCCTTTAAGCACTGCGCACTGCCGGAACTGCATTTTGACGAGGTGCGTCTGAATACTGCCTTTCTGGGACGCACTGTGCGTACACCGCTGCTCATAAGCTCCATGACAGGCGGCAGCGCTGAGACGGGAGCGATTAATGAGCGATTGGCAGAGACGGCTGAGAAGCGTGGCTGGGCGTTGGGAGTTGGCTCGGTAAGAGCTGCGGTGGAAAGGGAAGAATTGGCTTCAACCTTTGCGGTTCGCCGTCTGGCACCCAGTATACCGATATTCGCCAATCTGGGGGCGGTACAGCTAAACTACGGATTTGGTGTGGACGATTGTCGTCGTGCCGTGGAAATTGCCGGAGCGGACATGCTGGTACTGCATTTGAACGGATTGCAGGAGATTTTTCAACCCGAAGGGAATATAAATTTCAGCGGTCTGCTTGGGCGTATCGAGGAGCTGTGCCGTCAGCTTTCAGTGCCTGTAGGAGTCAAGGAAGTAGGCTGGGGCATTGATGGCGAAACGGCCTCTAGACTATATGATGCGGGTGCTGCTTTTATTGATGTCGCTGGCGCAGGCGGGACAAGCTGGAGCCAGGTGGAAAAATTCCGCAATCCCGATCCTGTACGCCGTGCGGCGGCGGAAGCGTTTGCCGATTGGGGGAACTCCACCGCAGATTGCATCGTAGAAGTCAGAGCCGTTCAGCCCAATGGTGCTCTGATCGGCAGCGGTGGATTGAGAGACGGTGTCGATGCCGCCAAGGCGCTTGCTTTGGGCGCTGACATGGCAGGCTTCGGACGTTCCTTGCTCGGTTCGGCGGTCGCCTCCAGCGAGGCGTTGGAAGCCCGATTGGAGCAGGTGGAGCTGGAATTGCGTACAGTCATGTTTGGCATCGGCGTAGCTGGGATTGAAGGTCTTAAAGACACGACTCGACTAAGAAAGAAGGCGAACGGATGAGTGGATTTATCAGATTGGTTCCGATGAGTGCAGAGCAATATGAACGCTTTGAACAGCGCTCGCTCGCGGATTTCGCGGAGGAGAAAATCCGGGTAGGCGAGTGGACGGTGGAAGAAGCACCGGAACGGGCAAAGGAAAGCTTTGCAACATATTTGCCGCAAAGATTGGATACCCCCCATGCTCACCTGTACATGCTTGAATATTCAGGTATTGCTGGTCAGAGCCCGGAGGAAGCGGGATATATCTGGTTCAACATTACAGAAGGTACGCAAGGCAAAGAAGCTTTTTTGCTGGATATTCTCGTTTATAATTCATATCAGGGACGAGGTCTGGGGACGTTGACGATGGGAGCGTTGGAACAGGAAGCCCGCAAGCTGGGTGCGGTTCGCATCGGTCTGCACGTATTCGGGCATAATGAGCGAGCTTTGCATGTATATCGCAAGTCTGGTTATCGGGTTACGGATATCCAGATGAGCAAAGAAATCTAAATAGCGATGCAGCAAAATCCTAAAACCACGGCCGTATGCTTGCCGCATGTATAGGTTCTCCTATATAATGTGGGTTGGTAAACTAACAGATGGTATAACGCATATTTTATATAAACGGGAGTTGTTCTGATTATGGCTTTAAAAGCGGGGATCGTGGGCTTGCCGAATGTGGGCAAATCAACACTGTTTAACGCAATAACGCAGGCGGGGGCGGAATCCGCAAACTATCCATTTTGTACAATTGACCCTAATGTAGGGGTCGTTGAAGTACCGGACGAGCGGCTGGATAAGCTGACTGAGCTGGTAGTACCGAACAAAACGGTGCCGACGGCATTTGAGTTTGTTGATATTGCCGGGCTTGTGCGCGGTGCCAGCAAAGGCGAGGGCCTGGGTAACAAGTTTCTGGCCCATATTCGTGAAGTAGATGCAATTGTTCATGTGGTGCGCTGCTTTGAAGATGAGAATATTACCCATGTGGACGGCAAAATTGATCCGATCAGCGACATTCAGACGATCAATCTGGAATTGATTCTGGCGGATATCGAAAGCGTAGACAAGCGTATTGAACGTTCCCGCAAGAACATGAAGGGCGGCAACAAGCAGTACGCCCAAGAGGTTGAAGTACTGGAACGGATCAAGGAATCGCTGTACGCTGACAAGCCTGCACGCAGCGTGGAACTGTCGGACGAAGACCGTGTCATTGTACGCGATCTCCATTTGCTTACGATGAAGCCTGTACTGTACGCGGCTAATGTCAGTGAAGATGGTGTAACGGAAGCTGATAGCAATCCATATGTGCAAAAGGTACGTGAATTTGCAGTCGCAGAAAATGCCGAAGTAGTACCGATCAGTGCCAAGGTAGAGTCTGAAATTGCCGAGCTGGAGGGCGAAGATAAGGCGATGTTCCTTGAGGAGCTGGGACTGGCTGAATCCGGCCTGAACCGCCTGATCAAAGCGGCTTATCGCTTGTTGGGTTTATATACGTATTTCACAGCAGGTGTGCAGGAAGTACGCGCATGGACTATTCACAAAGGAACAAAAGCACCTGGCGCTGCGGGCGTTATCCACTCGGATTTTGAACGCGGATTTATTCGCGCCGAGGTTGTATCCTACGATGATTTGGTCGCTGCCGGCTCTATGAACGGGGCCAAGGAACGTGGTCAGCTTCGTTTGGAAGGCAAGGAATATGTGGTGCAGGACGGAGACGTTATGCATTTCCGTTTTAATGTTTAGTATGCATTTCAGCGTATAGCACTCGGTGTTGATATGCGAACATTTAGGTGATTGTATATGTGTTTCCTGCATGTACTTAATTAAGTTAGTCGCTGCCTGCTCAGGGCGGCGGCTTTTTATTTGATTCGCATTTCTTTTCTTGGTTGAAAATTTGCCATTCAGTTTATTCAGGATTTTGTGTATTCGACTCCAATAGATTTGCGGATTTTTGCAGAATCCTAAATTAGTAAGTAATTTTTGTAGCTAATTAACCGATTAGTTGTTATAATAAAGAGCTGTAGCCAGTGAATTTGAAGCTGGTTTCATATTAATTTAACTGAAGAGGTGAATCGCTTGTTGGACCGATTGCAATCATTGGCGGACCGCTACGATAAACTGAGCGAACTGCTCTGCGATCCGGATGTGGCGAACGATAGCAAAAAACTTAGAGATTATTCCAAAGAACAGTCTGATTTACAGCCTGCTTATGAAGCATATACCGAATATAAAACAGTCGTTGAAGAGCTGGACGCTGCTAAAGTCATGCAAGGTGAAAAGCTGGACGACGAGATGCGTGAAATGGTCAAAATGGAGATTGAAGAGCTGAGTGCCCGTAAACGGGAGCTGGACGAGAAAATCCGTATTTTGTTGCTGCCAAAGGACCCGAACGATGATAAGAACGTTATTATCGAAATTCGTGGTGCTGCGGGTGGTGACGAAGCCGCACTGTTTGCAGCGGACTTGTATCGGATGTACACCCGTTATGCAGATACCCAAGGCTGGCGTGTAGAGCTGATGGATGCGAACATGAATGACCTTGGTGGTTTTAAAGAGGTTATTTTCATGATTAACGGACGCGGTGCATACAGCAAAATGAAATTCGAAAGCGGCGCACACCGCGTACAGCGGATTCCGACGACGGAATCTGGTGGACGTATTCATACGTCTACCTCCACGGTGTCCGTGATGCCTGAGGCAGAGGAAGTGGATATCGAAATTTTAGACAAGGATATCCGCGTGGATACTTTCTGCTCCAGCGGTGCGGGCGGTCAGTCTGTCAATACGACAAAATCCGCCGTGCGTGTGACGCATATGCCAACAGGCATTATGGCGACCTGTCAGGACGGTAAATCCCAGAACTCCAACAAGGAGAAGGCGCTGCAGGTTTTGCGCGCCCGTATTTCGGATATGATGCGCCAGGAAGAGGAAGCCAAATATGCAGGCGAGCGCAAGAGCAAAGTAGGGACCGGGGATCGCAGTGAGCGTATTCGTACCTACAACTTCCCGCAAAGCCGTGTAACAGATCACCGGATTGGCTTGACTATGCACAAGCTGGACCAGGTGATGAACGGGGAGATTGAAGAGATCGTATCGGCACTCACGATTGCGGAGCAGGCTGATTTGATGGAACAAGAGGTTTAAGCCTTGGGACACGAACGTGATTGTGCATATCGAATGTCGCCGGATCGGAGCATAAGTATCAGAGAAGCCTTAGTTGAGGCTTCTTCTTTTTTAGGAAGCTGCGGCGTACTGGAGCCGCAGCATAACGCCCGCCTGTTGCTGGAGCACGTGCTTGGGCTGGAAGGCACGGCCTTCTATGTTGCGCTGGCTGATCCATTCCCTGCTTCCGGCAAGGAGGCTTGGGAAGCGGTCATCACCCGCAAAGCAGCGGGCGAGCCGGCGCAGTATATTATCGGACGGCAGGAGTTTTATGGCCGCCCGTTTGCGGTTTCGCCGGCGGTGCTGATCCCGCGCCCCGAGACCGAGCTGCTCGTCGAGGCCATACTCCAGCACGGTGACCGTTTGTGGCCGAACGGCGCCCCGCAGGCGCTCGATATCGGCACGGGCAGCGGTGCAATCGCTGTAACGCTGGCGGCTGAGCGCCCGCGCTGGGGCGTAGCAGCGGGGGATATTTCCGCTGCTGCGCTGAAAATGGCGGCCAGCAATGCCGCTGCGAACGGCGCAGCCGTGGAATTCCGCGAGGGCGATCTGCTGACGCCGTTCGCGGGTGCGGCGGTGGACATCCTCGTGTCCAATCCGCCGTATATTCCGGCTGCCGACATCGCTGGCTTGCAGCCGGAGGTGCGCGACCATGAGCCGCACATGGCGCTGGATGGCGGCCCCGACGGGCTTGGCCCGTATCGGGCGATGCTGGAGCAGCTAGGGCTCCTTCAGGCTCCGCCTCGGCTGATTGGATTTGAGTTGGGCATGGGGCAGGCCAGAGACGTGGCCGCGCTGCTGGAGCGGGCAGGTCATTGGAAGACAATCTTGATCGTTCCAGACCTTGCAGGGATTGAACGACATGTCCTAGGCGTCTCGGAGTAGTGCTGCATTTTCTTTTTGCGAGTCTTTGCTTTAGAATAAGAGGAGTATGACCGAGAAACGGCTCAGGGGGAAATCATGCTTCAGAAATTTAAAAAAATAGATGGTCCGGTTATCTTTATTCTGGTTTTGCTCATGGCAATCAGCATCATCACGGTATATAGCGCGGGCAGAGGCCCTACGAACCTGACGGAGCACGGCAATGACTACCAGAAGATGATCGGGTATTATATATTGGGTTTTGTGGCGATTTTGGGTATAGCGATGGTCGATTTCCGAATATTTATTAAAAAAGCACTGTATGTATATGGAGGCGGAATATTTCTGCTCTTGCTCGGCTTTTTTGGCGGGACGGTTAACAACTCCCAGGGCTTTTTGAAAATCGGTGGCTTGAACCTCCAGCCTGCTGAGGTATTCAAGCTGGTTCTTATCATCTTTCTGACGTATATGCTGATCAAAAAGCGCAAGAGCAGACTGTATTTTGTTCAGGACGTACTTCCAGTCGCGCTGGTGAGCTTTGTTCCTTTTGCTATGGTGATGGCGCAAAATGACCTGGGTAATGCGCTCGGATACATCGTCATCGTCATTGGTATGCTATGGATTGGGAATGTGAAGGCATCCCATGCGCTGATCGGATTTACCATATTTGCAGTCGCTGTTGGTGGTGGGCTCAAAGCCTATATCTCGTTTCACGATGAGATTGATTCGTTTATGAAGGGGATTGGGCGCAGTCACTGGGTAGAGCGTCTGGACCCTTGGCTGGTACCGGAAAAAGCGACCGCGAAGGCATCTTATCATACCAAAAACGCCAAGCTGGCGATTGCCTCTGGCGGGATGATGGGCAAAGGCTTTCTGCAGGGAACCTCGGTACAATCCGGGCGTGTTCCTTATACGTATGCGGATTCTATTTTTGTAGTGGTAGCGGAGGAATTTGGCTTTGTAGGCTCCTCGGTGTTACTCTTGTTATATTTTATTTTAATTCACCGAATGATCCTGATATCGCTGGAATGCCGTGATCGAGCTGGACCGTATCTTATCGTGGGTATTGTGTCCATGCTGTTATATCAGATTTTTGAGAATATCGGCGCGTTTTTGGGCATCATGCCGCTCACGGGCATTACGCTTCCGTTCATCAGCTACGGGGGGACGTCGCTGCTCATTAACATGGCAAGTATCGGCCTGGTTATGAGTATTAAGGTGCACGGTCAGGAGCTGGAGGATGATCTGCCACAGCCTTCCAGAGCGAGCTTGACGAAGGCGAAAAAGGTCTAGTGTGCATGGATTGTGGGTAGATACGGTTAGTACGTCTATATACTACGCTTTCGAGCGTTGGAATCGAAATATGCAAAATGCTGATAAAGTAAAACGATGCAGCGAAAAGGTCCAGATTGCGAAATCTGGGCCTTTTCATTTTCGCAGACCATGATCCAGGCTTTGCTCTGAACATTTTACATAGATTCATAGGTTTAGATTCTCCCGAACCGGACAAACTGATAGACATGATAGAGTTTGGGTTTGGGGGGACGAAGATGAAAAGCTGGGTAAAGCAAGCTGCCATGATCTTATTTTGTATTTCGATCTTAATGATGTCCTGGGAAGGTCAAAAAACGGATGCTGCCATGACCACAGGAATCAGAGGTCCTATAACGTCAGGAATGACAACAACAGGGGCAAGAGTGATTCCGCATGATTCCATTCGGCTGCGCATTTTGGCCAATTCGGATCGCCCGGAGGATCAGCTGGTCAAGCGCGACATCCGGGACGCCATCGTACAGCAAATGAATGCTTGGGTAGGTAAGCTGGAAAACCCGCAAAGCTTAAATCAGGCGAGAGCGTTGATTGCTGCCCACTTGCCTGAAATTGATCGTTTGGTAGGTGCTGAGCTGGCTCGGCGCGGCATTGCATATCAGCATCAGGTGGAACTGGCAAGTGTTCCTTTTCCGACAAAAATGTATGGTGGTCTTGTTTATCCTGCCGGGAATTATGAGGCCCTCCGGGTCACACTGGGACAAGGCAGAGGGCAAAATTGGTGGTGCGTGCTGTTTCCGCCATTGTGTTTTATTGATGCAGGCAGTGGGGAGGCAACGGCACAAGCGGCAGCGGCAAAAGCGAATCGCGGAGACAGTCAGACAACTGCGAATGGCAAGGAACCGGAAGTACGTTTCTTTCTGTGGGATGCTCTGACAGGGTTGTGGGGCTGGGTAAGCGGCTTATTCGTCTAAGCTTGAGAGTAGCCAGTCTCCCATATGCTATAATGGGATGTACAGTAGCACATGGCAGAGCCGATTCAGTTGAGTTTTCAAAGCAGGCCTCTTTGGAGACCAAGCGACATGAATCGGACTGTATGACAATAAGATATGGGATGATCTGATATGACCGATAAATTGAATCCAATACAAGATTTGCACAGACCGTTTGCACAGAAGGAGAAGCCCGAGCGGGAGCCGGATGAACAAGGGATTCACGAGCTAAAGCAGACATTGGAGGCTTTGCATACAAAATGGTGGGATGTAAGATGTTTGGTTCCCGAAACGGACCTGGCTGCAACTGCTAAGAGGACGTCTGCTGGCATGGAAGAAGCTGATACTACGGTTGCGATTCGTGAGACTGAAGAGGATATCTCCGGCGAAATGGGGGGTGGGCAGACTCGGATTGCGGCGGAAAAGGGTATCCGTGAGGCTGCCGAGCTGCTCCAGGCGGGAGAGACGATAGCCTTCCCTACAGAAACCGTATACGGCCTGGGTGCCGACGCACGCAGCACAGCAGCAGTGGAGGCGGTATTTGCCGCCAAAGGGCGTCCTTCCGATAATCCGCTCATTGTACATATTTCTGACCCTGTCCAATTGAGCGGTATGGTAGCCAACATAAACGATACGGCCCGGGCGCTGATGGATGCGTTCTGGCCGGGACCGCTGACGCTGGTGCTGCCGGTGGTGCCGCAGGCGCTATCACCTCGTGTGACGGCAGGGCTGGACACGGTCGGTGTGCGTATGCCGGATCATCCGATAGCGCTGCGTCTGATCGCGGAAGCCGGCTGTCCGCTGGCTGCGCCCAGCGCGAACCGCTCGGGAAGGCCCAGTCCAACCCTTGCACAGCATGTGCAGGAGGACCTGGGGGGCCGCATCGGCGGTATTCTGGACGGAGGCCCCACGGGTGTGGGGCTTGAGTCCACGGTGGTACAGGCCGGTGACGACGGAACCGTCACCATCCTGCGCCCCGGCGGCGTGACGGCCGAGCAGCTCGCTGCGGTCGCTCGCGCTGTCGTGCTCGATCCGGCGCTGGCCGCTGCTTCGCCCGGCGAGGACGCCGATAGCCCGGCACCGCGTTCGCCGGGCATGAAGTACACGCACTACGCGCCGCGCGGCCGCTTGAGCGTGGTGCAGGGCCCGTCGCCCGCTGCGGTGACGGGCTGGATTCGCGCTGCGCTGGCGGAGGCTCGCGCACGCGGAGAGCGCACGGCGGTGCTCGCGTTCGACGAGCATGCCGCCAGCTATGCCGGAGAGCGCGTCTATTCGCTGGGTAAGCGGGACGCGCTCCATGAGGCGGCGCAGCGCCTGTACGGCGTGCTGCGCCGCTGCGATGAGGACGGCGTCACTTATATTTTATCGGAATCCTGTCCGACCGACGGATTGGGAGACGCCGTTATGAACCGTCTGCTGAAAGCGGCAGGTCACCGAGTCGTTCGTCTTTAGCAAGACACACATATTTTGCTGGAGTACAGAAAGGGTTTCGGTCTTGTCGTAACCGCTCTTAATAAAATTCTCATCTCTCCTCGTCCTGTACAGGCTCATCCGTTATATGCTTGTACTGTTTTGCTCCTTGTCCGCATAACGTGTACAAGAAAGGACGGATAATGGAGGGATGGAGTATGCTGTCAGCCTCTGCCCATGTCGGGCAGGTTGTAACGATTCTGATCATGGCAGTAGCGCTGGGGATGGATGCGTTATCGCTGGGCGTAGGGATCGGCATGAAGGGGATACGCCTGCGGGATGTGCTGCGCATCAGTACGGTTATTGGCTTTTTTCACATTCTGATGCCATTGCTGGGGATGTTCATAGGCCATTATATGAGTTCCTTACTGGGCTATGTGACGACCTATTTTGCAGGTGGGTTACTCATCCTTTTAGGCGGGCATATGGTATATAGTTCCTTCAAGGGGGGCGGCGTACAAGTATTGGATCATCGTTCACCTTTGGGTCTTTTGTTGTTTGCGCTCGGGGTAAGCGTCGACTCGTTTTCTGTAGGGGTGTCGCTGGGGATGTTCCAGAGTGATCTGGTGCTGAGTGTTCTGGCGTTTGGCTTTTGCGGAGGGGCGATGGCGATGCTGGGATTGCTGCTGGGTCGCAAGGTCAGCCGTAATCTAGGGGATTATGGAGAGGCCGTGGGCGGTGCTATTTTGCTGGCGTTCGGCTTTATGTTTATGTTTTGATTTTAGCGTGGACAGTGTAAAATAATACAGGATGATAGTAAAGGCTTTGGGGGTGAAAACGTTGAAACATATCTTATTCGTATGCACAGGGAACACCTGTCGCAGTCCAATGGCTGAAGGAATGCTGCGCAAGCTGGCTGCTGAACGCGGATTGGAGCTGGAGGTGCGCTCTGCGGGAGTGGCCGCGATGGAAGGCACACCGATATCCCGACACGCAGAGGCGGTTCTACGGGACCACGATATCTCGGATCGGATGACCTCGACCTCTCTGAGCGGCGGACTGGCCGAGTGGGCACATCTGATTTTAACCTTGGCGCAAGGTCATAAGCAGCACGTCATTCAGCGGTTTCCCCATGCGGCGGACAAAGTTTTTACGCTCAAGGAATATGTGGAAGATCGGGATGCGGTGCTGAAAGATGTACAGGAGTTAGATGGCTTATACGCTTCACAACAGTTGATGGCTTCACTCGGACAAGAGCTGTCGGCGCAGGAGCGTGAGCGGATGATTGAGCTGCACCAACGGATTCCGGGCTTTGATGTTTCCGATCCATTTGGGGGTTCGCGGGAGGATTACGATGTCACGGCTGCGGAAATCCGCACGGCACTGCATAAGCTGCTGGACAAGTTAAAGGCTTCCTCCGAATAAAGTCGGTGTTACTCATCTGATTTGTACGGAATCTGTTGATTTTCGGCAGTTAATCCGTTAAGATAAGGTGGAAAAATGAGAATCCGGTGTAACTGGCGACAACAGTGGGATTAACCACGATGGAGCACCGGATATACGGCCGGTCGCCTGGGCAAAAGAGCAATTCCACATTGGTGTGGACTGCTCTTTTTTCGTATATGAGCTATTCCGGATTTTCTGCTGCCTTCTTGTTCTTCCATTTTTTCTGCTCGAAATCCGAAACATCGGCTATAATATAGTCAGATTGTGATATCAGGAGAAAGTGTGTTGAACTTGAGGCATGAGACTGTGCCTGGTCTCTGAGGGACTGTTCAACCAAGGGAGGTTCCGATGGCTGGACAATTGGATCGTGAGATTTCACTTGAAGCACAGACCGCTTCTGTCGTGCGGGAACTCGCTGAAGCGGCAGGTCTGAAGGCTGGTCGCTTGCTGGTTGTTGGCGTAAGCACGAGTGAAGTGGCTGGGAGCCGGATCGGCACGGCGGGAGCGCTTGATGTGGCTCAGCAGTTGCTGGCTGGAGTAGAGTCCGTACGCCGGGCATATGGCTTTGAGGTGGCGTTTCAATGCTGCGAGCATTTGAACCGTGCACTGGTCGTTGAGCGGACTGTGCTGGAGCGGCTGGGATTAATGGAAGTTGCCGCCGTTCCTGTCCGTACGGCAGGTGGCTCTATGGCTGCCATTGCCTATCGGTCACTGGACGACGCGTGTTTGGCGATGAACGTACAGGCGCATGCCGGGATAGACATTGGCGAAACGCTGATCGGCATGCATCTGCGCCCCATAGCCGTTCCGTTTCGCCCAGGCCTTCGCTGGATTGGCGAAGCACGTGTAACTGCTGCATTCACGCGCCCTCCACTGATTGGTGGACAACGGGCAGTGTACACCCTTGAACAAGAAGACGGCGGAAACTGTGACTAGCATTTGGCGTGGACTGTTTGTTTTGTACTTTAGTATACCCAACAATTGACTATGGAGAGGGAGTAATCAATCATGATGGAACATCTGCGTAAAAGTGACCCGGCAGTGCTGGAAGCAATGGGACTTGAACTGAAACGACAACGCCACAATATCGAGCTGATCGCATCCGAGAACATCGTCAGCGAAGCGGTTATGGAAGCGATGGGCTCTGTACTGACGAATAAATATGCTGAAGGTTATCCGGGCAAACGTTACTACGGCGGCTGTGAGCACGTAGATATCGTCGAGGACATTGCACGTGATCGCGCCAAAGAATTGTTCGGTGCCGAGCATGCCAACGTGCAGGCTCACTCTGGAGCACAAGCGAACATGGCGGTATATTTGGCTGCGCTCAAACCCGGTGATACCGTACTGGGTATGAATTTGGCGCATGGCGGCCATCTGACACACGGAAGTCCCGTTAACGCTTCCGGCTTGTTATATAACTTTGTTGCTTATGGTGTACGTGAAGACAACTTCCGCATTGACTATGATGAAGTGCGCAAGGCGGCCTTCAAGCACCGCCCTCGTCTGATTGTAGCCGGAGCGAGCGCATATCCGCGTACCATTGATTTTGAAGCCTTTGCTTCCATTGCCAGCGATGTGGGTGCGCTGTTCATGGTAGATATGGCGCATATTGCCGGTCTGGTGGCAGCGGGTATTCACCCTAATCCGGTTCCACATGCGCAATTTGTAACCACAACGACGCATAAAACGCTGCGTGGTCCGCGTGGCGGATTGATTCTGACTCGCAAAGCGTGGGCACAGGCGATTGATAAGGCGATTTTCCCAGGCACTCAGGGTGGTCCATTAATGCATGTGATTGCGTCCAAAGCAGTTGCCTTGGGTGAAGCGCTCCAACCTTCTTTCAAAACCTATGCACAAAACGTGGTTCGCAATGCACAGGTGCTGGCAGAGACACTGCTGGCAGAGGGAATTAACATCGTATCGGGTGGTACAGATAATCACCTGATGCTGCTGGATACGCGTAATCTGAACATTACAGGTAAAGAAGCAGAGCATGTACTGGATTCCGTGGGCATCACGGTGAACAAAAACGCAATTCCTTTCGACCCGACCAGTCCGTTCGTTACCAGCGGAATTCGTATTGGTACTCCTGCTGCGACATCCCGTGGTATGGATGAAGAGGCTATGGTCAAAATCGGTAAAATCATTGCTGAAACCCTCAAAAATCCGAAGGATGATACGGTATTGTCCAAGGCGAGCCAAGCGGTTGGCGAGCTGACTGAAAAATTCCCGATCTATCCAGGTACTCAATACTAATTATATCGGTCACCTATCCAGGTTGAATAAGGCTGTTTTCCTTCTGTAAGTCGGAGGGGAGACAGCCCTTTTTATTTTCTGGCGGCTCGAAACGTACATTTTTGGGTAACAAGCGTTTACGGTAAGGCTTCATCTGGCGGTTTAAGGGTTCCCCTTTAAGCCGACAGAGTCCATAGAGTTGGACATATATATTTAAACATATATATAATGAAGCGTTTACAAAAAAACATCTTGAATTATTACGATGGCATCGATTTTAAAGCTCAGCAGACTTTGACGGTCAAGGGCCGTTAGGGTCTTTTTTGGTGCTATTTTCTATGACGAAAGTCGCTCGCAAAGTGGCGGGCTAGGTATTTTACTTTACATATCTTTCTCTTGACCAAAGGTTGCGGTGGCAGGTGTTAAATCAATCAAGGGAATGTTATAATAAACAGGATTTACAGGCACGCACTGCATCTGTGCTTATTTGGTTTGTACAAATAGGTTACATAGATCCCTTTCCAATCAGGATGTTCGATATTCTGGTTCGGAAGAACGTGACGATAATACCGGAGGGAATATATCATGGCAAAACTGGTGGTTTGTGATCACCCTTTGATCCAACACAAACTTACATTTATCCGCGATGTGCGGACCAACACCAAGGATTTCCGCGAGCTCGTGGATGAAGTAGCAACTTTGATGGCTTATGAAATTACGAGGGACATCCCGTTGGAAAGCATTACGGTGCAAACACCGGTTGCTGAGACAGAAGGTAAAGTGATTTCCGGACGTATGCTGGGCCTCATTCCGATTTTGCGTGCAGGCTTGGGTATGCTGGATGGCGTCGTAAAACTGCTGCCAGCAGCAAAGGTAGGCCATGTGGGATTGTTCCGCGACCCTGAAACATTGCAGCCTGTGGAATACTACACGAAGTTGCCTACAGACGTGACTGAGCGTGAATTGATCGTTATTGATCCAATGCTTGCAACAGGCGGCTCGGCGATTGCTGCTATTGATGTGCTGAAAAAGAGAGGCTGCACCCAAATTAAAATGATGAATCTGATTGCCGCTCCTGAGGGAGTCAAAGCTGTACAAGATGCGCATCCTGATGTCGACATTTATGTTGCTGCACTGGACGAGCGTTTGGACGAGCATGGCTATATCGTTCCTGGTCTTGGCGACGCGGGAGACCGCTTGTACGGAACCAAGTAAATCGCCTTTGGCGGTTCGGCAAATTTATGGACGTTGCGGACAGGTCATTTTCATATTAAAAGGATCTGTGAACTGGACGTTTATTATGAAAAGGGGTTCAACTCGAAATGTCTAAAATCAAAGTAATGACCATTTTTGGCGTTCGTCCGGAAGCGATTAAAATGGCTCCTCTCATTTTGGAGCTTCAGCGTCATCCGGAGCATATCGAGTCTGTGGTATGCGTTACAGCTCAGCATCGCCAAATGCTTGACCAGGTTCTGGAGGTCTTTAACATCCACCCTGACTATGATCTGGATGTGATGAAAGACCGTCAGACACTCAACGAAATTTCCATACGTGTACTTCAGGGGCTGGAGCCTGTATTGCGTGAGGCCAAGCCTGATATTGTCCTGGTTCACGGTGATACGCTGACGACATTCCTCGCTAGCTACGCAGTCTTTATGCAGCAAATTGAAGTAGGGCATGTGGAAGCAGGCTTGCGGACATGGAACAAGCTTTCTCCATATCCGGAGGAAATGAACCGTCAGCTCACAGGCGTGCTATCTGATCTTCATTTTTCGCCTACTTCTTTATCGGCTGGAAATTTGCGGAAGGAAAATAAACCTGAATCGCGAATATATGTAACAGGAAATACGGTGACTGACGTATTTCAGTATACCGTTCGCCAAGATTACGAGCACCCGGTACTGGATTGGGCTCAAGGCAAACGTTTGATTCTAATGACAGCTCACCGCCGGGAGTCACAAGGGGAGCCACATCGTCAAATTTTTAATGCGGTAAAACGGATTGCGGACGAATTTGAGGATATCGCCATCGTGTATCCGGTTCACCCGAGTCCGGCTGTGAAGGAGCCTGCATTTGAGATTTTAGGCAACCATCCGCGGATTAAGCTGATTGATCCGCTGGACGTTGTAGATCTGCACAATTTTTATCCGCACACGCATCTGATTCTTACGGATTCCGGCGGTCTTCAGGAAGAAGCCCCTTCGTTCGGAGTACCTGTACTGGTACTGCGTGATACGACCGAAAGACCGGAAGGAATTGAGGCGGGCACATTGGAATTGGTTGGTACGAGTGAAGAGAATGTCTACAATCGAACCAAGGCACTTTTGACGGATTCCGCGTTGTATGAGTCTATGAGTCAGGCAACGAATCCTTACGGTGACGGAAAGGCTTCGGTAAGAATTGTCAATGCGATTTTGCACCATTATGGCGTAAAATCTGAACGTCCTGAGGAATTTCACACAATGTTCACAAATGGCGTTCGCTCGTTATAATATTCCTTTACAAGGCAAGCATACAGTTAAACTGTACGGTTACCAAGGGATACAGCATTTTTAGATGCTTTGTCGACTGATTTTTATACTTTAGGGCACTAAAATATCTCAATTGACAAAGCATCTTATATTTAAGTAAAATGGACTGGAATTGCAGGGGTGACATGGAAAAGTGGTCAAACCATCCAAGCAAAACAACAACCAAAACAACACCGGAAATGCCTTCAAGGCAATCGGACTGGTGAGCGCTATCGGCATTGATTTGACGGTATGCACACTGGGTGGTTTCTATGCCGGAAAATGGCTTGATGCCAAACTTGGTGGCTCCGGAATTTGGATTGGCGTAAGCGTTCTCGCAGGCTTGGTTGTAGGCGCATTGAGTATTGCCCTTGTGATCGGAAAGGTATTGAGGGATAACCATGAATGAGATGACCCGTATGCAAAAAATGTTATGGATCGTAGCGCTTATGATTATGGCTCTGTGTTTCCTGGTCTCCGCTTTCATGCCCCAACATCGTGACATTGCTCACGGAATCATTCTGGGAACGGGAGTAAGCTGTCTAAATGTGCTGTATATGGCCTACAAAATTCGACAGGTTGCGAGTGCGGCCGCCGGTGAAAGAAAGAAGAGAGTGGTAGGTATTGGCTTTGGCGTTCGATTAGCGACCTCAATTTTGGCAGTGGTGCTGGCTGTAGAATTTCCGGCCTATTTCCATGAGATCGCTGTAATGGCAAGCCTTGTAACTGGACAATTCCTTCTTTTAATTATAGGCATTATATTCGCGCTTCAGGAAAAATAATGGCTCAACTGAGAAAGGGGTGAGAAAACATGTTGCATGAATCACCGATTATCCAATTGGGCGGGTTTAGTATTGACTTGTCCGTCATTATTATGCTGCTTGTGACCTGCGCTATTGTGTTTGGACTGGCTTTTGCTGCAACGCGCAATTTGTCTGTGGACAATCCAGGAAAGCTGCAAAACTTTTTAGAATGGGTTGTCGAATTCGTTCAAGGACTCATTTCCAGTACGATGGATTTGAAAAAAGGGAAGCCATTCCTTTCTTTAGGGATGACGCTGATCATGTTCATTTTCGTCGGAAATATGCTAGGTCTGCCGTTCGGGATCGTGACTGAATTCGATAGTGTGCAAAGCGCACAAGTATTCGGGCATGATATCGTTCCGGTCAAGGAAGCATTAGAGCAAGCACAGGCGACTCATCCGGGCGAAGCTGCCCATGTAGGTGTCAGCTGGTGGAAATCACCAACCGCAGATGCAGGGGTATCCATTGGACTGGCATTGATGATCTTTGTCCTGGTTCATTTCCTGGGAATCTTCCGTAACACCAAAGCTTACTTTAAGCACTACGTTCAACCATTTCCTTTCTTTCTGCCAATTAACCTGATTGAGCAGTTCTCAAAACTACTGACACATGGTATGCGTCTATTCGGTAATATTTTTGCCGGCGAAGTTTTGATCAGTGTTCTGTTGAAATTGACAGCACTTGGCGTTGGAGGTATGGTTGCTTCCGTATTGGGACTCGTGGTCTGGCAAGGATTCAGTATTTTTGTCGGCAGTATCCAGGCGTTCGTCTTTACGATTCTGACGTTTGTATATATTTCACAGTCCATTGATACGCATGAAGAAGAGCATTAAACAGGTTCATTATCCGGTTTTTAGTTAAGTTCAGGAGTGCGCTTCGCTCTTAACTGCAAATATATATAAAATACAAATACACATTCACTTAAGGAGGATTTTAAAAATGGGAGTTTGGGCATATATCGCAGCTGCAATCGCAGTAGGTTTGGGCGCTTTGGGCGCTGGTATCGGTAACGGTCTGATCGTAAGTAAAACAGTTGAAGGTATCGCTCGTCAGCCTGAAGCTAAAGCAACGTTGCAAACAGTAATGTTTATCGGTGTAGGTTTGGTCGAAGCCCTGCCAATCATCGGGGTCGTTCTGGCATTCATTTTCTACGCAGGTGCTTAATTAAATGGAAGCAAGGTTTGGCGGGGAAGGCACAGCCATCCGCGCCTTCTTTGTTCGTTTGAATAGAAAGATCTAGGACTGACGTTCACCGGAAAGGAGTGACTTCAATTGCATTTAAATTGGACAAGTATCGTGTTTACTGTCATTGCATTTTTGATCTTGTACTGGTTGCTGACCCGTTATGCATTCGGCCCTCTCTTTTCAGTTATGGAGAAGCGGCGTGAGCTTGTTTTGAAGCAAATGAGTGAAGCGGCACAAACGCGTGAACAGGCTGCTGCCTATGTTGAGGAGCAAAAACAGGCTCTTCAGCAAGCGCGCAAGGAAGCCTACGATATTATTGAGCAGTCGAAGCAAACTGGCAACAAGCAAGCGGAGCAAATTATTATTCAGGCTAAAGACGAAGCTGTTCGCCTGAAAGACGAAGCTGTTCGTGAAATCACAAGCGAGCGCAATAAGGCAGTTGCCGAGCTGCGCAGCGAAGTGGGTAAAGCTTCGGTACAAATTGCTTCCAAATTGCTACAAAAAGAAATCAAGGAAGACCAAGTCCAGGGAGAGCTTGTCGACCAGTACCTTAAAGAGGTAGGAGGCAAAGCATGAGCCGGGATACGGTAGTTGCCAAACGGTACGCGAAAGCCTTGTTTGAAGTGGCAGAGCAGGAGCAGACCATTATGGAGACCGAGCAGGAACTGCGTGCTTTTGTAGAGGCTGTATCGGGGGATGCCGAAATCCGTAAGTTCATTAATTCTCCTAACATTACGGAAGAGGTCAAGCTTCAGGTTCTGGCCAACAGCTTTGAAGGCAAGCTGTCTGCCTCGCTGATTAACACGATTAAGCTGTTGATTCAGCGCAGCAGAGCCGATTTGTTTGAAGATCTCCTTGCCGGATACCTTGAGATTCAGGAGTACAAGCTGGGACTGGCCCATGCAAAGGTGTATTCCACCTATGCGCTCAGTGAGCAGGAAAAAGCAACGGTAGCCGAGGAATTCGGAGCCCGTGAACATAAAACAATCCGTGTGGAAAATATAGTAGACCCGAGTCTGCTGGGCGGATTGAAAGTGGTTATTGGCGATACACTGTACGACGGCAGTCTGGCCGGCAAGCTGGATCGTCTTGAGAAATCCTTTAACAGACGAGTATAGAAGATAGGGGTGAACACACTTGAGTATCAAACCTGAGGAAATCAGTTCATTGATTAAAAGTCAGATTGAACAATATAAAAATGATATCGAGGTCGTTGAAGTCGGCACTGTTGTTGAAGTCGGCGACGGTATTGCCCGCGTATACGGACTGGAAAAAGTCATGGCCGGGGAATTGGTTGAATTCGATAACGGCGTATTGGGCTTGGCGCTCAACGTGGAAGAGAGCAATGTCGGTGTCGTTATTCTTGGACCATTCTCTGACATTCGTGAAGGCGGTCAAGTTAAACGTACAGGCCAAATCATGCAGGTTCCTGTTGGGGACGCACTGATTGGACGCGTTGTTAATCCATTGGGACAACCAGTCGATGGCAAAGGTCCAATTGCTACCACGGAATTCCGTCCGGTGGAAAGTCAGGCTCCAGGTGTTATGGCCCGTAAATCCGTACATGAGCCAATGCAAACAGGGATTAAAGCCATTGATGCTATGGTTCCGATTGGCCGCGGTCAACGTGAGCTGATCATCGGTGACCGTCAAACAGGTAAGACTTCTATTGCGATTGATGCGATTTTGAACCAAAAAGGCAACGGCATGAAATGTATCTATGTTGCTATTGGTCAAAAACAATCTACGGTAGCTCAAGTTGTTGAAACATTGCGTCGTCACGGTGCTTTGGAATATACGATTGTTGTTACGGCATCTGCTTCTGAGCCATCACCTTTGCTGTACATTGCCCCTTATTCCGGCTGTGCTATGGGTGAGTACTTCATGTACAAAGGCGAGCATGTCCTTGTCGTATATGATGACTTGACCAAACAAGCGTCCGCATACCGGGAGCTTTCCCTGTTGCTGCGTCGTCCACCGGGTCGTGAGGCTTATCCGGGTGACGTTTTCTATCTGCACTCTCGCTTGCTGGAACGTGCAGCGAAGCTGAATGATGAATTGGGTGGCGGCTCACTTACTGCGCTTCCGTTTATCGAGACACAGGCTTCCGACGTTTCTGCTTACATTCCAACCAACGTAATTTCCATTACGGATGGACAAATTTTCCTGGAAGCTGACTTGTTCTATGCAGGTCAACGCCCGGCGATTAACGTAGGTATTTCTGTATCCCGTGTAGGGGGCTCCGCTCAGATTAAAGCGATGAAAAAGGTTGCAGGTTCCCTGCGTCTGGATCTTGCCCAATATCGTGAGCTTCAAGCGTTCTCCCAATTCGGTTCCGATTTGGATAAATCCACTAAAGCCCGTCTTGACCGTGGTGCGCGAATGATGGAAATCCTGAAACAGGGTGTACATCAGCCGCTGCCTGTTGAGCAGCAAGTCGTGAGCTTGTACACTGCTGTTAAAGGCTTCCTTGATGATATCCCGGTAGCGGATGTAAAACGTTTTGAAAAGGACTTCTTGTCTTTCATGGTGTCTGATCATCAGGATGTGCTTCAATCGATCCGTGATACAAAAGACTTGGTGGCTGATAACGAAGCGGCTTTGAAGGCAGCTATCGAGAAATTCAAAAAATCATTTGCTACGTCGGTTTAATACATGAATTTGCCTGTTTATGACGAAAAATGTTCTAAGGAAGCGTGCCCCTCGGGCTTTGGCTTCCTTGGCATGTTTTACCCCCAATAACAGGCCCTTTAACATATGCTCGGCTGGATTTGAATCTTTACGAAGTGGCTTTGTTTTTCTCAAGGCTAACGATTGCTTACGAAGTTAGCTTTGGCCTTGCCAAAGCTTGAAGGTGGTGAAATCATGGCAAAAGGTATGCGCGAGATTAAACGTCAGATTAAAAGTGTGCAGAGTACAAAGCAAATTACGAAAGCGATGGAAATGGTCGCTGCATCCAAGCTGAGAAAGGCTCAGGAGAAAGCGGAGTCGGCTCGTCCTTACGCAGAAAAGCTTAAGGAAGTCGTAAGCAGTATTGCTTCTGGATCAAACGGTGTCAAGCATCCAATGCTGGAGACGCGTCCGGTCAAGAAGACTGCTTATCTCATCATCACATCTGATCGTGGTCTGGCTGGTGGTTATAACGCCAATATTTTGCGGCAGGTTACGCAGACGATTGCGGAACGTCACCGTTCACAGGATGAATTTGTAATTTTCATTATCGGACGAAAAGGACGGGATTATTTCAGACGTCGTGAGTTCCCTATTGCAGAGTCAGTGACTGACTTGTCGGATACACCTGCTTTTGCAGATATCAAAACGATTGCAAGCAAGGCTGTACAAGGCTTTGAACTTAAAGAATTTGATGAGCTTTATCTATGCTATAACCGCTTTGTCAACGCACTGACTCAAATTCCGACAATTGACCGTTTGTTGCCAATGGCAACACCGGAATCCGCTACAGCTTCATCCTCGATAAATTATGAGTATGAGCCTTCACCAGAAGGAGTGCTGGAAGTATTGTTGCCGCGTTATGCAGAAACACTTATCTACGGCGCTTTGCTGGACGGTAAAGCTAGTGAACTGGGAGCGAAGATGACGGCGATGGGTTCTGCTACCAAAAATGCTACCAAGCTGATTGGTGAACTGTCGTTGACCTATAACCGTGCCCGTCAAGCGGCTATTACCCAGGAAATTACGGAAATTGTGGCAGGGGCAAATGCTCAGTCTTAATGAGCTTTTGCAGACTGCTGTATAGCAGAGTCTATACTAATATGATCATTTGCGAGCGCAAAACAAATCAGTGATGTTCGGATTTGCGGCTGTGCAAGCTTGTAGGAGGGAAACCAAGAGATGAACAAAGGACGCGTAGTGAGCATCCAGGGTCCGGTTGTTGACGTTGAATTTGAACGTGGTCAGCTTCCGGAAATCCTTAATGCTATTCATATTGGGACTGTGCTGGAGACTGGAGTCAAACTGAATCTGACACTTGAGGCATCAAAGCATCTTGGCGATAATCGTGTACGTTGTATTGCCATGTCTTCCACAGATGGTCTGGTTCGCGGTGCTGAAGCGGTGGACCTTGGGGCACCAATTTCGGTACCTGTTGGTGAGGCTACTCTGGGACGTGTATTTAACGTGCTGGGAGATCCAATTGATAATGGTGCTGATATTAGTGCAGTAGAAAAAAATCCAATTCACCGTCAGGCACCTACTTTTGACGAATTGACGACTCAAGCAGAAATGCTCGAAACAGGCATTAAAGTTATCGACTTGCTGGCTCCTTATGCCAAAGGCGGTAAAGTTGGATTGTTCGGTGGTGCCGGTGTAGGTAAAACCGTAACGATCCAAGAACTGATTAACAATATCGCTCAGGAGCATGGCGGTATTTCTGTATTTGCGGGTGTAGGTGAACGCACACGTGAAGGAAATGACTTGTACCATGAAATGAGAGAGTCCGGCGTTATCAACAAAACAGCGATGGTGTTTGGACAAATGAACGAGCCGCCGGGTGCGCGTTTGCGTGTTGCCCTTACCGGTCTGACAATGGCGGAGTACTTCCGTGATCAAGAAGGCCGTGACGTGCTGCTCTTTATCGATAACATCTTCCGCTTTACCCAAGCAGGTTCTGAGGTTTCCGCCCTGCTGGGACGTATGCCTTCCGCAGTAGGTTACCAGCCTACGCTGGCAACTGAAATGGGTCAATTGCAAGAACGGATTACTTCGACTAAAAAAGGTTCTGTTACTTCCATTCAGGCGATTTATGTACCTGCTGATGACTACACTGACCCGGCACCGGCTACTACGTTTGCCCACTTGGATGCGACGACGAATCTGGAACGTAAAATTTCCGAAATGGGTATTTACCCGGCGGTTGATCCACTCGCATCAAGCTCCCGGATTTTGTCTCCAGACGTTGTAGGTGAAGAGCATTACAATGTAGCACAAGGGGTAAAACAAATTTTGGCCCGCTACAACGAGCTTCAGGATATCATTGCCATCCTGGGTATGGACGAGCTGAGTGAAGAAGACAAAATGCTGGTAGCACGTGCACGTAAAATCCAGCGTTTCCTGTCCCAGCCTTTCCACGTTGCCGAAGCGTTTAACGGCTTCCCGGGTAAATATGTGCCGGTTAAAGAAACGGTACGAAGCTTCAAAGAAATTCTGGAAGGAAAGTATGATCATCTTCCAGAAGCAGCGTTCCTTTTCGTAGGAGCCATCGAAGAAGCAGTAGAAAAAGCCAAAACGCTGTAAGTACACAGGCAAAGAATAGCCGAGAGCCTTACGAAGTGAGCTGTCTGTGGACAGCTTTCAGGAGGGATTCAAGTGAGCACGTATTTATTAGAGATTGTGACGCCGGAGCGCTTGGTCTATGCAGAGCAGGTCAACAGCATCAGTGTTCGCGGCTCGGAAGGCGACCTTGGTATTTTACCCGGACACCTTCCCTTGGTCACTCCCTTGAAGATTGCACCGATACGTATTAAAATCGGTGGTCAGACTGAGGTGATCGCGGTCAATGGGGGCTTTGTTGAAGTCCGCAAGGATAAAGTGGTTATTTTGGCTGAGAGTGCGGAACGCTCTGAAGATATTGATGTAGAGCGTGCCCGTGCGGCAAGGGAGCGGGCGGAACTGCGGCTCCAGAGCAAGCAGGAACAGATAGACCATCATCGGGCGGAAGTGGCTCTGCAACGGGCGCTTAACCGTTTGAATGCTACAAGCATTAGAACCAAGTAAGAATTAAATATTAGGTTTTAGTGGAATTATAAGAGGGTTCGGCATAGTATACGGAGGAATGACAGGGAGACCGCTTCATAACTTCTGCCAGAGAGTGTCCGGCAGGAGGAGAGGAAACCTTTCCTTCCTTACGATCACTGTGATCGGGCCCTTTTTTTAGATAAATTACCAAATATGCAGTCCTATTTCTTGCTTGGCAGCTAGGTACATAGTACCTTTTAAATTCACGAAACAGAAGTAATTATTCATATTTTGTCGAAATAAATGTTCTGAATACAGAAATATGACTAGCATATTAGGCGTGCGCCGAGTATTATAAAGAAGTCTGTGAAGCAGATGGGAGGGATTACCGATGAACGGGAAGCAGCAGTTGGCTGAACAGCTAAGTCAATCGGCGAGTATGACCGCGTTGATCTCCATGATCGTGTCACTCATCTGTATAGCGCTAGCCTGGTGGGCTTTACAGAGCTTAAAGCTGGATTTGATCATCCGGCACCCCAAAGGACCACAAGGCAGATTGTTGCACTTGTTTCTCGCTATTATCGTCGGGCAATTGGTTGCTGGTTTCCTGTTGAACTACATCTCGTGGAGCCAGATGCTCTAGTGTATTGTTTTAACATGAAGTGGGCGGGTTATATGATTTTAGGACTGTGTCCCTGCGGGAATTGTCGAATAACATCGTTCCATATTGTCAACAATGGTAAACAAAAGAACCATACATGTATTGCCGACTGTTTCAGTTGGAGTACAATGGACATCAAGTACAAAAAACGCTTGTATACTTGTTTTGAACAGTGGTATGATGGCAGTTAGGGTATTAATAAAATCTTGTTTTTTATGTAATGAAAAAGCAAGGCATGAAAATAGCGGAATATGTTCTTTTTTTCCATGAAGGAAAAGGGAAATGACGCGCGGAGGGAACCATAGATGAGCAAATTTATCGTCCGCGGTGGCAACAGATTGACCGGGAGTGTCAAAGTCAGCGGAGCCAAAAACTCAGTTCTGCCGATCATCGCCGCTTCTCTGCTAGGAGAAGAAGGAGAAAGTGTTATTATTGATGCACCTCCTCTAGACGATGTGATGACTATTAACAAAGTACTGGAGTCCTTAGGAGCAGGCGTTACATACCAAGATGAGGTCATTCGTGTTGACGCGCGGAAGATAATTTCCTGTGAAGCCCCTTACGAGTGGGTTAGGAAAATGCGCGCATCATTTTTGGTTATGGGGCCGTTGCTTACACGTTTGGGACATACAAGAATTTCGCTTCCAGGCGGATGCGCAATTGGCACACGACCAATTGACCAGCATTTGAAGGGCTTTGAAGCATTGGGGGCCGAGATTAGTCTGGGCCAAGGTTTTATTGAAGCTAAAAGTAACGGGCGTCTGCGTGGAGCCAAAGTTTATTTGGATGTAGCCAGCGTAGGAGCAACCGAAAATATTATGATGGCCGCTACTCTTGCCGAGGGCGTAACCACTATTGAAAATGCTGCTAAGGAACCTGAGATCGTTGATCTTGCGAACTTCCTCAATGGTATGGGAGCCAAGGTGCGCGGCGCAGGCACAGGCGTTATTCGTATTGAAGGCGTCGAAAAACTTCATGGAGTAAAACATACGGTTATTCCCGACCGTGTAGAAGCAGGTACTTATATGGTTGCTGCTGCGATCACAGGCGGGAACGTATATGTAGAAGGCGCAATATCCGATCATTTGGGACCTGTTATCTCCAAGATGGAAGAAATGGGAGTAACCATTCAACCAGATGAAAACGGAATTCGTGTCATCGCGGATAAACCGTTAAAAGCCGTTGATGTTAAAACGCTGCCTTATCCTGGTTTCCCTACGGATATGCAGTCTCAGATGATGGCACTTCAGCTTGCTGCTGAAGGAACGAGCATTATTACGGAAACCGTCTTTGAAAATCGCTTCATGCATGTGGATGAATTTCATCTCATGAATGCGGAGATTAAGGTCGAAGGTCGTTCTGCGATTGTAACCGGCAATGCGAAGCTGACAGGTGCAAAGGTGACCTCGACAGATTTGCGTGCAGGTGCCGCGTTAATTCTGACCGGACTTATTGCAGAGGGGACAACGGAAGTATCCGGTGTACATCACATCGATCGTGGCTACGTTCATTTGGCCGAGAAGCTGACTGGATTGGGCGCGGACATTTACAGAGTGACCGTAGAAGAGCCGAAGCTGGATCATTCGTCCAGTACAGAGCGTGTGATGCCGGAAGAGACTACAGGGAATCTGTTCAAAAAGATTCAGCCTTCTTTGGCTTAAGCTTTAACGTACCAAGCTTCATACAACGTATCAGCATATTTACAAACAACTGTGAACCAAGTCCGCAAGGGCTTGGTTTTTTTGTGTTTTCAGCTTGTCTTTTTTTTCATTCTTCCAGTTCTCTTAAAACGGTTCTATCAAAGTGGACGACCTCATATGATTGAAAATATCTACTGGACAGATCATTGCTTCCGGCCGGATATTCAGCCCTTTGATGGAGGTTTCAGCCTATGAAAGATTCACAGGTTCGTATTCGTATACCGATTCATCATGCCAGCGAACACCACCGGACTTTACCTGCGGAGGAAAGTCCCGGCCATATAGCTGCTCCGCCACAGACAAGCAAGCTTGCTCAGCAGCGGTCGGGCACACGCGGCACATTGCCCGCTGAAGCCGGGCACGCCCGGCGTGCAACGGCAGTGGCTACCGCTTTGCACCCCGCAGGTGCGTCGCCGCCGACCTCCGGCGCAGCAGCTCGCGGTACACGCGGCACAAGCCTGCCGCCGGTGCCAGGGCCGTACCTGCGGCCTGCCGCCGGGCGTGCACCACGCTGGGGCAGCCACCGCCCCTGGCTGCCGGCTGCCGCCGTAGCGGGCCTGCTGGCGCTTGCACTGGCTGTGCCCGCGCTAATAGCGTGGCCTCGCCATACGGCGCAGCCGTTGCCACCGGGCGGCCGCAAGGCAGCCCCCGAGATGCCCGTCGCGGCAGCGAAGCCTGAGGCCCCCGTCACGCGGCTGCCGGGGGTTCCGCCCATACCAGCGGTGCCCGCTGCTCCAGCGCGCAGTGTTCCGGCAGTGGCGGAGCCGGACGTGCGTGTGTACGTCACGTCTACGGGCCGTACAGAGACGCTGCCGCTGGAGGAGTACATTGTCGGCGTTGTAGCCGCCGAAATGCCGCCCAGCTTCGAAGGCGAGGCACTGAAGGCGCAGGCCATTGCCGCGCGCACCTTCATCGCCCGGCGTTTGCTGGCCGATGATACCAGCGGCTCTCCGGCAGGAGCGGATGTGACGGATACCGTTAAGCATCAGGCTTACATTTCTAAAGCCAAACTTACTAGAGAGTGGGGACATTCCGGTAAAGCTGCTGAGCTGGCTAAAATTCGGCAGGCTGTGCGCGATACCAAGGATACGATCATGGTATATGAGGGCAAACCGATTACCGCTTCTTTTTTTCTACCAGCAACGGCTATACCGAGAATTCAGAGGATGTATGGGCCAAGGCTGTGCCTTACTTACGGAGCGTATCGAGCCCATGGGACAAGCAGCTGGCACCTCGATATACAGAAACCATCACACTGAGCCGTCAGAGCATGTTTGATAGATTGGGATTGAGGCGTGCTGCGATAGCCGCTTCGACTGGAGGAGGAAATATGCCTGAGATCCGGGTGCTTTCCAAGACAGAAGGGCATCGCATCAAAAAGATTGAGGTAGGAGGAACGGTCTTTACAGGACCGGAAATTCGCAACAAACTGGGACTGCGTTCGGCTGAATTTACGTGGAGGACCGAAGGAGACAAGATTGCTATAACGACCTATGGCTACGGCCATGGTGTCGGCATGAGTCAGTGGGGAGCCAACGGAATGGCCAAGGAAGGGCACACTGCCACTCAGATTCTTCTTCACTACTATACTGGCATTTCCTTTGCGCAGGCTTCTCGTATTCTAAGTTAGTAAATTTTTCAAAACTTTGAAGTATAAAAGAGTTGCACCCGGTAACACTGGTTACTGAGGTGATGAGTAAATGAGTGAACAAAATAAAAACCAGAACCAAAATCATGAAGAAACACCCAAAACCTTTCAGGGTGGAAGAGCTTCACAGCCGTCTTCGTGGAAAAAGCTGTTGTCCAAAAGGTGGGCATACCCGGCAGCCTACATTGCCGCAGCAGCCATTATACTAACCTTAGTGTGGGTCTATCAGGATGCCAGCCAGAAGTCTTTCAAACCTGACCCAGCTAGTCCATCGGTGCAAAACACAAGCGCAGTCAATACCGATGTCAACGGACAACAGCCAGAAAGCATGGAAGTCGTTGCCCAGTCGGAAAATATCGCATGGCCGGTGGCAGATGCCGCCGCAGTAAAGGTCGTAAAGCCATTTTTTGACGAAAACGCGACAGCTGATGAACAGGCAGCAGCAATGGTAGAGTATGATAAAACCTTTACTGCTAATACCGGAATTGATCTTTCCCGGGCTGACGATCAGACGTTTGAAGTGAAAGCTGCCCTGAGTGGCAAGGTATCCCGTGTAGAACAGCATCCGCTGATGGGAAATGTCGTAGAAATCACGCATGACAACAATCTCAAAACGGTGTATCAAAGCTTGAACGATCTGAAGGTAAAAGAGGGCGATCAAGTTAAACAAAACGATGTAATTGCTTCAGCAGGTCGTAACGAGCTTGAAAAGGATTTGAAAACACATCTGCATTTTGAAGTGTATCAGGATAACAAGCCGGTGAATCCTACAGGTCTGCTTCCTAAAAAATAAGTTCGGTCATGGCTTTGCATGCAAAGCGGGGAAACCATTTTCCCTGCTTTTTTCTTGTTCATTTTTTTGTTCATGAGGTAAACAGATAAGCTGTTGCTGGCAAATAAATAGGCCTTCCGAAGCATGACTTCCCGCCAAACCGCGAATATATAAGCACGCTCCTCATATAATGTACCAAACTATCCACAGTAGGGAGGCGGGAGCGTGCACGATTACATCAAGGAACGGACCATCAAAATCGGTCGCTGTATCGTGGAAACAAGGAATACGGTCCGTACGATTGCCAAGGAATTTGGTGTCTCCAAGAGCACGGTGCATAAAGATCTGACCGAACGACTGCCTGAAATCAACCCAGATCTTGCCGATCAAGTGAAGCATATTCTCGAATACCATAAATCCATCCGTCATCTGCGGGGAGGGGAAGCGACGAAAATTAAGTACAAAAAAACGAGTGGGAAAAGAAGGGAGATTCTCGTTTCCGGCAAGTCTTAAAAATATATGGTGAATTGGCTGGCAAAGCCATTGAATCAACCCCCTGAAGTATGATATGTTAAAAGATGGTACAAGACGAAAAATGACATGTAACCGTAGGTTTATACATATATTTGCCGCTTCTTGTCGAATCTTAGCTTTTAAAATATCACTTTGGGGGCCTTTTTAATATGTTCAGTAATGATATCGGTATCGACCTCGGTACGGCCAACGTGCTTATCCACGTCAAAGGGAAGGGGGTTGTTCTTGACGAACCTTCCGTTGTCGCGATAGAAAGCGATACAAAAAAAGTATTGGCTGTCGGAGAGGAAGCACGTCGTATGGTTGGGCGGACTCCTGGTAATATCATAGCTATTCGTCCATTGCGTGATGGCGTCATCGCCGATTTTGAAGTGACGGAGGCAATGTTAAAATATTTTATCAATCGCGTAGGGGGAAAAAGCTGGTACAGCCACCCTCGTATTTTGATTTGTGCGCCGACGAACATTACCTCAGTGGAACAAAAAGCGATTCGTGAAGCGGCGGAGCGCAGCGGGGCGAAAGAAGTCTTTTTGGAGGAAGAGCCAAAAGCAGCTGCCATCGGAGCAGGAATGGACATCTTTGAGCCCAGCGGCAACATGGTAGTGGATATTGGTGGCGGAACGACAGACGTTGCAGTCCTCTCGATGGGGGATGTGGTCACAGCTTCTTCCATTAAAATGGCAGGCGACAAGTTTGATTCAGCGATCATGAAATATGTGAAAACAAAATATAAGCTTCTCATTGGGGAACGTACGGCCGAGGATATCAAGATTGCTATCGGAACCGTAAATCCGAGCGGGCGACGTGCGGAGATGGACATCCGTGGACGGGATATGGTATCCGGATTGCCAAAAACATTAAGTATTTCTGCCGATGAGGTGCAGGAAGCGCTTAGAGACCCTGTGTCAGCGATTGTTGCCGCAGCCAAGTTTGTATTGGAGCAGACCCCACCGGAGCTATCAGCCGATATTATTGATCGTGGTGTCATTCTGACTGGCGGCGGTGCGCTGCTTAGCGGACTGGACGAACTGCTTGCAGAAGAATTGCGTGTTCCGGTATTGGTTGCCGAGGATCCGATGCATTGTGTCGTTAAAGGTACAGGAATTATGCTGGACAATTTGGATCATGTGGTTAAGAAAAAGTTCTAATCTGCCGATAGTGACTATAAGAGACTCGTATGCGGTCGGACAGGTTGCCTAGTATGTCGGCTTCCGCGCCTCCGTGCGAGCAGATGATGCATTAGCAGAGAAGGATTGGGGTGCACGATACATGTTGAGAGGTTTATATACTGCGGCAGCCGGAATGACAACACAGCAACGACGCCATGACACCGTGACGCAAAATATTGCCAATATGAATACGCCGGGATACAAGCAGGAGAACAGTGTTCAACGCTCTTTTCCCGAAATGCTTATTTCGATGACGGGCGGTAACCCGGATAATCCGGATCGTACGGTCGGCAAGCTGAATACTGGTGTTTTTGCCGAGGAAAGCCTCTCCCCTTACATTCAGGGGGCATTGAAGGACAGCGGACAAGCTACGGATTTCGCGATACAGTCCAACATTAGTGTGAACGACCCGGCAACGGGCCAGCCTATGGCTTTTGATCAGGCAGGGAAATTTGTTAATGCTAACGGTGAAGTCACCTATCGTCCAGAAGCGTTTTTTACGGTCCGTGACAATAACGGAAATGTACGCTATACACGTGACGGACATTTCCGGGTAAATGGAGCGGGAGCATTGCTTTCGTCGACTGGCTCAGCAATCTTGGATACAAATGGTAATCCAATTCAATTGACGGGTGCTGTCTCAGCACTTAAAGTAAATGAGCGGGGCGAATTGGTGGATAGCCAGTCCAACCAGACATTGGGAACAACGCTCGGAATTAGTGTTATTGATCGGCCGTACCAGCTCGTTCGTGAGGGCAATGGGAATTTCCGCCTGAATGATACGGATGGTGCTACAGCCAGAATGATGACTGCTAACGATGCTGTGTCCGTTCGCCAGGGTTATCTGGAAGTATCTAATGTGGATGCTGCTCAGTCGATGGTGGATATGATGGCTGCGTTAAGAGCTTATGAAGCGAATCAGAAGGTTATTCAATTTTATGATAAAAGCTTGGACAAGGCCGTTAACGAAGTAGGCCGTGTATAACAGGGGGTAAGTGATGAACAACTCCATGATTGGCGCAATGGTGTCTATGGCCAGTGTGCAACAGCGTCTGGATTTGATTGCCGATAATATCGCCAATATTAATACGACTGGTTATAAGAGTAAACAGGGTTCCTTTGAAGATGTGCTGGCTAATGTAAAGCAGCAGCCTTCAACGTATCTCCAAAATGGGCGGGCAATGCCGCTCGGCTATAATTTGGGCTACGGAGTTAAAATAGCCTCGATTATGAAAAATATGGAACAAGGTCCGCTCAAGGAGACAGGACTTCCTACTGATCTGGCGATTCAGGGCAATGCCATGTTTGAGGTTCAGGGCAATGGACAAAAAGCTTGGACGCGTGACGGCAGCTTCCATTTTGTTCCTGATCCGAATGATAGTGCAACGATGATGTTGACCACGGCTGAAGGCTATTCGGTGTTGGACAACAATGATGTTCCAGTGACTGCGCCAGCGGGCTCTAAGGTAGCCATTAATTCGGACGGTGAGTTGTTGATTCGTACCAATGGGACAGGAGAACCAACAGTTGGTCAGCGAATCAAGCTGATGGATGTTCAGCGTCCAGAAGGACTGGAGCAGCGGGATGATAACCTGTTCGTATTGGCGAATGGAGTAACAGAAGCAAATGTGTTCGGTGCAGCAGGTGTAGCGGGTGCTGTTCCAACGGACGTATCCGTGCGTTCCGGTTACCTGGAACAGTCCAACGTGGATTTACCAGGTGAAATGACGGATATGATGCAAGTTCAGCGGATGTATCAAATGGCGGCGCGGGCGCTGACTTCTAGCGATACGATGATGAACCTGGCTAATAATCTGAGGGGATAGGGATTTGGTGATGAAAGAAGAACAATCCGATCCCCGCTCAGTTCCTGAAAAGACTAAATCCCGCTGGCGTACTGCTCGTTATTCCGTGGTTCCGCTGCTTCTCTTTATTTCGCTGTTAGGTGGTTTAATTGCAGGATACGTGATTGTAGGTAAGCAAGGACTGGCAGGCGTATTTGAATGGAAAACCTGGCAGCACGTCATTGATCTTATATTTGCGCCTTGATTTATTTTTAAAAAAGTGGCTGTGGTGGGAAAAGACTGCTCCGCGAATGATTTGATCTTACGATCGCTGTTGCAACGGGATTTTTTATTTTATAAGTTATTCAGTTGTAAAAATCCCGTTGCAAAGGCGAACGCTCACGCTTCTCCAGATTCAAATCCTTCGCTGCGCTGCTACCCGCCATTAGGGCCACTTTTATAAAGAGAAATCAACCCGCAATTTGTGTGGGTAGTATAGAAAAACAAAACCCTGTGCCAGTGGCGCAGGGTTTTGTTTTGCCTTCAATGCCTTCAATGCAGAAGCCTCCAAGCGTAGCACGCATGGATTGCGGCCAATGAAGGCCATCGCAGAGGCCTTCGGTTTTGTTCCGCCCTTCCGACAAGCGAGTATTATTGAAGCGGGGCCTTCTTTTTGAGCCAAAAGTAACTCGGCGGAGGGGATGGAATCGTTCTGAAGAAGCGTCAGCGTTTGCCTTTAACCTCGGATTTTACCCTTGAATTCTTATATAATGAAGAAAATCCGAGGTTAACAGCGATCGGAAGAATGATCCATCCCCGCAGCCCGTCCACCTTGACTCAAATTGAAACTCCGCTTTACCCATCATAGGAGCAACCAATATGGTACTTCCGCGTAATTTTCTTTTTGCATCCGATGACTGTATAATGATGGGGAAGTTTATAACACTGCGGGGTAAGATCAAACACGGGCAAAAGGGCCTCTTCGCGCCTCTGGTTGCATAACCGGCGGAAAAAGCCCCTTATCTCAACCTTCACTTCTGCAGTAGGTGAAGGATATCTATCATTGTTGCCGCAATGAACTGTTTTTATGCAGCACCGATGGGTAATATTATGCTTGCAGCAATTCATGACTGATTCAGGACCGAACCTGCAAGCGAGAGGAGTTATTAAGGTAAATGGACAAATTGCAATTGGATGTTAATCAAATTCAGGAGATTATTCCGCATCGACCACCATTTTTGTTGGTGGACCGCATTATTGAGCTGGAGGAAGGAAAAAGAGCAGTGGGCATTAAAAATGTAACGATGACTGAGCCTCATTTCATCGGACATTTTCCGGGATATCCGGTCATGCCAGGTGTGCTGATCACCGAAGCCCTGGCTCAGGTTGGAGCTGTCGCATTGCTGCATCTTGAGCAAAATCGCGGTAAAATCGGCTTCTTGGCGGGGCTGGATGGTTTCCGTTTCCGCGGACAGGTGGTTCCTGGGGATACACTGATGCTTGAAGTGGAAATAACCCGTTCTAAAGGAGCATTTGGCAAAGGGAAAGCTACGGCTAAAGTAGGCGATACGGTAGTAGCTGAGGGCGAGATTATGTTTGCTTTGTCCGATCCTTCCCAATAAGCAAGCTCTGCTGACATAAGCACGACGTTTGAACCGAGTGCATGTGTACATAGAAATCCTGTTTTGACAACCAAAAATGGAGAGGGGAAATACCGTATGACGCAGTTGAGTAAAAAAGCACTAGAAGGCATTGAGAGCTGGCTGCAAGACCCTTATATTGATGAAGAAACCAAACAGGAGTTGCGCGCATTGGAGGGCAACGAGCAGGAGCAGGAGGATCGCTTTTACAAAGAGCTGGAATTTGGTACAGGCGGTTTGCGTGGAGTAATCGGGGCAGGTAGTAATCGAATGAACCGCTACGTCATTGGACGTGCGACTCAAGGGCTCGCTCGCTACATTTTGGAGCAGCATGCTGGAAAAGAGGGCAAGCCTTCGGTTGTCATTGCACATGATTCGCGCCATTTCTCGCCAGAGTTTGCCCTGGATGCAGCTTTGGTACTGGCCGGCAACGGTATCGTAGCTAAGTTGTTCTCGTCTCTGCGCCCGACGCCGCAGCTTTCATTTAGCGTACGTCATTTGGGGGCCAGTGGGGGGATTGTCGTAACTGCGAGCCATAACCCGCCTGAATATAACGGATACAAGGTATACAATGATGAGGGCGGTCAGCTTGTTCCTGATCAGGCTGAACAGGTGATTGGTTATATCCGTGAGGTTCCTTCTTTTGCTGATATTCACCGCCTGACCCGTGAAGAAGCAGAGGCGCAGGGACTGCTGGTTTGGCTTGGAGAAGAGGAAGATGAAGCGTTTGTAGATACGGTAGCCAGTGTGAGTGTGAACCGTGAACTGATTGCAGCTGGACCAGGCAAAAACTTCAAGGTAGTGTTTACGCCTCTCCATGGCACTGGAAACCTGCCGGTTCGCCGTGTGCTAGAGAAAATCGGCTTTGAGCAGGTGCATATTGTACCCGAACAAGAGCTGCCGGATGCTGAGTTTTCCACCGTCAAATCACCGAACCCGGAAGAACGTGATGCATTCAAGTTAGCGATTGCACTGGGCGAAAAGATTGGTGCGGATTTGTTGATCGGAACAGACCCAGATGCTGACCGTATGGGAGCGGTTGTTAAGAACCGTGACGGCGAATATGTGGTATTGTCCGGGAATCAGTCCGGCGCGATTATGGTGTACTACTTGTTGAATCAGCTGAAGGAAACAGGCAAGCTCCCGAATAACGGGGCGGTCGTCAAAACCATCGTAACCAGCGAAATGGGCGCAGTCATTGCCGAACATTTTGGTGCAACTGTCTTTAATACGCTAACTGGCTTCAAATATATTGGTGAGAAGATGAACCAGTTTGACCAAACGGGAGATTATACCTACCTGTTCGGTTATGAAGAGAGCTATGGCTATTTGGCAGGCAATTACGCTCGCGATAAGGACGCCGTTCTGGCAGCCATGCTGATTGCTGAAGCTGCTGCTTATTACAGCACCCAAGGTAAGACGCTGTATGATGTTTTACAAGAGCTGTATGAGCAGTTTGGATACTTCCTTGAGAAGCTGGAGTCTCGTACACTGAAGGGCAAGGACGGAGTGGCACAGATTCAGGGCAAAATGACAGATTGGCGCAGCAACGCTCCTCAAGAGATTGCAGGCGTGAAGGTAGACAAGGTGCTGGACTACTCGCAAGGGTTGGACGGACTGCCTAAAGAAAATGTACTCAAATTCTTACTGGAGGACGGTTCATGGTTCTGTCTGCGTCCTTCTGGTACTGAGCCAAAAATCAAGGTATACTTCGCGGTACGCGGTTCTTCGCTGGCAGATGCGGAGCAAAGAATCAGCCGTTTGGTGGATGCTGTTATGGCGCGCGTAGACGCTTGAGACAAATCCATTTATAATAGAATAGGTTAAGACAATTGGATACGTAATAAGTAATCGGTGACCTCTCACGGCAAAGGGCAGTACGCCGTGGGGGTCATTTCTATGTTGCAGAATAATCTAGAATAGGCTTTGGGAAAATAGGCTTATTGCGACAACGGATATTAAGGAGGTTCTTTGGTGTATCAGAAATGGCAGTATTGGAATACGGCTTCTCGAAAATGGTTGTGGGTTCTGGTCGCGCTCGGCTTGTTGGCCTCCATTCCAGTCATCGCCGATCGTGTGAAGACAGAATCTTCGAGTAAAAAAGTGGAGATTGTATTCGATTATCGGGATTTGACAGAGGCAGCTTCGTATCAGGCTCACCCGCAGGATTATTTGAACGAGCAGCTTGACCGCTTAAAGCAGGCGGGTGTGAACAGTATGGCAATGTATGAAAGTACGTTGGACGATTTCCGCAAAGCGGGCCGGGTCGTAACCTATACGACTCAGAACGTTGCAGATCTGGAAAAACGTCTTTCACCTGCAAATGAGAATTTTACGTACGTTGTTTTTGCTGACAAAGAAAATGCTGAGGCACTTAAGCCGTTAATTGAACGTACGTTTACAAGCCTGGGTATAAACGTAAAGCCTTGGAGCTATCAGGGACAGGAAGGGGTCGTTGTGGAAACATCCCCTGAGGATGCGTACCTTAAGCCGATGCAGCCTGACCCGATTGCTATGAAGCAGCTTCGGAGCAAAGGATTTTTTATTGTTCCGCGGATGAGTGACAGTCTTCCTTATAACGAGGAGTTGACAGAAGAAATGCTGGCCTCCTTTCAGCAGAATGGGGTAAAACGCATTTTGTTTGAAGGAGATTCGGTCAAAGGCTTTACAGATAATGAAAAAGAGCATAGTTTAGCGGCATTTGCTAAACTGCTTAATAAATATGATATTGGCCTGGCTACTATTGAGAACTTGAAAAAACCACAAGCCGGCTTCAACAGGCTTGCTTACGATATACACTATAACGTTGTCCGACTGTATTCTCTGAGCGACAAGGATTCAACGCTTGATGTCGAGACCTTGGCCGATCGTTTTGCATTGGCAACCAAGGACCGCAATATTCGCATGCTGTATCTTAATACTGCCCCTACGCGTAGTGTAGCTGAGGCTAAAGTAAAGGATTCGGTAGATAATCTGATTCACAGCTTGGACAAGCCAGGGAATGCAGTACAACGGATGGAGAAAAAGGGATTTGAGCTCGGACAGGCTGAGCCATTCCAGGTGGTTGATTCTTCAATTCAACGCTATCTGAAAATGGTCGTCGTACTAGGCGCACTTGCATTCTTCTCCATTATGGTATCCTATTTTGTCCCGGCATTAACCCTGCTGGCGTTTGCACTCGGTTTGGTTGGCTCCGCAGGTCTTTATGTTCTGAACTCCAGCTTGATGGAGCAAGGCCTGGCGCTGCTCGCAGCAATTAGCGGTCCTACGGTTGCAATGGTTATTGCCATACGTACGATTAGAATTAAACGTGAACAGGAGCTCTCTCCAGGTAAGCGTTTGGTTCAAACGCTTATTCTGTACGTTCAAACAGCAATCCTGTCGCTGGCTGCGGTGCCTTTTGTTATTGCGCTGCTGAACAGTATTGCCTACAGCCTTGTGCTGAACCAATTTAGAGGTGTAAGCTTGCTTCACGTTCTGCCAATCTTTTTGGCTGCGGTATATATTTTCTTTTATCGTGGTGTTTCTATACGTGAGGAAATTTCCAAGTTGCTCCGCACGCCGATTACCGTACTGTGGATAGTTGTATTGGCTGTTATCGGAGCCGCAGGAATGTACTACTTGAGTCGCACAGGGAATGCGGGAACCGTGTCGAACACGGAGCTGGTTTTCCGGAATTTCCTTGAGAATGCATTTGGTGTACGTCCGCGTAATAAGGAATTTTTGATGGCACACCCCCTGTTTTTTGCAGGCGCGTTCTTGGCCTTGAAATACCGCAAAGCGATCTATGTACTGATCATAGCTGCTATAGGTCAAGCCTCTATGGTGGATACTTTTGCTCACATCCACTCTCCAGCGGCACTTTCGCTTAGTCGTGGACTATTAGGATTGGGATTGGGTCTGCTTCTGGGAATTATTGCAATTGTCGCGTGGCAAGTGCTGGAAGGATGTTGGAAGAAATGGTCACCACAGCTCAAACGATAATCATCTCGGGTTATTACGGCTTTCGCAATAGTGGAGACGAGGCGGTACTCAAGTCCATTTTGACTGCATTAGAGGAGGAAAGCCGTCAAGCCGGGATTACGGTTAAGCCTGTTGTTCTATCTTCTGACCCTGCATGGACAGAGAAAATGTATGGGGTTGAAGCTGTCCCACGTATGAGTCTGGGGGAAGTCCGAAAAGCGATTAAAAACAGCGACGGGCTAATCAGTGGTGGTGGAAGCTTGCTTCAGGACGCGACAAGTCCCAAAAGCATTCCTTATTACCTTGCAATTCTCAAGCTGGCCCAATGGGTAGGAAAGCCGACGTTTGTATATGCTCAGGGCATTGGTCCGGTGCAACGAAAGATATTTTATCCCATGATCCGGTCTGTGTTCCAACGCTGTGAATATGTATCTGTAAGAGATAAACAATCCGCCGCATTATTGGGTAGCATGAAGCTAAAGAGTCCGACTGTCGAGGTCGTTCCCGATCCGGTAATGGGACTCCCATTGCCCTCCAATTTCGGTCAGGCGCACACAGCTGCTGCTGAGCTTAATCAGGATGAACTTCCGATTGTCGGTGTGTCTGTACGCTATTGGGACAAGGAGCATCGCGATTTGACGGCTATCGCAGACGGTCTGAAAAAATTAGCTGCTGGACGCCGCGTACATTTGCGTTTCTTTCCCTTTCATTTGCCTGACGACGAGCAGGCTTCAAGGATGGTAATGAATTTGTTAGGGGATATTAGGGAAAAAGGTAGCCGTGTCAGTATATCTGATCAGGTTACCGATCCTCAGCAGATGCTTTTGGAAGTCAGTCGTTGCAGTTTGATGATCGGGATGAGGCTGCACAGCTTGATCTATGCAGCATCCCATCAAGTGCCCCCTTTGGGGATATCCTACGATCCCAAAATTGATCATTTTCTCAGCCGCGTCGGTAGCCAGCCTGTAGGCACTGCAGAAGCACTGGATGGACAAAAGCTGGCTAAAGAGGCTATGCGTCTGCTAGACGAGCGAAATCAATGGATCGAGAGCCAGGGAGCGGCAATTGCTTTGTTGAAGAGCGAGGCACGTTTGCCGGCACAGCATATCATTAATTACTTGTGTCGCAAAGGATGATGGATACAGTGACAGTTGATAAGGTTACGAATGTGCCTACCGTCCCGATTTTCGGTGTTCGGGTATCAAGGCTTAATATGAAAGATACTTTAAATGTATTAATCCAGGCGGTGGAGTCTCGCAGACCCCATCAAGTGATCACTGCCAATCCAATTATGGTAATGGCTGCATTGGAAGATCCCGTGTACATGTCAGTGATGAAGCAGGCCGAGTTAATTGTTCCAGATGGGACTGGTGTGGTCTGGGCCGCAAATTATGTAGGACACCCTGTGCCTGAGCGAGTAGCGGGTTTTGACTTATTACATGAATTGCTTAGAGCCGGAGAAAACTATCATTGGAAAGTTTATTTGCTCGGATCAACGTCCGAGGTGATTCAAGCGACTGCACAACGGTTACATGAGCTTTATCCTGGAATTACGGTTTGTGGCCAGCGCGATGGATTTTTTGGATCCGAAGAGGATGAGGAAGTCATCGCAGCCATTCATAAAGCGAATCCGGATCTGTTATTTGTAGCACGTGGCGCGGACACACAGGAGCCGTGGATTGGCAAATACAAGGAGCAACTGGGCGTACCGGTAATGATGGGGGTTGGCGGTAGTTTTGATGTTATATCTGGCAGAACAAAACGTGCACCTAAATTGTTCCAGAAACTCAGAATTGAGTGGCTATATAGGCTGCTTAAAGAGCCCAGTCGATACAAAAGAATGCTTGCGCTGCCGAAATTCGCCGTGAAAGTTATGCGTGAAAAAGAAAACGTCACAAAAGTGTGATAAATAGCTTGAATCTGCCTTCAAAACCCGCTAATTTGCCAGAATATGAAGCTTGGTATTTATTTTTGATCAGAGTATAATTCAATGCGGTTACATCTGAAAAGGGATTTGCTTTAAAATTGGGGGTCGAATGATCAAATGCTATTGATCTATATTATTGGTTTCATCATGGCACTGGGACTTGCGCTGTTATTGACACCGCTCGTCAAGAAATTCGCTGTTAAGGTTGGAGCCGTCGATGTACCGAATGCCCGAAAAGTACATACCCGGATTATGCCGCGACTTGGCGGACTGGGGATTTTCCTGGCGTTTCTGTTGTCCTTATTGGCGATTTTGCCTTTTGTACCCGACGGAATGCTGTCCTCACGGGATATTAACTTTATCGCGGCCTTTCTGATTGGCGGTACGATGATTACACTGATTGGTGCTCTCGATGATCGTTTTGATCTCAATGCAAAGTTGAAATTTTTGGCTCAAATTGCCGTTGCTTGTATGGTTGTGTTTGCCTTTGATATTCGTGTTGATTTTGTAAATGTACCTTTTCAGGATGCATACTCGTCTTTGGAAAGCTGGATTTCCGTTCCGCTTACGATTTTCTGGATTGTAGGTGTGACGAATGCCATCAATTTGATTGACGGTCTGGATGGACTGGCTGCGGGAGTTTCAGGGATTGCGATTGGAACCATCTTTGTGATGTCCCTTCTGATGGGCAACTACATGGTGGCTATGCTTTGTCTGGTGCTGCTGGGCAGCATTATCGGATTTTTATTTTTCAACTTTCATCCTGCGAAGATATTCATGGGTGATACAGGGTCGCTATTTTTAGGTTTCAGTCTGGCTATGCTATCCATGCTTGGTTTCAAGCAGATTGCTATCGTATCGTTTATTACACCATTAATTATTATCGGTGTACCTTTATCAGATACATTTTTCGCTATCATTCGTCGCAAGTTGCAGAAAAAGCCGATTTTTTCACCAGATAAAGGTCATCTGCATCATTGCTTACGCGAACTAGGTTTCAGTCATAGACAGACGGTTTTGATTATTTACGGTATTGCTGCATTTTTCGGTGTATTAGCCGTGATTCAATCGTCTGCAGCGCTTAACGAAGCAAACTGGGTTACCTTTGTCGTGATATGTATTATGATGTTTTTTCTACAGATTGGTGCAGAGGTTATTGGTCTGGTGGGCAAAACCAAGCGTCCAGTTCTCAATACACTGATTCGCCTGTTGGCTAAGCCGGATTCGCAGACGCGATCGAAATTATAAATTTTTTATTTAAAATGTAAGTCTTCAAGCTTGGCGGTATGCCGCGGGTTTGGAGGCTTTTTTGTTGTTTGCTATAAAAAATTCCCCTCCTTTTTTGAGAATTTACTAATTTTTTGTATGTTTACTACCGATAAAAAAAGTATTGAATGATTACGTACCCCAAGGTGCGACAGAATCAAAGGAGGACAATGATTTGAAACGATTGCTATCCATGTTGTTGACGGTTGGTCTCATCATTGGCTTGGTGCCGGCGACCCTGGTAGGTACGGCTCATGCTGCGACAGGAACTTATTTTATTTTTCCAAATGAAAAATATGATGTGGATTCGGCCAGATCGGTGAACACCGATCGTATTACAGTTAACGGAACGATTAACGGAGTGAACGGGAGTACGATATCGTATAGTGTATTCCAGCTCTCTAAAAATGGAACGACTCTTAACGTGGTGAACAAAAATGAGAGTCAAAAAGGCGGAATTACGGTCAATGGCTCTACGCTCAAAGTTACAGACATTAAACTGTTTCCTGGTTTGAACCGAATTACATTCCAAAGCAGCCAAAACTCGGCTGACATGAAAGATTCTATTTACGTAGAGTACCAGGATGGACCCAAGGTTTATGATCTGTCTGCTACGCTGAATGGTAAAACCGAGCAGTTGGTAGAGAACCAAACAGCTGTATTGACAGACGCTAAAAATAGCGGGTCGGATGACGTTAAGGTGGTCATTCAAGGTACAGCGCCTAACGCCGACAGTGTAACGCTCACATCTGCAAAAAGCAGTAATACGTATACCATTAGTTCTTTTACTGGCTATAGATTAACAGGTAGTGTTGTACTCAGTCCTGGTAAAAATATAGTGACTATTAAAGTGGGCAACGGAACTCAGGCCCTTACGGTTACGCGTGAAATTACAATCTATACAGGCAAACCTGAATTCTCCGATTTGAATTTGAGCAAGGATGGGAATGTGTCTGCTGACCTGACCACTTCACCTGACTTTACGGTTTCATCTACGAGTGGAATTGTTTTGAATGGTAAGGTTTTGGTTCCAGGCGGTGCAACCGATCCAGGAGTAGCTACGATTAATGCACGCTTTACAGATGTAAGTAACAATGGCAGTGCTGTAGGTAGTGCTACTGGGATTGATGCCACGATTGATACGGCTAATGTGGTTACAACAAATGGCTATAAGGTGTATCCATTCCAGGTGACTGTACCATCAGAGGCAGTAATTGATCACTTGACCAGAGCATCCCTGGGTATCACCTATACTGATAGCAGTACACCTCCAGCTCCATCGGCTGTTCAATTTACATTGCGCAGCAGCACTCAGCCGTACATTGATGATGTAAACTATCTTCCTGATTTTAATAATCAGTTGTTGAACAGAATTAATGGAAGCGGGTCTGATCAGGCAACTGCAATAGATGAAGCCATGAAATTAACTGGAAGCTCTATGAAGAACAAGACCACAGATGCTCCATCTGTTCCTGTAGGTATGGAGTTCATCGTTGTTAACGGTGCACCTTCTTCAATCAGTGAACTTTCTGGAGTACAGGTTCATACTGTAGGGACACCTCAAGATGTGATTCGAACAATCAATGGCAAGGCAACACAAGTGAAGAAAATCGTTGCTTATGTAGACACTTTGCCTAAAGAAGGACAAAATGTACTGAATTTTTACCTGAATGGTGACTCGACCAAGTTAATTAAAGCAACGGTGAATCTGTTGCAGGGTCCGTTCATGAAATACGATACGATTTATGATGGGCAACAAATTCCGTTGAATACATCCAGCTCAAACTTGAACACCTATAAACTGACGCAATTAGGTTACTTTAAAGGTAAATTGCTTGATGTAAGCAACACAGCAGATATTCATTACACGGGTGCTAACCGAAACGTATTCTTGTATGTCAACAATGTGCTGGTTGATCTGGATGGCTCAGGAGTGGACTTTAAGCTTGCCGCTTCCTCAGAAACAGCCGCTGCCAATGCATTGGCGAACGGGAATAATGAAATCAAGTTTGTGTACAAACCAGGTATTGAGTATAGCAATACGGTAAAAGTAAACTTTACACAGACGAATATTCCGGTAATTCCGGTGCCAAACACACAAGGGATTATCCCTTTTACACCAGTTACCGGCTTGAGCAGTACGCCAAAATATAGCGAGATTGCACCGAAAGCAAAAGATGCTAATTTTACTAAGGTAGATGACACGAACTACAAAACAGCTCTGAAAAATATCAATGTATTTGGTACTTTCAGTATTGCCGATTTGGGTAAAGCCGATCAGGTAAATGGTTCATTAAGTGATATTGCCAATAAAGATCAATATATTCTGGAGATTAAGGGCTCGGACGGCACTGAGATGAACTGGACGCTGAATAATGAGTTTTTCTCAGCAGAAGATGCCAAAACAACGTACAACTCCGGCGCTACTACAGATAAATTTACTAGCAAAGATTTAAAGGATCTGCTTGTGTACTATCATCCGGACAAGAAGTATTTCAGCTTTGTACTGAAAAACCAAACCGTTCCGCAAGATGGAACACCAGTAGCCTATAATATTACCTTGTACAACAGTGGCAAGAGTGGACCATTTGCTACTTTCCGACTGCAAGTATCTGGTCAATCCACGGCTTTTGATATTTTGCGTCCGCTCCCTGAAAAGAGAATCGTGAATCAAAACTTTGTACAAGTTATTGTGAATGCACCGAATGCAGATAGTGTTACAGTGGGTAAGGAAACAGCAGTTCAAGAGGGATTTGACTCTGATTATGACGGCACTATTGACTACCCTTCAGCTTATAAAGCCATCTTTACAGGTCTAAAAGCCAACAAAGATACTAAGATTGACGTGGTGGTTACAGTAGGCAAGGAAAAACTGAAACAATCCATTACTGTGAAATATGTGCCTACGAATATTCCTGGCGAGCAGTACATGGAAGCCATGAAAACATCACACAAAGTGTTTGATGGCAATCTGGCACTTTCCTTTGCAAAAGGAACCAGTCTGATCCGTCGGGATTACGATCAACCTCAACAGTTTAAAAATCAGGTGTTCTCTGGCCATACTTTGTACTTTGCAATAGCAAATAGTGAAGATGGTGTAGTAGACCGTCATGAATTTGAAACTGAAAAAGCATTATCGGATATGCAGAGCTTGATTGCAGATGGAAGCAGATACTTTAACAGAGAATTCCCAACTCGCTTTAACATGTCGAGTCCGGTATTCTGGATTGACCCAGGTGTAGCAGATGATATTAAAACAGATAAGTACGATCCGGTAACTTTTGGTGCCGATCCTTATCAACTGGCTAATAAATCGCAAAATGACGACAGTAAGATCAAAAATTTCTACTGGCGTGATCCGGCTAACGAATTGGTGCCTTCCAAGCGTGGTACATTAACGCTGACGTATGATGATAGTATCGCTCAGGATGCAGGGAAACAAATGACGGTGTTCTATTTTGATTCTGATCTTAAAGATTGGCAGAACATCGGTGGTGTGGTAGATCCGAAGAAACATACCATTAAAGTACCGTTCGATCGTTTCGGCTATTATGTAGTCGCTAAGGTTGGAGAAACGTATAGTGATGTCATTAAGCACAAGTACGCCAGAGATTACATTGAGGCTATTCTGGCTAAAGGTGTCATGAATCCGATGGATCCAATTAATAGTTTTGGACCTGACAGCTACATTAAGAGAGGCGAATTCACGGCCATGATTGTTAAAGGCCTGCAACTTCCTCTTAATTTCAGTGGGGCGAAGCATTTTGACGATGTGTCCATTCCAAATACGATATCAGCAGATGCTCTTTACGATTATCGTTATATTGAAACGGCTGCACGTGCCGGCATTGTAAAAGGCTCGCAACCGAGAATCTTTATGCCGGAAGATGTAATTACGCGCCAAGATGCAGCGGTCATTATCGCCAAGGCATTGAATTTGAAGTTGGAAACAGACCATGACAAGATCATGAAGAATCTGTCCAAAACCTTTAAAGATGCAGACAAGATTGATTATTATGCACAAGCATCTGTACTGGCTATTGCCAAGAAGGGCTTCATCACGGGTTCGCCTGTTGATGCAAGTGATCTGAAACAAGGGTATATGTTTAACCCTACATCACTGACCTTGCGTGGCGATGCGGCTATTATTATTGGTAAAGTTATGGCTGATAAAAAGCTGCTTCCTAAAATCTAATCCTTAACAAGCTTGATTTATTGAAACATCCCTCCATGCGAAAATGGAATTCCCTTTCATATACATGGGAGGGATGTTTTTTATAAATCAGCTATTTGACTGGGATTAAGGGCCTATGCCATAATAGCAATGAGCAAATAACTAATGGTAAAGTTTACAGTACGATTGTTCTTGCATTACCATGAATGCATTTAAATTAACTACTTTTTTTTTGAGTATTTATCTCAAAATGTGTTTATTATTTGCTTATATATTTTTTTGCACATTTAACTGAAACTTTACGTCTATTTCTTCGTAGTAGAGGATTAGTGTGCTTAAATATTACATAGAGAAATGAGTGGGGAGTGATGAGATGTCTCAGTTTTCAATACGCCGTCCTGTAACAGTATTTATGTTAATTCTTGTTTTGTTAATCGGGGGCGGTATTTTTGCGTTAAGACTTCCTGTCGAGCAGATGCCGGATATGAAGCTGCCTATTGCTGTGGTAGCGACCAGTATTCCGAACTCGACACCGACAGAAGTTGAGGAATTGGTGACCAAACCTATTGAAAAGGGTCTGGCTTCTATTGAGAATGTGGATACGATCCAGTCTCAGTCTTCAGAAGGATCATCTATGGTCATAGTTCAATTTAATTGGGGAGTAGATATAAATCAGGCAACCCTCGATATGCGAGATAAAATTGATGGGGTTCGAGGATCTCTTCCAAAGGCGGCAAATTCACCGCGCGTACTTAAATTGGATATTAACGCAACGCCAGTAATTACCCTCGCTTTTACAGGGGATCAGGATGTTAACAAGCTGAAGCCTATTGCTGAAGATATTATTGAGCCGCGGCTTGAAAGAATTGCGGGAGTAGCTTCAGTCAGCATGTCAGGTGGGCAACAACGGCTTGTGAAGATTACTGTAGATCAGGCCAAGCTTCAAAGCTATGGCATTACGTTGGATCAAATCAACCAAGCACTATCGTCTAATAACGTAGCTGGTTCTGCTGGTTCGGTGTACCGAGGTAATACAGAAATCCAACTTCGGGTTCAAGGTGAATATAAAGCTGTTTCAGAAATGGCTGAAACGCCAATTCCAGTAGGGAAGGGAAGCGTTAAGCTAAAGGACATTGCGACAGTTGAAGATTCCTTGGATGAAGTTACAACCATTTCTACCTATAATGGAAAGCCAAGTATCAATATTTCTGTTACTAAAGCTACAGGGGGAAATACCCTTTCAATCGCCAATTCTGTGAAGGATAGTTTAGATTCAATACGGAAGGAACTGCCTCCGGGAACTCAACTGGAGATGGTAACAGATGCTTCCAAACCCATTAGCGACTCCGTAAACTCATTAGTAGAACATGCTATATTGGGACTTGTTATCGCAGCCATTGTATTGCTGTTATTTTTGAATAGTGTACGTTCCACCATTATTGCTGCTATCGTTATTCCAATTTCTTTCGTAGCAACGTTTATGATGATGTATTTTAGCGGACAAACCATCAACGTCATTTCATTGAGTGGTTTGCTACTGGGATTGGGATCTTTTGTCGACTTTGCCGTTGTTATTATTGAGAATATTTTTAGGCAGCGACATGAAGGGAAGAGCATGCTACAAGGGGCTATTGATGGCTCCAAGCAGGTGGGTAATGCCGTTATGGCGTCTGCACTTGCGCAGATCGTAGTATTTTTACCAGTTGTTTTTGTTGACGGAATTGCGGGAGTTCTATTTAAACCGCTGGCATTAACTGTTATTTTCTCTCATATTGCTGCTTTGGTGGTTTCTCTTCTGATTGTTCCAATGCTCAGCTCACGTTGGTTACCTACCGTACCGGATGAATCAATATACTCTTCAGGTACTTATAAAGGTATTAACCCGATTGTGTGGTTTAATGTTGGCTTCGAGAAGTTTAAGAGTGGCTATCGTCGTATACTGAAGTGGGGGATTAACCATAGAAAATCTGTTTTAATCATTACATTATTAATGTTTGTTGCAGCTGGGACTCTGATTCCTATGGTTAAGGCTGAATTTATCCCGGAATCCGATACTGGGGAATTCACAGTTAACGTAAAACTTCCTAATGGAACGGTCTTGGAAGAAACTGAAAAGGTTGTTCAAGATATAGAAAAAGAAATTTTGAAAGTTCCTGATCTGGATAAAATGACAGTGACAGTTGGTTCTGGTGGCAATTCTGCCTTTTCAGGTGCAACTCCAACCAACTCGGCAGATCTAAGTGTTACGCTGAAGGATGGGCATCAGCCAACAGATGTTGTAGTTGAGGGCCTTCGTAAGAAATTTGATAGTATTCCGGATGCAGAGATTACACTGGTGTCTACAACAGGCCTTTCAAGTGGAGCGGCTGTTAACATTAATCTAAAAGGTGATGATATTGACGTCCTGAGAGAACTCTCGGACAATCTCGTTGCGGACGTGAAAAACATACCTGGTACCGTTAATGTCAAAAGTAGCCTGAGTGCGGTTCGCGAAGAATATGAGATTACGGTTAATCGGGAGCTTGCTAGTCGATATGGCTTATCAGCGACCCAAATCTTATCTGCAGTGAATACTTCTTTTAATGGAGCAGTCGCCACAAGCTATCGTACAGGTGAAGATCAGATTGATGTGAAGATATCGTTGCCAGAGCAGAATCGCCATGATTTGTCATACCTTCAAGCCTTACGGATTACCACTTCACAAGGTATTGATGTACCTTTGTCTTCAGTAGTAAGTATTGATAAACGATCTGTACCCGATACTGTTACTCGTGAAGACCAAACGCGTCAAGTGCAGATTACTGCTGATATTGATGGAACAGGGGACATTCTTACCATTAATCAAAAAATAGATGCTCTTTTGAAGAGTACTCACTTCCCAGAAGGCTACAGTGCAGATACAGGTGGCGGACAAAATGAACAAATGATGGAGTCTTTTGTGAACTTGGCGATAGCCATTCTGCTATCTGTCGTGCTGATTTATATGGTTATGGCAGGACAGTTCGAATCGTTGCTTACACCGTTTGTTATTATGTTTTCGGTTCCACCTACATTAATAGGTGTGCTTATTGGTTTGGTTGTCACAGGATCTAGTCTTAGCGTATCGGCACTAACCGGTTATATTATGCTCGTCGGCTTGGTCGTGAATAACGCCATTGTTATGATTGACTTCATCATCCAGCTCCGTAAAGAAGGTCAAGATCGGGATGAAGCCATTATTCATGGAGCATCTGAGCGGTTACGTCCAATCTTGATGACTACACTTGCTACGGTACTTGCTTTGCTTCCAATGGCATTCGCTACAGGAGATGGTAATGAAACACAAGCACCTATGGCAGTTGTCGTTGTGTTCGGGTTGTCCTTCGCTGCTTTGATTACTTTAATTCTTATTCCGGTTGTCTATGTTATTTTGGATAATATGATTGAAAAGCGTAAAAATCGCAAATTGAAAAGACAAGCAAAGAGACAACTCAAAAAAGAAGCAAAGCTGCAACAAAAGAGTGTTCACATTTAATAATGAGGTGAAGAGATATAATGAATAAAAAAAGTGCTCTGATTGCCACGACATTGCTTTTATCAGTTGCATTGGCAGGCTGCGGTGGGGGAGAGGCCCCCGCTGCTTCACCTGCTGCCCAAAAAGCAATTCCGATCCAGGTAGCGAAAGTAGCTAAGGGCAGTCTGGCGGATTCAACAGGGATTGTAGGCAGCTTTGCCCCCAAAGATACGGCTCAGGTTTCCCCGAAAATTAGCGGAAAAATACAGAACATTAATTTGACGATAGGGCAAAAGGTAAACAAAGGCGATGTTTTGTTTACGATTGATCAGAAAGACATCCGGGATTCCATCAAGCAGTCTCAAGAATCCTATCAGGTTGCACTGGCTAATTTGAAGCAGGCTGAGTCTGGAGCATCACAATCGGTGCAGCAGGGTGAATCGAGTGTAGACCAAGCTAAAAGTGCACTTGTTCAGCAAGACAATGCTATTACACAGGCTCAGAATGCTCTGGTAGATGCTCAGAATTCTGTGCGTGATACCCAAAGTACGCTAACTCGAAATCAGCAGTTGTTTAGTGCAGGTGCTGTTTCACAATCTGACTTAGAGCAGTCTCAAATAGCGCACAGAAAAGCTCAAACAGCGCTGGAAAACGCTCAGCTTGCACTTCATAATGCGCAAACATCCAAGGAAAGTGCTCAAACAACATACAGTAATGCTCAAAAATCTTTGCGTCTGGCACAGCAGAAAACAGGTATTGATGTGGCGCGTGCTTCGGTAAATCAGTCCAAGGCTGCTTTGGATACGGCACGTAGTCAGCTTGTCGATGCTGTCGTCAGAGCCCCTATGTCAGGCACTATTTCTGCAGTGACAGGTACAACAGGACAAATGGTCAGCTCTCAATCAGCTGTAGCTACAATTGCAAACACCAATCCGATCCTTGCCAAGGTAAATGTATCTGAGGGGGATTTGCTTAAGCTAAACGTAGGCTCCACTGTAACTGTAGGGATAGACTCGTTGGGCAAGCGAATTGAGGCTAAAGTAACAGCGGTCAATCCGGTTATGGATAATGATCTTAAGGCATATCCTGTCGAAATATCAGTCCCTAATCCTTCTGGCGAATTCAAATCCGGTATGGTTGTGAATGTTTACATGAAAACAGAAGCTGCACACAATATTCTCGTAACGCAGGATGCAATTACGGAGCAGGCCGGCAAAAAGTATGCGTATGTAGTTGAGGGATCCACGGCCAAGCGGGTAGAGGTGCAAACAGGCGAGGAAAGCGCCAAACAGATTGAAGTAACCAAAGGGCTTACTGAAGGACAGACTATTGCTGTTAAAGGTATAAGTCTGCTTACAGATGGTGCGAAGGTTAATATAGTGAAGTAATTGTTTTTGTAATATTCAAAATAATCACTGTTACTCCGTCATTACCTACTACTTAAAGTGTTTTAGAGTATTTGGTTTCAAGGAAATCTATAGTTTTTATGTTCTTTATATATTCTATGGATATTTCTCGACGAATATACTCTAATAAAGCTGCTTTTAAAGCATGGGGATAACCCTTGTACATTTCAGGCTGATAAGGTAAAAGTTGTAGGATGACGGAGGAACAGGTTTAATAGTATTATTATGACTGTGGAAAGCGGAATACATAATCAAAAAAAATAAATTTTTTTTTTTGAAACTGACGCAACTTTTTAGACCTATGCTACGTCTAATTGGGTGAGTATGAAACAAAGGGGTACAAAAGCGCGTAAAGACAAAATTCGCTAAAAAAAATCTTTACGGCATTGTTATCACATTGTATAATACTGGAGTACGTCATAAATGGACGCTTTCTTTAAACTAGATTCCAAGCTTCTGTGATATTGTCACAGATATCATTTTATAAGGGTTCTCATAAAGCTCGGAAAGGAGGTGTAACGACTGATGAGTGACAAGATCCGACAAAAAGACAAAAATAATATTTCTGTTTATATTCAAGGAGGAGAAAAAAAGGTTATGACAAAGTTTAATAAAAAGATGATCAACGTGCTGGCAACAGCAACATTGGTTGCTGGTGTAGCAGCTCCAATCGCAGCTTTGACTGCACCAACTGCAATCCACGCTTCTTCTAGCTACCAATCTCTGAGCACTCCAAGTATCAACTCAGACCAACAAAATAATGCTGTTTTGGGTAGAGCGAAAGTAAGTATTAGCCAAGCTTCTATTGCTAGCGGTGCTTCTTTTACTATTACTTTGCCTAAAGGCTTTGATTTTGGTAAATCTGATAACCTTCAGGTTGGCCGTGCTACTTCTGCTACTGACGCTACTTATGGCTTGGGTGTATATCTTGATGCACAAGATAACGCTTTGGAAAAAAACGCTGCATCTACTGGCTATAATGAAGCTACTGCACTTAAAGTTGAGAAATTGACTCCTAACTCTGCAAAAGTAACACTGAACTTTGATAACTCCAAAGATACTGCTGATGTATATCTGAATTTTGCTAACATCAATGTAAGTGGACCAAGCAATGGTCCTGTAAAAGCTGCAATTGATGCTTCTTCCCTAAGTGGTTTGACTAGCGGTGAAGTTACAATTGCAAACGTAGTATCTTCCGGTCAAGTATCTTTGTCCGCTGCGGATACTGTTTCTAACACAGACAACTTCACTGCGACGTTGAAAGTGAAAGAACAAACAGCAGGTGCTTTGGCTAACAATAATAACATCAAATTGAAATTGCCTAGCGGTTTCAAATGGAATGCTCCAGGAAGTGCTAGCATCCTCTTTGGTGATATCACATCTGGTGATGTAGTTTCTAAAGTCGATGGTGACACTCTGACTTTGTCTTTGAAAACAAAAAGTAATAAAGAAACAACATTCAACCTGCCTTTGAGCTTCTACGTTGACGATGAAACTAACGCTAAAGAAGGTGATGTTACTGCAAATATCTCTGGTAACACAACTACTGACGTTAGCTCTCTCGTAGTTGGTAGCTATGGTCAAATCGGTGGTGGCGTTTCCGTTGCTACTCCAACAACTATCCTTGCAGGTCATGACGAGCAAAAAATTGGTGATATCGTAATTAAAGAAAGTGTTGCTGGTTCTTTTGTTAACAATCGCACTGTAACATTGCGTTTACCTGAAGGTGCTCGTTGGCAGTCTACTTTCGAAAGTAACACTCCAGGAAGCAACTTTGCTGGATCTTTCGAAAACACTAACGGCTTGGGTGGAGCGGATGTGTCTTACACAGATTCCGACAAACGTACTTTGAGATTGACTTTCAAAAACGTTAACAGTTCTAAAGATCCAGGTACATTGAAACTGAAAAACGTTGAAGTTGCTACGCAACCAGGTTTCTCCGGCGATCTGAACGTTGAAGTTGCTGGTAGCCAAGGTCTGAGCGGTAATGTTAAGGTTGCAACTGTGAAGCAAGCTGTTACTTTGGCTGCTGCATCCAAACCAACCCTGACAATCGGTCTGGGCGACCAACAAGTTGGCGATATCACAATCACTGAAGCTGCTAAAGAAGCTTTCGTTAAGAAAGACGGTAGCCGCGAAGTAGTCTTGGAATTGCCAACAGGTGTACGTTTTGCTTCTACTCCAGAAGTAAAAGTTACAGCTGGTGACGTTAAAGTGAAGAGCGTATCTACTGATACTTACGGCGAAAGCAACAAAGGCCGTCTGAGCTTCTACATCGACAGCGAAAGTGCTACTCCAAGTACAATCACAATCACAGCTCCTAAGCTGACTGTTGACCGTACTGTAGCTCAAGGCGACATCGTTGCTAAGCTGAAAGGTAGCGCAGTTTCTTACACTGCATACAAAGGCGCAACTGAGAACACTCAAAACTGGAAAGACAACAACACTGCAGCTGCTGAAGTAGCAATCGCAACTGTTGGAACTCCAGCTCCAGGTGCTACTAGCACTAAAGCTGTCTTCACACTGGGAAGCACTTCTTACACTGTAGATGGTCAAACTAAAACAGCAGAAGTAGCTCCTTACGCTGAAAACGGACGCACTTACTTGCCAGTACGTTATGCTGCTGAAGCTCTGGGTGTATCCGCACAAAACATCCTGTTTGACAAAGCAACTTCCACAGTTACCCTGATCAAAGGTAGCACTGTTGCTCAAATCAAACTGAACACAAACCTGTTGACTGTTAACGGTTCTGTGATTCGTATGGACGTTAAAGCTGTAACTAACAAAAACCGTACTGTACTGCCAATCTCTTGGGTAGGTAGAGCGCTGGATGCATCCATTAGCTATGATGCAACTGCAAAAACAGTTACTGTTGAAAACAACAAGTAATTTAAGAGTAGCTCTTTTGAGTTAACTGAATTAGATGAGAAGAGGGTTCCTTTTGGAGCCCTTTTCTTTTATTAGCCTTATTGACAAAGGAGAGAAATTATGAAACGTTTTGGAGTGGCACTACTGTCCACATTGGCTCTTACTTCTACGTTTGCCAGTCTTGCAGGTGCTCAATCAGGTGATATAAAGGTTATTATTAACGGTGTAGCTCAGCAGTATACACAGTCCCCAGTAGTTAGTCAAAATACAACTTTGGTGCCTCTTCGTGGCGTTTTTGAAAGCCTGGGAGCACAAGTGGAGTGGGATAGCAAAGCTAAAAAAGTAACGGCATCCAAAAATGATGACACGTTAACTTTAAATGTTGGTTCAAAACTTGCTTATAAGAATAATGCGCCTGTACAACTGGATGCTGCAACTCAAATTCAAAAGGGTCAAGTATTCGTTCCTTTGCGTTTTGTGAGCCAATCATTAGGCGCCAAAGTAGATTGGAATCAGACTACACGAATAGTAACTATTTCAAATCAAGCCAATGGAAGCACTACTGGAGATAGCTTATCCAGTAAACCTTTGACAGCTCCCGTAACTAAAGTTACTTATGACACATACTATAACGATTCTTTGACCTATGATAATGCAGTTAAACTGGCTATAGCTGATAGCACCACGGTTAAAACAGGAGAAGCAAATATCGATCAAGCTGGCAAGATTATGAAGGAAACAGGCAAAAATATTGACTTTGTTCCTGCCGAAGCAGGTGATGAAGCACAAGATAAAGCCTTCAAAGGTTATGCACAAACGAACCTTAATTATGAGGTTGCCAAAAAGAACCTGGATGTGACCAAAGAAGGTATTGAATACAATGTAAAAGATCTTTATAACAAGCTTCTTCAAAAGCAAAATGCCGTTAAATTGGCTGCTTTGAATATTGAAGATGCTGAGCGCAAGCTGAAAGTTGCACAAATTAAAAGAGATAATCAAATGTCGAGTGATTATGAGGTGACTCAAGCAACCAATCTGTTGACTCAAAATCAAGCTGCTTTAGACAAGGCTAAAAAAGATCTGGATAGTGCATATGTATCTTTAAATCAAGTGATTGGTTACAAGCCGGAACAGCGTTACGAATTGAAGGATAAGCCTGTCTATTCTGAATTTAAAGATAATGTGGAAACTAAGGTAAGCCAAGTACTTACCAGCAGCACGGCTATTTGGTTAAGTGAACAAAAAGTGGATTTAGCTGAATTAAGCTTGAAGCTCTACAATTTTAATACTCCAGGAAATACGCCATACGAAGCTCAACAACTTGATGTTGAGAAAGCTCAGTATGCTACAGAGGGTACAAAGAGACAGCTTGAAGAAGCTGTAAGAACTCTTTATAACAATATTAAAGGATTGGAAAGTCAATATTCTCAAATTCAAGCTGGTTTGGTGAGCGCTAGAAGTGCGGCCGATATGACTAAAAAGCAATTTGATGTAGGCTTAGCTACTGAACTTCAGGTTTATGAGGCTAATCTGAAAGTGACCACGGCTGAACAGCAAGCTGAAGATATAGTTACGAGCATTGATACATTGAAGATGGCTTATAATAAACCTTGGGTTATGCAAGGTGCTTCTTCTTAAAGCAAGCTAACAACAATACTAATATATAATTATTTTTACAGAGGCACGAACCTGCTGTAGGAGGATCAGCATGAAATCACGCTACAAAGTATCGTTGGCTGCAGTTTTACTTGGAGGAGGAATTGTTGCAGGCTCCTTAATGAACAACTCAGTCAATGGAGCCTCCAGTTCTGGACAACCAGGTACAGCTGATGATCCAGTCGTAACCAAAAGCTATGTTGACCAGAAAATTGCCCAGGCAATCAAAGGTGGAGTATCAGCAAGTAGCACTAATAGTAAAACGACTACTTCTGTAGCTCCCACCACAAATGCCACTTCTAATACAACAACTTCGGGAGCCTCTAGTACAGGCAAAGCTTCCACAACGGTGGAACAGACCGAGGAATTGAAGGTTGTTGATGTAAAGCCTGGCCAAAAGTTGATTGCCAAAGCTGGAGCGGAATTTATTTTACGTAATGGGTATGCTGTTGTGTATAGTATGGATGCCAGTGGTGCTATTGATATTACTTCTGGAACGGAAATTGTTCATAATCAGGCTGTTGAAAAAAATCATTTATTATCTTTTCCTAGAGAAGGAAGAGGTATTCAGGTAAAAGAAGGTCAGAAGTTTGGCCTGGTCGTTATGGTGCGAGGCGGTTATACGGTACAGTAACTGCTCTTGCTCATAAATACTGTTTGGGATAGCAAATTGTTCTTGGCTAATTGATCTCTAATCGCTGCACACTAACCTCATGAAAGACAATACTTTGTAATGGAGGGTGTGTACGATGGCGTCAAGAGGTCAAAGACAATTAATTCCCGAAAGCCGTGCCAGGTTACATGATTTGAAGTATGAGATCGCTGCTGAGTTTGGACTCCCTGTCTATAACCCTCAATATGCACATATACATCCCAACGCTGACAGTGAATTCGCTGCGGAATTGGGGGAGTTTGCGGGAACCGGGAATGTGGCCTGGCGAGATTTAACTTCAAGACAAAACGGTTCTGTTGGCGGTGAAATTACGAAGCGATTGGTACAATCTGCTGAGCGCAGATTATCTGAATTTGGTGCATTATAAATTACAATAATTTCTATAAAATCCTTAAATTTAGTAGTTTTGAAGTGTGGCTATTTGCATGTGAGTCAAAAATGATTCACATGCAAACTTATTCCGACTTCGAAGCTTGCAATTGAACGATATGAATTGACACCTTGTTTTAAATAGGATATCATGACATTTGAGGCTTGTACGCAACCTTTTCCTACCGGAAAAGGTTCATTTTTTGTTAATCAGGTGAAAAGATATCTTCCTGTCGTATGCTGGCTTGGAGGTGCCCTGAATAATACCATCATCATGTCAGGATTTCTATATAAATCCTCATGTATTTTAATTATGGGAGGTTGAAGTTCATGTCTGTAAAGGGCCGTCATTTGTTCACGTCCGAGTCTGTAACAGAAGGGCATCCAGATAAAATCTGCGATCAGATATCCGATGCTGTATTGGACGCCTTTTTGGCTAATGACCCTAATGCACGGGTAGCGTGTGAAGTATCGGTAGCTACCGGTCTCGTTCTCGTCATTGGTGAAATCAGCTCCAAATCGGAATACGTGGATATTCCATCTATTGTACGAAACACGATCAAGGAAATTGGCTATACACGTGCAAAGTATGGTTTTGACTACAATACTTGTGCTGTATTGACTTCTTTAAATGAACAATCTCCGGACATTGCTCAAGGTGTTAATGCCGCCTTGGAGAGCCGTGATCCTGCTGAAGTGGATAAAGAAACAGAAAACATTGGTGCAGGGGACCAAGGTTTGATGTTCGGTTTTGCTACAAATGAAACCCCTGAGCTAATGCCATTGCCTATCGCTATGTCTCACCGTATTGCACGACGTTTGTCTGAAGTGCGTAAGGATGGAACACTCAATTACCTTCGCCCAGACGGTAAAACACAAGTAACGGTTGAGTACGAGAATGGCAAGCCTGTTCGTATTGATGCCATTGTGGTTTCTACACAGCATGCAGAGGATACGACATTGGAGCAAATTCAAGCAGACATCAAGGAAAAGGTTATTTTGCCAGTTGTTCCTGCTGAATTGCTGGATGAACAAACCAAATATTACATTAACCCGACGGGACGCTTTGTTATTGGTGGACCTCAAGGAGATGCAGGTCTGACAGGTCGTAAAATCATCGTTGATACATATGGTGGTTATGCGCGTCATGGCGGGGGAGCATTCTCTGGCAAAGATCCGACAAAAGTGGACCGCTCTGCTGCTTATGCTGCTCGTTATGTAGCAAAAAACCTTGTGGCAGCTGGATTGGCTGACAAGGTAGAAATTCAACTCGCATATGCCATTGGTGTAGCTACGCCGGTTTCGATTAACGTGGATACATACGGTACAGGTAAAGTAAGCGATGAGAAGCTGGTTGAACTGATCCGCAACAACTTTGATCTTCGTCCGGCAGGTATCATTCGCATGCTGGATCTGCGCCGTCCAATCTACAAGCAAACGGCTGCCTACGGTCACTTTGGCCGCACAGATCTGGATGTACCTTGGGAGAGTGTCGACAAGGCAGAAACATTGAAAGAACAAGCGGATCTGTAGTTCCTCGTATGTTATAAATAAAAGCAATAAACTAAAAAAAGACTGTCTCATGTAAATGAGTAGTCTTTTTTTAGTTATTTTTGGAAAAATAACTAAAGATCTGTTTTAATTTACCGAATGGTTGGCTATTATTCCGATACCGGTGCAAGGTCTAATAAATTTTTGAGTAAATGGCAAACCTTCTGCAGTTCCTTACGCTGCTCCAAATACGAAAAAAGAGCTTTTAAGAGCCCTTTCTGAGGGCTCGCTTTCAGAGCTTCTTCCTTTAGTAGAGCGGAAATTTGCTGATACTCTTGCTTATCCTCCAAACTCCATGAAGACAGCAGTATGCTGTCTTCCAGAGCGTGGAGAAGGCTATTGATCTGGCGGCCTTGACCGAAGGGATTGTCTAGATTGCTTTCAGTTAGCCAGCCTTGAGTGCTCCACAAATGAGAGACCGAATCAGTATTCTTCAGGCCAGTAACCAAGGATTTGGATAAGAAGATGATAAATTGAGTAAGATTTTCAATCGTTTCATCGTTCATCCGGTCAGCAAAGAAACGAATATATTCAAATACAACACTTTTGAGCACAAAGGTGATATCCCATGCAGAATCTTCAATGTCGGTTCCGAATACATCAATCAAGCAGTCGCATACCCATTGATACAACTTGTATTCATGTTGTTCGAAGGTGGCATTGAGCTGTTCATTCTGAAAAATGAGCATGGATGGCTCAGGAAGATCCATCATAAGATATACCTTATTTTCAACAAGATTTCTTAAATAAAGTACAGTAAAACCATGTAGCTTATCATAATTAGTAAGATCAGGTTTACTGTAAAGTGCCCGAATATCTTGTTCAATATTTTTCTCCAGGATAACGCACATTTCCAGAGGCAGTTCCTCTTTTCCCTGAAAATATTTATAAAAGGATGCCTTCGCCATCCCGCTTTCTTTGGCAATTTCTTCAACAGATGTTGAATAATAGCCTTTTCTGGAGAACAGCCGAATGGCTGCCTGTAAAATATCATTTTTTTTGCTTTCCATACATATTACCCCCTAGGGGCCAATCCGCCATCCCGCCGCTTTACTCCAGACATTCTACAAAGGTTGGTCGTGTGTGATAACCGTGTGTTGCTGTTTTTTGAGTTGACGGTGCATTTTGAACTTGGCCATAATCATATATAAGGACGGCACGACAAACAAGGTTAACAAGGTTGAAAATAGCAAACCGAAAATGACAGTAAAGGCCAGTGGCTTGAAGAGAAGACTTCCCAACAGTGCTAACGGGATCATTCCTACAATGGCCGCCAGAGAAGTCAATAAAATGGGTCTGAAGCGGGCAGCGGCTGCTTGTATCACAGCTTCTTTTAGCTCCATTCCTTCATGCCGGGCATCCTCGATAAATTCAATTAACACAATACCGTTCCGTACAACAATACCTGCGAGTGCAATAATCCCCATGATACTCATAAAACCGATAGGCATACCAGTTAAGAAAATACCAATAATGCCGCCGGCTGCTGCCAGGTATACAGTCGTCATAATGATAATAGGAATGGACAGCGAGTAAAACTGCATGGTGATCAAGAGTAAAATGAGCAGGACTACAACGATTGCCAGCTTCCCTAAATCCCCGAATATGGTGGATTGATCGGATGTTTCGCCGCCTACCTCCCATTTATAGCCTTCAGGGAACTTCATTTGTGCCAGTTTGCTTTCTACATCCACCATCGCTTCGCTTGCAGTTCGCCCGTTCAAGTCGGCTTCTACCGTAATCGTCCGCTCCATATTGTAATGCTTGATTTGCTGAATAGCAAATGAAGGCTTAATCTGTACGAACTGGTTTAACGGAATCTGCGCACCGGCTGAATTGACTACACTTAATTGTTGGAAAAGCGTGCTAGGCTCCTCGTTGTCATGATTCAAATACAATTTAATATCCACCAGATCATTTCCTGTATCAAATTGGCTAACTTTAGCCCCTTCTTTTAATAGAAGCAGGGTACGAGTCAGATCTGTGTAGCTTACCAGATATTGATCCATGGCTTGCTTGTTGACCTGCAAATCCAGTGCATATCTTTCAATTCCTATATCATCCATGATGCCGGTTGTACCCTCTACCGTGGCGATCTGCTCTTTTACTTTTTGGGCAAGGTTTTGCAGCTGATTCAGGTTCTGACCTGAAATCCGAATAGCGACGGGCTTACCTACCGGGACTCCAAGACGAGGAATATACATCGTCACTGTAGCTTCAGGATAGGACCTTTTAACATGCTTTTCCCAAGCATTGACTGTCGTATCGAGATCAAAAATATTTTTTTTGCCAACGACTGCAACTTGTCCTACAGTTTCATCATATCTAATATCTCCGCCCGAACTGTTAATGTCGCTGAATAGTTGCGGTGCAGTTCCTCCGGCGCTGTAAACGACTTTGGAGGTTTCGGGCTGCTTCTTGATCCATCCTGCAATGTCTTTGACGACCTGATCTGTTTCTGCTACTGAGGTACCAATGGGCATTTTTATTTTTAATACAACATGAGGGTCCTCCGATTCAGGAAAAAGCTCAACTGAAGTGAAAGGAACCAATCCATATGCGGCTGTTCCAAGCATGAGTCCTGCCATTGCAGTCAGCAAGGGCCTTTTAATGACTTTGGGCATTAGCTTTTGGGAATATAGCTTGTTCAAAGACTGGATCTGCCGGCCCAACAAGCCTGCGGGCTTCGTTTTACCTTGAGGTCGACGAGTCTGCCTGCGCTTCTCATACCATTCCCGGAAAATTGGGATGATGGTGAGCGACATAATCATGGAGGCAAGCATGGTCAAAGAAACAATAGCGGGAATAGGCTTGATGAATGCCCCTACATTTCCGGGTAGAAACAACAGTGGAGCAAAGGCTGAGATGGTAGCCAGAGTGGCAATCAAAATCGAAAGCATCACCTCTTTGGTACCTTTAATAGCTGCATCTTTGGGCGACTCCCCTAATTCTGTAAGTCTCCGCTCAATATTATCATTGACCACTACGGCGTCATCGACGAGTATGCCAAGTACAATGATCAGACCGACAACGGAAATTTGATTGAGTGTAATGCCGAACATTGGCAAAAAGATAATGGCAATCGCAACCGAAATCGGAATCGCCAGTGCGACAAAAGCAGAGGTAAGCAAATTCAAACCCAGCATACAAACGAGAATAACAGCCACAATTGCAAGAATCGTTTCACGTTGTAAGTCCTCGAAGATATGATCTACCTGATCCTTTTGTGCAAAAAGCGTTTCAAGACGAACGCCTTCGGGAAGTGTTTTCTCCAGTTCTTTGAGCTTAGCATTGACTTTTTCACTCATAGGCGGGACGTCTGTGCCCTTTTCTGCTCCAATACTTAGCGTAATGGCAGGCTTGCCCCCTACATAGGCAAAGTACTCCGTTTTGGCATGTGCCAGTTCAGTCGTGGCAACATCTCGCAAATAAACGGGAGCCCCTTCCTGAGTACGAGTCAAAATGGCCTGATTTAGTTCCTCGGCTTTTTGGGTTTCCCGGACAATGAGTTGAAAAGTGCGTCCGTTGTATTCAATATCACCGGTAGGGACCCGATCAATTTGTGACTGGATCGCTTGTGCGACCTGTCCCCACGACAGATGGTACTGCTGAAGCTTTTGGTTGTCGATTTGGACGCGTACTTCCTGGTCAGGAAGGCCATTAAATTTGACACTTGATACACCTGATAAGGTATTGAGCTGATCCTTCCACGTTGTGGTCAAATCATTTAGTTTATACAAAGGTGTAGGAGAGTCAGCGACCAGGGCATAGGAGCCGATAAACGAGCTGGTTAACTTGTCATTCACAACAGGTACTTCAGCACCTTCGGGAAGATCAGCTTGCGCATCCTGTACTTTTTTACGCATATTATCCCAGACGGTTTGAGGATCAACTCCATTTTTGGATTCAATTAAAATAGAGGAGAATCCGTTGCCGGAAGTCGAACTAATCGTTTTAACACCTTCAACTTCCTTAATGCGCTTTTCCAATTCTTTGGTTACGGTTTGTTCTACTTTTTGTGGTGAAGCACCAGCGTAGATTGTTGTTACCATAGCATTTTGTATGGTGACATCTGGCATTTCCTGTTTCGGTAATTGGAAAAATCCAAAAGCTCCGACTAAAACAAGCATAACAAAAAACAGTAATGTAATTTTTCGCTTTTTTACGAAATATTCAATCATGGGCGGCCGCCTTCTTCCGCTTTGATCGCATTGCCATCAAATAGATTTTCTGCCCCTTTAATGACAATACGTTCGCCCTCACGAAGGCCGGATACGATTTGTAATTGATTTTCTATAACCTGATCACCGAGCTTTACGGTTGTTTTAACAGCTTTTCCTTTAATATCTTTGAAGATAAAAGGCTCAGTTCCTGTATTAATGACCGCTTCAGCGGGAACGAGAATGCCGTTCTTGTCTGTCACCTGTCGAGCAGCTTTAATCACCTGACCGGGTAACCAGTCCCGCTGTGGATTGTTTATAACGATCTCTACGTTAACGATTCCCGTATTGGCACTGGTTGAAGGATAGATATTGGAAACTGTGCCTTGACGACTTTCCTCATATAGCATCACATTCACCGCTTGTCCCTTTTTCCAATCTCTGATTTCACTGTCCGGTACCGGAAGCAGTACCTTGAGACGGTCAATGGACCCTATGCGATAGACGGTCTGGCCTGAAGCGACCAAGTCACCTGTATTCACACTCTTGCCTAAAATAACGCCGTTCACAGGAGCGATTAGACGGGTGCGGGAAAGTGCAAGTTCTGCCTGCCCCTTGGCAACAAGGGCTTTTTCATAGTTGGCATGAGCTTGCTTTTTGGCAGCCGCAGCCTGCTCACTGGCAGCAAGAGCTTTGCTTTTACCTGCAAGCGCATCCTGAAAGTTAGCCTGGGCGGATTGATGATCTTCGGCTGTGGCCCCTTCCAGCAAAAGGGACAGGGATTCCTTAGCTTGCTCCAGATCTTTCAGGGCTGCGGTAGCATTCAGGCGAGCGTTCTCATTATCCGATGCGGTAGCAGCTCCTGCTTCAAACAGCTTCTGAGTACGCTCACTATCCGTTTTGGCTTTATTATAAGCACTTTGCGCCTTATCTACAGTGGCTTGCGCTTGCTGCTTCTCTTGGGCGCGCGCCCCTTTATTAACCTTGTTGACATTCGCGCGCGCTCCTGTAATACCTGCATCGGCAGATTGAATCGCAGAGGCAGCAGCCTGTAGGTTAGCCTGTGCGTTATCAATACCAGCCTGCGCTTCCAGGATGGAGGCTGTCGCTTGTGCCACCTGAAGCTTGTAGTCAGCATCATCCAAACGAGCAATAACGGTCCCCTTCTGTACAGCTGTGCCGACAGTGAGATATGCACTGGCTACGGTGCCTCCATTTTGAAAAGCCAGTGTGTTTTCCTCATAAGCCTGAAGAGTGCCTGATAAATTATAGGCAGTATGGAGCGGAGAGGATTTGACAACTGCAGTACGCACAACGGTCGGCTGTGCAGTTGAGCCTAAAGCGGCATCTTTCTCCGCACTGGAACATCCAGCGATCGCTATGCTCAGGGATAAAGAAAATACGGTAAGTAACCGTTGTTTATTCATGATTTCAAGCCTCCCGATAGGTCATAAAAGAATAGATATGAACTGATTAGTATATTTTGAACTTATTAGTTCAACCGTATTATATTGCGTCTATATCGTGTTCGTCAATTCGCTGTTTTCGATTTTGTGAATAAGTTGACGGGATTTTCGTAACTTTTGCCTTTATAATAAGTCTATTAATATAAGAAGACCTTTTTTGTTTATTGGTAGAGTAACGTACGGAGTATTCCGTTTGAATACAATGAAGATGGGAGCTATTATCCAAATGTTTTTAAGTAATAGGAAACAGGGCAATGAGAAAGTGGATGGTAGAAGAATCGCTAAGAAATGGGCCGTTCTGACACTGGCAGGAGTATTGTGGGTAGGGCCGGTTGCCGGAACAGGGGCTCTAATCCCGTTAAATGGCTGGATGTCTGTGCCAATCGCAAGTGCAGCCTCCGGTTCAACTGTAAAGCTGGGCGAAGAAATCCTTACTTCTGGTGCAACTTTGATGAAATATCGTTTTAAAGGTTCCAAAGGAACAGCACTGGCTGATATTATTCGGGTGGACTTGCAAAATCCATACGTCAAGCTGGATGTCATGACCGGGAAGAACGGACAGTTCACGACCCGTCAGAGTACTGGTGGCATGGCAAAAGAAACTGGTGCGGTTGCTGGTGTAAACGGAGATTATTTTAATACCTCCAGCGAGGGAGCGCCGATTGGCGGACAAGTATCCAAGGGTGTGTTAATGTCTACTCCGTCTGACTTAACAGGCATGTATGCCTTTGCTGTAACCAAGGATGGTTCTCCGATGGTAGAGCAGTTTACTTTTGAAGGTACAGTAAAGGCCGGGGATGGGTCATCCTTTTCTTTAGCGGGGATGAACAAGGCTTCATATACGCCTGAAACGAGTGGAAGCAGCTACAGCCATTCCAATGCTATGTATATTTATACATCTGCTTGGAAGGCGGTGGAACGTCCAAAAAACAGCTCGACAACGCCTACCGAGGTATTGGTGCAAAACGGTGTGGTTACGCAAGTCTCCAGCAACGCTGGATTGAATATGACCGTCCCACAGGATGGCTATATTTTGCGTACTCATGGTAAAGCGGCTGAATATGCCAAGGAGCATCTGACTGTGGGACAGACGGTAGAAACGAACTATCACCTTCGTGTGAAATCGACAGGGAGTGAAGTAGATCCTTCCAACCTTCAAATGATGATTGGCGGACATACCATATTAGTAAATGACGGTCAGAAAACCTCGTATTCCCGAAGCACAACAAGCATAGGCGGGACCCGTGCGCGTACAGCTTTGGGATATTCCCGTGACAAGCGTTACGCTTATGTCATTGCCGTTGAGAAGAACGGGAACAGTGTTGGTGTTTCTCTGAGCGAGCTGCAAACGCTGATGCAAGATATTGGCGTCTGGAAGGGGATGAACCTTGACGGGGGCGGCTCTACCACCATGGTAACTCGCGATTTGGGAGATACGACTGCAGGGCTTACTTTTAATACGGAATACGGTACAGAACAGCGCAGCGTCGTGAATGGAGTAGGTGTATATACCACTGCTCCTAAAGGAACGCTTAAAGGCTTCACCATTAAAGGCAATAAAACATTGCTGATTGGTCAGACCGGAAGCTATTCCTTCAAAGGATATGACAACTACTACAATCCATTTGATACTTCGAAGGTGCAGGTGACGTGGAAATCCAGCAACCCGGCTGTTGTGTCAGTGAGTGGCGGCGTTGTCAAGGGAGCCAAACCGGGAACTGCGACACTAACAGCATCCAGTGGTTCAGCAAGCGCTACAACCAAGGTTACGGTGCTTGGAGCAGATGAAATTTCATCGCTGACCACAGGAAGTGGTACAGGGTCACTTGCCGCTGGAGCTAAAATTGCAGTACCTGTAACGGCAAAAACGAAAGATGGTCAAAGCGTCAGCATTACCTCAGATGCTCTCAAGTGGGAATTCATCGGCTTTAAGGGAAGCGTTAAGGACAACCAGCTTACAGTCAACTCGGTGGACTCGGGTGTGAAAACGGGCTATGCCATCGGTCGCTATGATGGTTTCAGCGCGGTTGTCTTCCTGTCTGCAGGCGGAGAGAGTACAAGTGATTGGGAGAATTTCGAAAATGTTTCGTATCCGATTGATTTTACTTCGAATGAAGCTGGTGTTACCGGAACAGCTGCCGTTGTGCAAGGAGATGGGGATCATGCCAACTCTAAGGTGCTGGAGCTGAACTACGACATGACGAATGGCAGTGGCAAAATGTATGCTTATGCTCAACTGAACGGTACAACCGGAAAAACGCTGGAACAAGCGGCTACATCCATTTCCGTTGATGTGAGAGGAGATAAGAGTCTGAACTGGCTGCGGGCGGAATTGGAGGATGCTCAAGGCAAAACGGCATATATTGATCTGGCCAAAGTGATTGACTGGAATGGCTGGAAAACGATAAACGCAGATATGAGCGGTTTGAATATTTCGTATCCGGCGAAGCTGAAGCGTCTTTATGTAGTCAATGTGGCCGAGGGTCAGGATGAGCGTGCTAAAACGGGCAATGTTGCTTTTGATAATATTTCTTTTAATACACCGGGAACGGTTGGCACCGAAGGACTCAAAAAAGGAACAGCTCAGATGACGATTGGGCAAAAATCAATGAGCGTGAATGGAACAGCGACTGCGATTGATGCGGCTCCGATGACACGTGATGGGTCAACGTATGTGCCGATCAAGTATGTACTTGATGCCTTTGGTGGGCAGGCCAAGTGGAATGCAGGCGATCAACGGATCACGATTATGCGCGGCGGTGTACTGATGGATTTGACCGTGGGGAAAAAGGAAGTTGTTCTGAACGGAAAGCGTCAGAGCACTGATGTAGCACCTATAGTATTAGGTGGTAGGACTTTAGTCCCATTAAGACTCGTGTCGGAGCAGTTAGGGATGACTGTAAAATGGGAACAAGAAACGAAGACCATCACCCTCCAGTCATGATATGGTATGATATATACTTGAAATGCTAGGATTGGAGTAGAACATTTGTGGACTTTCAAGCCGATATCATAGACCGAGTCATTAAAAATGCCATCCAGGTGATGGAGAACAGCAAATATCAGATGTTCGAAATATTGGACACGGCCCGGACCGAGCTGGTCACGTTAAATCAGGAGCTTCAAAGTGTCCTAAAGGAAACGGCGGAAACGATTGAAAAAGTGGACCAGCTGGAAATGAATTATCGGCGGTCCCGCATTCGGCTGACTGAGGTCAGCCGTGACTTTGTCCGCTATTCAGAAGAAGATATCAAGCAGGCTTATGAGAAGGCGACACAGCTTCAGCTCGATGTGATGATTTTTCGCGAGAAGGAAATGTATCTTAAAGCCAGAAGAGATGATCTGCAAAAGCGGGCCCAAAGTGTCGAGGCTTCTGTCGAGCGCGCCGAAACCATTGGTTCACAGATGGGTGTCGTGCTGGAGTATTTGTCAGGTGAGCTGGGACAAGTGACGCGGATCATCGAATCGGCCAAAAATCGACAGTTTATTGGTCTCAAAATTATTTTGGCTCAGGAAGAGGAGCGTAAGCGCATATCACGTGAAATTCACGATGGACCTGCGCAACTCCTTGCACATCTAGTGCTTAGGACGGAAATTGTGGAAAGAATGATCGCCAAGCAGGAATTTAAGATGGTTCAGGACGAAATAGTAGACTTGAAGAAACAAGTTCGCTCCAGTCTTGAGGAAATGCGAAAGGTCATTTTCAATCTGCGTCCTATGGCCCTGGATGACCTGGGGCTTATTCCGACACTCCGAAAATATGTGCAGGATTTTGAAGAAAAAACGAAGATTAGAGCGCTTTTTGAAACAAGGGGCAAGGAACACCGTCTCTCTTCCGCGATGGAAGCAGCCATTTACCGTCTGATTCAGGAAGCTTTGACCAACGCTGCCAAGCATGCTTATCCTACCTATGTACTTGTTGAGATTACCTATCAGGCGCAGCTTGTAAAAATCGTGGTACAGGATAATGGTCTGGGCTTCAAGCCAGAGCTCTTCCAGCAAAAAAGCAAAGATCATGGGCATTTTGGTCTGATTGGTATGCGGGAAAGGGTTGAACTGCTCGAGGGGAGAATGGAGATCGAATCAGCTGAGAATCAGGGCACCAAGATAGTGATTCATATCCCAACCAACGTGGAAAAGGGAAAGGAGTAACAAAATGGAAAATCAAGAAATCAGTAATGCACCGATTAAAGTTCTCTTGGCGGACGATCATCAGTTGTTCCGTGAAGGACTTAAACGTATTTTGAATATGGAGGATGACATTGAGGTCATCGGAGAATGCGGCGACGGCATCCAGGTGCTGGAATTTTGTAACGTAGAGAAACCGGATATTGTTCTGATGGACATTAATATGCCAATTGAAAATGGTGTAGAGGCAACTGAAAAGCTGCGCGAGATGTTCCCGGATGTCAAAGTGATCATCTTGTCCATCCATGATGATGAAAGCTACGTATTCGAAACGTTGCGCAAGGGGGCCAACGGATATCTGTTAAAAGATATGGAGGCCGAGTCCCTTATTAACGCAATTCGTTCGGTTCATGAAGGATATGCGTTTATTCATCCGAAGGTAACGGGTAAGCTTATTCAGCAGCTCCGCCGGATGACCTACCTGAATGAAACCGGGGCTATGGCTGAGGGTCATACCAAGGAAGCAGGCGTGAAGTTTGTTGCAGGCGAAAATAATCCGCTGACCCGCCGTGAGGCTGAAGTGCTGCGTTTGATGGCTGAAGGCAAGAGCAACAAAATGATCGGTGAATATTTATTCATTAGCGAAAAAACGGTCAAAAACCATGTCAGCAGCATTCTGCAAAAAATGGAGGTTGACGACCGAACACAAGCGGTTATTAACTCGATCAAATACGGATGGGTTACGCTGTAAAGTGTAGTCTTTGAAACCCAGTACATAACCGTGACACCTCTTCCTGTTATACGGCATATATTGTCGCTATAGGAGGAGGTGGAACCTTCGTGACGGCTCACTTGGTTTGGATATTGCTTATATACGGTCTAGGAGCCGCGGTCGTGCATCTCATGTATATACGACAGGCGGTTCAGGCTTATCGCAATGGTGAAGATGCGCACTCATTATCTCCGGAGCATCGTGCGACCCGCTATATTGTGATTACGTCCAATGACGGAGATCGTGTGGAATGGGTGATGCGTTCGTTAAGCATACTTGCTTGGCTACACCGGAGGCCGCTGCATGTGACGGTACTGGATGATGAGTCCATGGACGACACGCTGCCGATTCTGACACGGATGGTGCGTTATAGCCATATGGAAATTTCGGTTATTTCACGTCGTTTCTCACCGGGGAACCCGGTTTTACCGAAGTCAGGCGGTGAAAAGCAGGTTGTTATTGATCTTAGAGCAGCCAACCCGTTGGCAGATACCCCACTTGTTCCTTAATGACAGGGAATTGTGGACACAAGGCTCAAAATCGGATATAAATATTTATAAGCAATTGCATATGCAAGATGGTACGGATCTTGTTGAGGTTCGATTGATGTGAAGCACACTTCAGGCTATAGGCCATGGGAGTGTGCTTTTTTGTTTTTATCTGGTGTGATAAGAAGCAGAAAAAATGACCGTGATAGGCGGGAGGGATATACGATGAAAATTGCTGTGTATGCGGTTAGGTATATGGGGCATTGGAATCTACGATTGTCTGTAGATATTCGAGTAGATATGACATGGTGGATGCATCGAAATGAGGGACAGAAGAATGCTGTCGAAAGGTGGGTGTTATTAGGGGAAGGGCTTCCATTGTCTTGGGGAATAAAGCTGTGTGAAACATTCAAGGAACTAGCGGATATGAAGCGATGGGGGAATAAACAGTGGTGGGGATATATTCTTTCCAACCTAAAGAATGAGCTGTCACTAGAACCTTTTGGCGGACAACGAATTTTAACTGGAGAAACAGATCATATATGCATTTGGGATCATGTACAAGGCTGGATTTCTGGTGCAGAAAATGAGGGGGAAAGACGAGAAATACAAGGAGCATTACGTTTTATTCAAAAAAAGAAACTCTGCGGTGGAATTGACGAACTGGATATGCAGTGTGTGGCACGCCAAGCAGATGAGTTGGTTGAATTGCTAACAGGACGCCAGTTGCTCGTACCGGAAGCCGAAGCGTTGTTGGCGGAGGCAGCGCCAGGTTTGGAGCGTGCTTGGCGCTCGGCTGCGCAACTAGCATATCTGCAAGGCCGGCTCAGCTTTGCTGCTGGCCTCGCCCCCGCACCACGTGCGCGCTGGTCCGCCGCGCGTGCAAATGAACTCCGCTGCAACCGTTGTGGCAGCGGGATGGTGCACCGAACGAGCTGCGCATCGTGTGGACGCAAGGCGTGCGCCTACTGCGAGACTTGTCTCGCACTTGGGCGCAGCCGTGAATGCTCGCTGCTGCTGCGCAGTGCAGCGAAACCCGCCGTGCCGCGCACGGCAGCAGCAGCCCTGACGGCGGAACTCGACCGCTGGGGGCTGAGCCCTGCGCAACGTGCCGCTGCCGAAGCGGCACTGCGCTTTTTGTCCGCACCACCCGGCGGGGTGCGGGAATGCTCTCGCCCGGAAGGCCACTGGCAACGGGCGCACGCATTGTTCCGGCGCGGCATGGTTGCGCGCCGGGGCTCAGGTGCTGCCGCTGCACATGGCAGCACTCTTGCCCGCAGCGGGCAGCCTTCGCCCAAATCTGGCGAGCGTGTTTGGGGGATTGCTGTTCGGCAAGTACCCGATCCTGTGGCAGAACGTTTTCTGCTCTGGGCCGTGACTGGCGCAGGCAAGACGGAGATGATGTTTCCGCTCTTACAGCATGTGTTGGAGCGCGGAGGGACAGCGCTTGTAGCAACACCGCGCCGGGATGTGGTACTGGAGCTGGCACCTCGTTTGGCAGTTGCTTTTCCCCAGGCTAGCATGGTAACGCTCTATGGAGGAAGCGCAGAACGTTGGCAAAGAGGACAGCTGACACTGGCAACGACACACCAGCTATTGCGTTATCGACATGCCTTTGATCTGGTAGTGATTGACGAGATTGATGCGTTTCCTTATCACAATGATCCTATGCTCGCTTTTGCTGCACAAGCTGTATGCAAGCCGGAGGGCAAGTTTATCTATTTGTCTGCTACGCCACCGCATGCTCTGCAGAAAGAGGCTGCACGCGGCTGGCTGCCACACGCCAAGGTTCCCGTTCGTTTTCATCGTCATCCTTTACCTGTTCCATTTCGCTTGGGGACTGCTCCAGTGAAGCAGTGGCTGCAAAAAGCTCAGCTTCCCGCTTCCTTGATTCAACACCTGCGTGTATCTATACAACGTGGAGCCCAGATCTTTTTGTTTGTGACACGAATTGCACATATTCAGGGTCTTGTAGAGCTGCTGATCAAACACTTACCTGATGTTCCTATTGCGGGTACCTCATCACAGGATGGAGAGCGAACCGCTAAAGTACGTTTATTCCGAGCTGCTGAAATACGTGTACTGGTTACGACCACTATATTAGAGCGGGGCGTGACGGTTCCACGAAGTGATGTGTACATACTGGACGCGGATAGCAACCTTTTTGATGAGGCATCTCTCGTCCAAATGGCGGGCCGCGCGGGAAGATCCAAGGATGACCCGTGTGGTGGCGTTATTTTTACATCTCCCCAATGGACTCGTGGTCAAAAGAGAGCAATTAGACAGATTCAACGCATGAATACACTAGCACGAAAAAAGGGCTATCTGAAGGAGATAAAGCATTAAATGCAGTAAATAAAAAAAGTTTTTTTAGAAATATGAAACCTAAAACCATGTCGGTACGTAAGCTACCAAGAAAGGTGTATTCTGGTATGGGGATGATTTCCAAAACCCGCCTTTTTATGAATTGGCTGCTCCATCGTCAGTCACAAACATGTATCTCTTGTAACACTCTCACAGGGCATTTTTCCGAGTACTCCGGGATTTGTACTTCTTGTTCAGTTCAAATTCCTTGGATTTATAAAATTCGGTGTGTTCATTGCGGGCGCCCGACATTTTGTCCGGATTGCTTAAGGCTTGTTCCATCCGCACGTTACTATGTGTGTAATCGAAGTGCAATCAGCTATACGCCGATGATGAGAGAATGGATCGGACAGTTCAAATATCGTGGGAATGAAAAGTATGCTTCTGCGTTGGGTGAGATAATGAACCGAGCCTATCGGGCGATGAGACATGAGTTTACAGGCCGTGGCGGTTCTGTTCCCAAACGATCTCTGTGGAATGTAGACGTTGTGACCTGTGTTCCGGTAAGTGAGACAAGACTGGCAGAACGGGGCTTCAATCAGGCTCAAGTTTTGGCGGAAGAAATTGCCCGGCGGAATAAGCTTCCTTTCGTATCTTTACTTGCTCGTCCACAAGATACAGGCAAACAGAGCTTTAAAACCAAAAAGGAACGCATAAGCTCAATGGATAATGCCTTTGCTGTTATCCCTGATATGGCAAAGTTGTTGAAGTCTCTTGTTTTAAAAGCCGATTCTCGATATACATCAGCGAGGATGCAGTCTGTTACTGTTTTGCTTGTAGACGATATTTATACAACAGGTAGCACCTTGCAGGCATGTGCGCGTGTTTTGGGTGAAGAGGCAGCAGAGCAAGGAGTACATTTGGCTATTTTTTGCCTGACTTTAGCAAGATCATAAGTCTAAATTTTCTGTATTTGTCGTGGAGGGATTGTTTTGAAACTATGAAATAAAGATTGAAATTGTCTCAAAAATGGCCTAATTAGGTAGAGTAGAGTTCTTTTACACCACGAAATCAGCAGAATTTGACAACGAGCTAGAAAGAGATATATAATAAAAATATAGAGACAAACAAAAAGTAAGGAAGTGAGGGATGAATTAAGAATATTTCAATTTAGAGGTTGATTTTTTTGGAAAATAGGAGTACAATTTCTATCTGTTGATAGCTAACATGAATTGGTAATGAGTTGGCTAACGACAAACAGAGCGGACATTGGGAGTGTCTCGCTCAGTAGTAAAGCAGTTAATTAAAATTTAAAGCTAAAAAAGAGGAGAGAAAAAATCATGAAAAACGTAATGAAAAAAGTAGCAGTATCTAGTATGCTGGCAGTTAGCTTAGGTGCAGTATCCTTGCTGAGCCCATTTGCAACAGGTCAAGTAATGGCAGCATCAGGACAGGATCGTGATAAAGATCATGCTGAAGAGCAACTGATCATTCAACAACAAGAAGCAGCACAAAAAGCATTTGAAGAAAAGGTTTTTGGAATTAAAGCTACTGAAGAAGAAGCAGCTACAACACCAGCTCAACCAGCTACTGAGAACAACAATCAAACAACAACTACAAAACCAGCAACAACTACTACAACTGAAACACCAGCTACTGTAAATACAATCACAGTAAATGTTCAAGACGGCGATACACTGGCTTCTATTGCAGAAAAATACGGCGTTACTGTCGAAGAGCTGGTTAAAATTAACAACCTGATTAAAGTGGGTCAAGAACTGCAAGTGCCACAAACAAACACAAATAAATAATTATTATTATAAATGCATAATAATATGTGTTTATTAAACCAAGTGTTTGACTTTAGTATACGGGAAGGCCTCTATTAAAACAATGCTTTTTTGAATAATTGTTTGTTTTTTTTGGGCTGCAAATTTTCAATACTGCATCTATCTTGATTTCAGATAGTTTATGAATTGAAATGAGGATAGTTGCATAAGATTTATGAATCCCCACACTCCATGTGCGGAGCATTCGTATGGGCGCCGATCCCCCGGATTTACAGCATTTGCTTGATAGCATTCGGGGCACAGGTGAACATGAATTCTTCTGAGGATTGTTTCGCCCGGTTTTCCCCTTGGCTTGATCTGCATTTCTACGTTTGATCATATTCATATATAGCTAATTTAATTATAATGGAGCGCTATTCCCGAAAATTACTGGAATGGCGCTTATTTTATTTTTAACCTTAAATAAGTTGCCTTTTTTGACGATAAATAGATACATACCATAGGCTGAGATGTAAAGGTTCGTTGGCTTCCTTAGTTTGTATGTCATTTGAATAACGATACATATAGATGTAGAGAAAATTTCGCTGCTGGAGTATTATCATCTATATTTTAATTATGATAACGTACAAAATGTGTAGTTGTGTAAAATCTGAGAATATTTTTTGAAATATTCGCTAGACGAGGCTCTTCAGTATAAGGTAATGTAAGGATAAAAGTAATTAGAGACCGGAAATTGGAAAGGGGCGCTGCAGAGGATGAATTTGGATAACTGTCCCCGCTGTGGAAAGCTGTTTATTATGAATGTCAGAGGAATCTGCCAGAATTGTATTAAAGAAATCGAGCTTGAATATGAGCGCTGCGTCAAACATATACGTGAAAATAAAGGGATTAATATGCATGAGCTTTCTGACGCTACTGAGGTATCCGTTAAGCAAATCACGACATTTATACGTGAGGGGCGCATTTCCATTGCTAATGCACCCAATATGACGTATCCTTGCGAAGTATGCGGAATACCGATTCGTGAAGGACACATGTGCGATTCTTGTCGAACAAGACTGACCAAAGACCTGCATCAGGCCGCGCGTGAAAGCAGTAATCAGGAGCAAAGTAACAATATGGGCAAAGGTGCCTACAGCGCAATTGATAAACTCCGTGAAAAGTAGTACAGGGGAATTAAAAACACGTTTAGCTATTCAAAAAGTTTCAAATACCGCCGATAATCTTTATAGAGCTTATCGGTTTTTTTATTTTTAGCAAACATGCACAAAATAAAGAATACGAACTATGTTCGACGCTATGTCGTCTGAAACATTCTGACCATATCAAATAACTAAGGAAGGTGGAAGTTATGAAAATTAACGAGACCAACCGCATCGGAGCGATCAATCCATACCAGCGAAATATTGAAACAGGGCGCCAAGAGGAGCAAAAGAAATCTCGCCGCAAGGATGAGGTTTCCATCTCCCCGGAAGCAATGGAAATGCTGAACCGCAGCAGCGATACAGATCGAGTTAAAAAGATTCAGGAGCTTAAGCAGCAAGTGGCTTCTGGAACCTACCGTGTGGATGCAGACAAAATTGCCGAGAAGCTGTTGCCTTACTTCAAACAGTCTTCCGAAAGCTAGGTGAAGTAAAATATGCCTTTAGAGCGCCTGATTGATGTGCTGGAGCAGCTGAGAGAGGCTCATGAGCAGTTGATTGCACTAGGAACTCAAAAGAAAGAAGCACTGATATCTAATAAGGTAGATCAGCTCATTTTAGTCATGAATCAGGAATCGAAGCTTTCCAGACATATAGAGCAGTTGGATGAACGGCGCATGCAGGTAGTGTATGAATTTTTGCAGGAGCGTGGTATTAAATCCAAGCTGAATCTCAATATAACGGAATTGTCTCGTCTCGTGTTTGATCTAGAAGACAAGCAGCGACTTATGCAAATTCAAAAAAAACTTGCAAATACGCTCGAAGAATTGAAAAAACTAAATGAGTTGAATCAACAGCTTATACATCAGGCGCTTTCCTATATTGATTTTTCCATTGAGAGTATGTCATATTATGCGGAATCGGAACCAGTGTACCAGCGTCCGGCTGATAAAAGTACATCAACTGTACGAGCGGGATTATTTGATACACGCGCCTAACTAAAGGAGGAAAACATGGTCTCAACATTTCATGCTATAGAAACAGCGAAAAGAAGCTTAAACACACAAACCGCAGCACTAAATACTACTGGACACAATATCTCAAATGCCAACACGGCTGGTTATTCCAGACAAGTGGTCAGTATGAAGGCCACCGACTCTATGGAAGCCTATGGTTTGAATCGTTCCGTTGTAAGAGGCCAACTGGGGACAGGGGTTGAATTCACTGCTATTGAGCGTATTCGTCAGACGTTTTTAGATGATCAGTATCGTAACGAAAGTTCTTCTCAAGGTGGTTGGGATATCCGTTATGACACGCTGAACAAGCTTGAGACCATTATGAATGAGCCCTCGGACACAGGTATCCGTAAGGTCATGGATAACTTTTGGGATGCATGGTCCGATCTGAGCCAAGATCCTCAAGATGTTACGAATCGCAAAATTGTAAAAGAGACCACACTCGCTTTGACGGATGCCATGAATCAGGCCAGCAAACAACTGGATGCACTCAGTTCTGATTTGACTAATAACGTTACACTAAAAACAAGCGAGATGAATTCGTTATTGCAATCTATAGCGGATCTGAATGGTAATATATACAAGCTAGAACAGCTTGGAGATAATCCGAATGACTTGCGGGATCAGCGGGATTATGCAGTTGATAAGTTGTCCAAACTTGCGAATGTGCAGGTAACTCAGTTGGATACCGGTTATCAGGTAACGGTGGCTGGACAAATAGCTGTTGCGGGCACAGAGGTAACTGCTGTTACGGCGGCTGGTCTTGAAGCTGCATATCAGGGTGGAACGTTAACTGGCGGCGAAGTTTACGGTATGATTTTATCCCGCGATAAATATGTTGCAGATTACAAAAATCAAATGGATCAGCTGGCTAATACGCTGGCGAATGGTAACATTGAAATCACCTTACCTGCTGGTACAGTTTTGCCTGAGGGAACGGTATTGAATTCAGGTGTCAACAATACAGCGGTTACTTATTCAAATGCGAATAACAACAGAACCTTGACGGCGGATTTAAAAGTAACTGTTCAAGGAATTAATGGACTCCATCAGTTGGGATATACACTCAGTGGTACGACACCAGCAAAGGGGGGGGCGTTCTTCACCTCCAAAGATGGAGCTGCTATTACTGCGGGCAATATTACATTGAGCAAGGATATACAAGATGACCCGAACAAAATTGCCAGCTCTTTGCGGGTAGATGGAACGGGTACAGCCAATGAAAAGGTAACCGTAGGTAATAATGCTTTGGCATTGGCTATGGCGAGCCTGAAAAATGTAAAGTTTGGTTTTAATACGACCCAAGCTCAAACTACCACTGTAGATGACTTTTTCAGTTCGATTGTTGGACAGTTGGGCGTCCAAACTCAGGAAGCGGAGCGTCAATCGCAGAATGCACAGCTATTGACTGAGCAAGTGGACATGAATCGTCAATCCGTCAGCGGGGTATCATTGGATGAAGAAATGTCAAATATGATCAAGTTTCAACATGCCTACAGTGCAGCCTCCCGTTTCATGACAACTTTTGACCAACTGTTGGATAAGCTGATTAATGGTACAGGCCGCGTAGGTCTCTAGTATAATGGGAAGGTGGAGTAAGCTATGCCAATTCGAGTAACCTCAGGAATGACCAATATGCAACTGCTCAGTAACCTGAATCGGAATAATAGTAATATGGGTAAAATGGAAAACCAAATTTCTACAGGTCGTAAGTTGAATAAACCTTCAGATGATCCGGTAGGAGTAACCTATGCTTTACGTTATAGAGCTGAGCTGGCTTCAAATGAACAATACAAGACCAATTCAGATGCAGCTGTTAGCTGGTTAGATTTTACTGATACGACTATGCAACAGGCTAGTGATGTAATGAAACGGCTTAAAGAGTTGACAGTGGAGGGTGCAACCGAAACGCTTCCTCAATCAGGTCGGGATTCGATTAAGCTGGAAGTAGATCAATTGAAAGAACAACTGGTTAATATCGGCAATAGTCAACTTCGCGGGAAATATGTCTTTAATGGTCAGAATTATGATCAGGCTCCGTATCAACTATCAGCTACGGTAACAAGTTATGATCAGATTAATCCAGATCAAGCTGCTGTTAGTTATGCAGTCGGGGATCAAGATGCGTTTCGGGTTAACACTTCCGGCAGTGATTTTTTTGGGAAATCAACAGAAGCCGATAATGTTTTTAAGATCATGGATGATCTATCTTCTGCGCTGAGCAGCGGTAATACTGCAGCAATATCAGGTCAACTTACAAGTATTGAATCCCGTTTTACTAAAATGCAGACAAGTCTGTCTGAAGTGGGTGCACGCACGAATCGGGTTGAACTGATACAATCCCGTTTGGATGACCGCAACTTAAATTTGACGACACTTCAAGCTAAAACGGAGGATGCTGATGTTGCTAGTCTGATGATTCAAGCTACATCTGCCCAAACCATTTACGAGGCTGCCCTGAAATCATCTGCTAAAATCATGCAGCCATCTCTGATGGACTTTATGAGTTGATTTTATCTTTGACATCTGTAATCTTAAGCTATGGACGAATGGTCCGTAGCTTTTTTGTTACTATATACAGGAGGAGTTACTAATGACCCCAAAACAGAAGTTAGATGAAGAAACCCAAGGTACAAATACTGCTCTTTATGTGTTTCCGAAAGGAATACCGGGATTTGAACAACTTCGGGAATTTCAACTACAGGAGCATAATGAATTATTTAGCCTTTTTAGTGCAGTAGAGCAGCCAGCTACTATTTTTATTACCGTAAATCCATTTGATTTTTTTGAAGATTATGAATTTGAGCTATCTGATGATGCCCTGAAGGATATTGGAATTACAAGTCAGGAACAGATATCAGTACGATGTATCTGTACATGGAACAGTGATCAATCCAAAACAACGGTTAATTTGCTGGCCCCTTTAATTTTTAATATTGAACACCATACAGGAAAGCAAATTATTCTACAGAATACAAAGTATACAATTAAGCACCCATTATGGAATAGAACGGAGTCAAGCGAAGGCGGTGAGTCCTAATGCTGGTATTAACACGAAAAAAGGGCGAATCCATTGTAATTCAGAATGATATTGTTGTCACTGTTCTTTCTGTCGAAGGCGATACCGTTAAAATTGGTATTTCTGCTCCTAAGGATATTGATATCTATCGAAAGGAAGTCTTTGAGGCTATTCAGCAAAATAATCAATTTGCGGTTATGGATACGAATGCCATTCAAAGTGCTATGAGCGCGATGAAGGAGAGGAATTCCTGATTCGAGTTTGACGACTTAACGATAATGTATACGGTTTGGTATGTCGGTCTTATATGAAGCTAGTAGTATTTTAATTTATCGATTTTGTTTTAAAACATAAAGTGCTCACTTACTAATTAAATATTTCGAAAAAAAGTCGAAATGCTATAAACAAATCTACTCTCAGGGTCGATATATAATTTAGAGCGGTAATTCTTCAGGGCGGCCGACCTGTGAAGACGCTTATACCACAAGGATGTGGGAATCAAACCATTTCAGGGAGGAAATTTAAAATGATTATCAATCACAACTTACCTGCAGTAAATACACACCGTAACATGCAATTGAACAACTCAGCAGCAAGTAAAAACATGGAAAAATTGTCTTCAGGTCTGCGTATCAACCGTGCAGCTGACGATGCTGCTGGTCTCTCTATTTCCGAAAAAATGCGCGGTCAAATCCGTGGTCTGGAACAAGCACAACGTAACGTTCAAGATGGTATCTCTTTCGCACAAACAGCTGAGGGTGCAATGAACGAAGTATCCTCCATGTTGACTCGTATGAAAGAGCTGAGCGTTCAACAACTCAATGATACTTACAGCGCTGGCGATAAATCCAACATCAAAGCAGAACTTGGTCAATTGGGCGGTCAAATTGATGCAATCCTGTCCAACACTAAATTCAACGGTATTGCGATTTCCGGTGGAAGCGTTAAAATCCAAGCTGATGATAACGCGTTCGTTCTTACTATTAAAGGTATCGATTCCACTGATATCCGTGGTCTTACTTCTGCAGTAAGTTTGTCTGCTACAACTAAAGCAATTGAAAAAGTTGCTAAGCAACGTGCGAACCTGGGTGCTATGCAAAACCGTATGGAATACACTTCCAACAACTTGGGCACAACTGTTGAAAACCTGACAGCTTCCGAATCCCGTATTCGTGATACTGACATGGCAAAAGAAATGGTTGCTCTGTCCAAAAACAACATCTTGCTGCAAGCTTCGCAATCCATGTTGTCACAAGCAAACTCCGCGCCACAAGGCGTACTGTCGTTGCTGCGTTAATTTTAAACGACATAAGTTTGCAAAAAAAGATTCTGCTTCTCGCAGGATCTTTTTTTGTTTTTATTTTAGCTTTTTCGTAAATAATTGTACTCATTTACCGATATATAATGTATTGGCATTTCAAATACAGAACGGTTTTATTGTGTCTAAAACTATGAATGGAGGTTATTCTATGGACTCGATGATCCCCTCTAGCACTGGAAATCTGTTGCCGATTCAGCCATCAGCAGGAATACAACGTGGAGCCCCTTCAGATGCCGAAACAAATTATTCTGTTGCACAAGATGCTGTCCAAACAACCAATATAGGTAGTACAGCGCAGAAACAGCCGACACATGAGGAAGCAGTTTTGGAACTACAGAAAGCAATTGATGCTATTCAAGGCCCACAGAAGACATTTGAGATCTCTGTGCATGAAAAGACACATGCAATCATGATAAAAGTGATGAACAAGGAAACTGGCGATCTGATTCGTGAGGTACCTCCCGAGAAAATTTTGGATATAGCCGCTAGAATGATGGAAATTGCAGGAATCATTATTGATAAAAAAGTATAGGGGGACATACAATCATGGTAACTAGAATAAGTGGTCTCTCAGGCTCAGGCCTGGATATTGATGCAGTGGTCAAAAAGCTGATGACTGCTGAGCGTGTACCGCTCGATAAGCTGAATCAACAAAAGCAGCTAATGGAATGGAAACGAGAAAACTATCGTGAGTCCAGTACTAAAATTGTTTCATTTCTACAAGATAAACTCACGACATTAAGCCGTACTGCTTCAATGAATCCGCAGAAAGTAACAGTAACGGGAAATAGTGACGCGTTGACTGCATCAGCTTCATCGTCTGCCAGTGGAGTATTGGATATCTCGGTAACAAATCTTGCTACTGCTGCAAGATCTGTCTCAGACAGCTCATGGTCTGCAAAGGCAAGCACTGAGCTTGCATTTGCAGACGGGGCAGCTCGTACGGTTCAGGTTGGTGGGGCCACCATTGATGTGGATGCAAACGAAACGATTGAATCATTTGTCAAAAAAATTAATGATAACAGTAAGGCTGGAGTAACTGCTCTGTACGATGCCAAGTCTGGTTTGTCATTAACAAGTAAAGCCACCGGTTCCCAAGCATTCAATATCGATGCTCAAATTAGTAGTGAGTTTAAACTGTCTTCGACAAACGGAACCGATGCTGTGCTAAAGGTAAATGGACTTGAAGTCAAAAAGTCATCTAATAATTTTACCATTAATGGCATTGATATTACGCTGAAGGCAGCCGGTGGTGCTGCGACAAGGATCGAAGCTACCAAAGATACCGATAAGATTGTGGAAAATATTCAAAGTTTTGTCGATGCATATAATGATGTTCTCGCTACACTCAATGGCAAGGTTAGTGAGGAGAGATTTAAAAAATACGCTCCGCTTACGACGGAACAAAAAGCCGATATGAGCGATGATGAAGTCAAGCTCTGGACAAACAAGGCCAAGAGTGGCATGCTTAGAAACGATCCTATCCTGCAGGATACATTATCTGAAATGCGTAATGCCATGATTCAAGGCGTAGATATCGGCAGAGTTGATGCAAATGGTAAGAATAAGCCATTAATGATGTCTGAGCTTGGAATCACTACGGGGACGTATGATACTAAAGGTAAGCTAATTTTGGATGCAGACAAATTGCGTGCAGCGGTTGAAAAAGACCCGGATATTGTCACGAACTTTTTCGGGAAACAGGACTCAAGTACCCTGTTAACTAATAAATATACACAGCAAGATGGTGTGCTTGCTAAACTTAAAAAGATTTCGAATACCTCACTTCAAAGAATGGCCGATACAGCCGGTACTTCAAAAGTTAGTAAGGAACTAACCGCTTCATTTATTTCTACGAGCACAATGGGAGAGCAATTATTGAGTCTGGACCGTCGAATTACTGCCATGACAAGCCGTCTAACGATGATTGAAACCAACTATTACAAAAAATTCACCGCGATGGAAACGGCAATAAGCAAGTATAATAGTACATCTTCGAATCTTACAGGCATGTCGTCATAAAGGAGGTTTTACAATTGATCAATACACCCTATCAGAAATACCGGCAGACTCAAGCGCAAACTGCATCCAAGCCTAAATTGCTGATTATGCTGTACGATGGGGCTATTCGTTTCGTTCGTGCGGGGATTGAGGGGATAGAGAATAAGGATAACGAGAAAGCAAATAATAATTTGTGTAAAGCGCAGGCTATTGTACACGAGTTGATATCTGCGTTGAATTTTGAGTATCCAATATCCCATGACTTATTGCGAGTGTATGAATATATGCTGCATGAGTTGATCGAGGCGAATGTTCACAAAATAGCCGCTCCGGCACAAGAAGTGCTGGAACATTTGACTGACCTACGGGAAGCTTGGTTGGAAGCCATGAAAATGCCTGGTGTAGTTGGTAGTGTGTAATGGCAGATTCTAATATGCAAGTACTCCTTGAAGAACTGCAACATAGGACAGAAGCAGTGTTATCTAACCTTATAAATTTAAGTGAGGAAGAGTTTGAACAGTTTGCAGATCAAAGGCAGCGCATAGTAGAACAGATGCAGTCCTTTCTGCCGTTGATAACGGAAAATGATAAGCAGAAAATTCGTGATATTTTAAGTCACGATTCGGTAATTTTACAGCGTATGCATGAACTTAAGGATGAAGCAGGTCATTGGATGGAGAAACGTGGAGCCATTCGTGTGCAGCAGCATGCATACCAGAAATCTTATTCCGTAGACAGTTTGTTTATTGATCATCGAAAATAAAAGATACATGATGGAACGTCAGTCCCGTCTCCCCCATTCGATTTAGAATGGGGGTATTTTTTGTGAAAAGGTTCATTCCATTAAGAGTAAATCCGATATACTAATTAACAAATATTATTGCGAAACGGTGGTATTACCTTGTCTCAACTACAAATAAACCATACAATTCTAGAGCAGAGGTTTCCTCATGTTGCAACGAAAATAAAAGGAATATCGGATAATGAATTATCTACATCTTTGTTTAATGAATCTTTTGAAAGAGATACGGCTTGGCTTAATGCTGTTGAAGGGGCTATTGGAAACGGGAAAATCATTTTTGTATATGGATTTGAACGGGGACTCAGTATTGCTGATCTCCTCGAATTGTACCCAAATCACTGGCTGTTTGTATACGAGCCGGATGAGCAGCTTTTTCGGAAGGCCGTGACGGAGTATGACCTCAGTCTTTTGCTGGGGCATCCCAATTTGTACTGGCTATCCGTTGGTGAGTCTCAGCTCAATATGATGTTTCATATGTTGAGTAGTTACATGATGGAAGATTTGGGGTTTATCGCGCTGCGTAAGTATTTATCAGATGATATGAGTAAGCTACGTGAAGTAAAGGGACAATTTCAGGAATATCGTCATAGCTTCTTGGTAGATAAACATACAGAGAATCGTTTTCGAGAAGAATGGACTCGGAATTATCTTTATCACCTTTCTGATGTTTTATACAGTCCTTCCATTGAGCGACTTTTTTATGCTTTTGAAGGTTCAACAGTAGTTGTTGTATCATCGGGTCCATCTTTACAGGACGATATCGAATGGCTGAAAAAATTACGTCCTCATGTATTGATTATTTCAGCAGGCTCCAGCATTCAGGCATTAATAAAGCATGGAATACAGCCTCACCTTGCTGTTATTATGGATGGTCATCCAGTCAATAAGAAGATCTTTGCTTCTTCTGTAGCAAGGGAACAGCCTTTATTGTTTACCTCCTCATCTTATTATGAAATTTCTGATCAGAACTGCGCGGGGAAAGTTCACAGTATTATGAAAAGTGATGCTGTATCTCAGTATTTCTTTGGACTCAGTAAAGAGGAGCTCTTTATATCCCCTACAGAAACGGTTGCAGGAACGGCTATACAAGTTGCAGCCTGTCTAGGGGCTAAACGGATCATACTTGCAGGCCAGGATTTGTCGTTCCCTGATAACAAGTTTTATGCAGATGGGATAGAGCACTTTGCAGCCGAAACTACAGATAAGATTGTGCACGAAGCACCTAAAAAAGTGCTAAATGTAAAGGGGACATACAACACTATAGATGAGAGCTTTTCCCTGATGAAGGATGGGCTTGAAAATCTGATTACTGCTCTTCCAAGGATTGAATTCGTCAATTCAACTCGAAATGGTGCAGTGATTGAGGGAGCCCCATACGAACCGATGGAAGAGATATATAAATGGTTAGCTTCAGAATCTGTTGATCCTAATGCAATAGCCGATTTAATAAATAAAAAAAAGATTGCTGCTGATATGAATAAGGTGCTAGATGTCAGAGATAAGCTGATAGCGACAGTCGAAGATCTTTCCAATGTACGTTCTGAGATTACAGCAATTCATAAGCTGATGAAAAAAATACGCGAATTTAGCCGGACTAAACCAGCAAAGGCTCAAAGTATGGTGGAATCCATAGAGCAGATGTGGGGATCAATTGCGAACAGGGAATGGTTCTCACCTATATTTGAGTCTATTATCCCTATCCAAATTGCACGTTTTGATCAGGTACTCCCTGTGATTGTGACAGAACATCAGTTGACCCGGAAGTCTGATCTAATCTATGAGCATCTGGGTAATCTGCTGCAGGATATCACAGCACAAATTCCAATACTCGAAGAAATGTTATTGGAATCGATTCAACGTGTGGACAGAAAATCAAACAGCGATGCATTGACTTAAAAAACTAATTGTCTTACACTCCGGAGGTTAATATGTTTACCAACAAGATTGTACTGGTTACAGGCGGTACGGGCTCAATTGGCAGTGAAATTGTACGTAATATTTTATCGTATAACCCTAAAGCCCTACGGATTTTTAGCAGAGATGAGAGCAAGCAGTTTGATCTGCAGCAGGAATTAAAAGAATTTACGAATGTACGCTATCTGATTGGTGATATCAGGGACAAGCAAAGACTGAGCTACGCCATGGAGGATGTGGATTATATTTTTCATGCTGCGGCTCTCAAACATGTGCCTGCATGCGAGTATAACCCTATGGAAGCAGTGAAAACGAATGTTATTGGCGCACAAAATCTGATAGAGACGGCTATTGAGCATAATGTAGAAAAAGTAGTAGCCATAAGCACAGATAAAGTGGTAAACCCAACGAATACGATGGGGGCTACGAAGCTGCTATCAGAACGTTTAATTTCTGCCGCCAACTTGTATAAAGGGAGCAAGCGTACCATCTTCTCTTGTGTCCGCTTTGGAAATGTTATGGGCTCCAGAGGCTCCGTTATTCCATTATTTCGTGATCAGATTGCTAAAGGGATACCGGTGACGGTCACACATACAGAGATGACTCGATTTATGATGTCTATTCCTCAAGCCGCTCAATTGGTCGTAGATGCGGCGCACTATTCGCAGGGCGGAGAAGTATTTGTACTGAAAATGCCGATTCTCAAAATTACGGATTTGGCCCAATGCTTGGTTGATTCGTATGAAGAGGCGGTCGGTAAGCCCTATTGTGGAAAAATCATTGAGACCGGAATCAGGCCGGGTGAGAAGCTATATGAAGAGCTAATGTCGCTTGAGGAATCGGAAAGAGCGTTGGAGAACGGAGAAATGTATATCATTCCTTCGTTATTTCACACAGCAGAGCAGGAATACGCTGGTTTTCAAAAGGCGATTCGTCAAGAATATTCTTCGATGACTGCACCACGGATTTTTCCGAAAGCTATTCGAGAGCTGATTGAACAGAATGGCTTGGGTTTTACAAAAGGTGCTGTATGATGTGTAATCACAAATGCTTGGCGGTTATTCCTGCTCGGGGTGGGTCAAAAGGTCTGCCCGGTAAAAACATTAGATTATTACATGGTAAACCACTCATTCAGTATAGTATTGAAGCGGCGCTGAACAGTGGTTGTATAGACGAAGTTGTAGTTACTACAGATAGCGAAGAAATTGCCCATGTGTCAGGTCAAGCCGGAGCAGCTGTTCCATTTATAAGACCTGCGGAGCTGGCTACCGATGAGGCTAAGAGCATTGATGTATTGAAGCATGCTGTTGAATTTTATGAACAGATCAAGAATCAATTTTTTGATGTTATTATGCTGCTTCAACCCACATCTCCATTGCGAAATGCAAAGGATATCACAGAGGCGTATACGTTATTCTTAAGTAATCAGGCTGATTCACTGCAGAGTGTTACTTTGTCAGGAGCACAGCCCTACCTGCTAAGGGAGTTGGATAACGGACAGCTTACGCCTTATCTGAAGGGTGAAAGGGAGCATTTGAGGAGACAAGATCTGAAAGAGCTGTATGCTCTAAATGGAGCCATCTATATCGTAAAAAGAGATTTGTTGATGAACAGCGGTACTACGGTTGGACGTCATAATTATGGCTACATAATGCCCAAAGAGCGATCTGTTGACATAGATGACGAGTTTGATTTAAAAATGGCAGAGTTTTTTTGGAGAGAATCCAACCACAAGGAATCCTCGCAGTAAGGAGGGAGTATATAACATGCAGAATTTCTTATCCAATAAGGGAAGCCATTCCATCTATATTATTGCAGAGGTAGGAGTAAACCATAACGGTTCATTGGAGCTTGCATTTGAATGTATTGATCAAGCGATTTCATGCGGTGCCGATGCGGTGAAATTCCAGACCTTTAAAAGCGAAAAACTGGTAACCAAGTACGCACAGAAGGCTGATTATCAGACGGAAAATACTCAATCCGCTGAATCCCAACTGGACATGTTAAAACAACTGGAATTGAGCTTTGAGGATTTTGTTCTTTTGAAAAAGTACTGTGAGGATAAAGGGATAGATTTCCTTTCTACACCTTTTGATGAAGAAAGTGCTGAATTTCTGAATTCAATTCAGATTGATGCATTCAAGGTTGGATCAGGAGATATGGACAACATTCCCTTCCTTCAGAAGCTCGATAGCTATGGAAGACCGATTATTCTATCTACCGGAATGTCCAATCTGGATGAGATTGGAGAATCGTTACAAGCATTCAAACAAAGCGAGGTACTATTGCTACACTGTACTTCTGACTATCCGGCACCTTTGGAAGATGTTAACCTGCTGGCTATGAAGACAATAGCTACCGCTTTTGACAAGGTCACGGGATATTCGGATCATACGGCCGGAATTGAGATCGCTGTAGCGGCTTCGGCATTGGGAGCGAGAATTATCGAAAAGCATTTTACGCTGGATCGAACGCTTCCAGGTCCTGACCATAAGGCTTCACTAGAGCCTGCTGACTTTTCAAAGATGGTTCTTGCGATTCGGAATGTGGAGCAGGCTCTAGGGGATGGTGTTAAAAGGTGTATGCCCTCGGAGGAAAGCACCAGAGCTGTTGCAAGAAAAAGTGTAGTGGTGGCAAAAGCGAAAAAGGCAGGCCAGTTATTAACTCAAGAAGATCTGGTCATCAAGCGCCCAGGCACCGGAATAAAGCCTAAATATTATGATGATCTGATCGGTAAGCAGCTTTTAAAGGATGTACACGAAGACTATTTGTTGTCATGGGATGACGTACAATGAAGAAAGTATTGGTGATTACCGGAACGCGGGCTGATTATGGGATATACTATCCGATTTTGCGGGCTATTGAGGAAGAGCGTGCTCTGGAGCTCCACCTGTTGGCTACAGGAATGCATTTATCTCCACAGCATGGGTATACATTGGACGCTATTCAAAAGGACGGATTTCGTGTATCTGCCAAGGTAGACTGTCTGCTGCAAGGATCTACTCATGCCAATATGTCTCGCTCTATTGGAATAGCAATCATGGGCATGACGCAAGCCATAGAAGCTTTGGAGCCAGATTTCGTCGTGGTATTAGGAGATCGGGGAGAAATGCTTGCAGCTGCGATTGTATCCTCTCACATGAACATCCCGCTTGTTCATTTACATGGTGGAGAAGTATCCGGCACGATTGATGAGTCGGTTCGGCATGCGATTAGTAAGTTGGCTCACATTCACTTTGTGGCTACAAATGGAAGCAGAGAGCGCCTGATCAGGCTTGGCGAAGAACCGTGGAGAATTCATGTAGTCGGTGCTCCGAGAATTGAAACGATGATGAATACATCCCTGCCTGGGCTAGAGAGAACGAAACGTAAATACGACCTTAATATAGCTGGCGATTATGTGTTATTCGCCTACCATTCTGTCACCACGGAAGAAGCGGATATGCGCATCCTTGGTAAGATGCTAGAAGTTCTTTTGGCTGGTGAGAATGAGGTAATCTGTGTGATGCCTAATTCGGATGCTGGAGCTGACGCTATCGTTGGTATATATAATCGTTTTGCTGCAAGAGAAGGGATGCATCTTGTAACCAGTTTTGAGCAGCTTGATTATTTGACGATATTGAAGAATGCAAAAATATTAATTGGAAATTCTTCATCGGGGATTATTGAGGCTGCTTCTTTTCATGTTCCAGTCATTAATATCGGAACTCGCCAGACAGGGAGAGAGCGTTCTGCGAACACAATAGATATTGCAGCTGATGAGCTCGAATTGGCTTCTGCAATGATGTACGCAATGTCTGAGCCTTTCCAGCAAATTGTTAAAGCAGCCGACAATATTTACAGTAGAGATAACACCAGCTCTCGCATCGTGGATATATTGAAACGAACATCCAAGTCAGAGCAGCTTATCCAAAAGACCATTACCTATTAAGGAGGATCGGCCTTGAGCTATATTGTTTTTGGAGCAGGAGGACATGCCAAGGTCATCGTCGATATTTTACGGGCTTGTGGTGAAGAAATCATTGGAGTTCTTGATGACCGCTGCAAAGAAGAAAAATGGAACGGATTTCCGATCTTGGGGAATCGTAATCAGATTGATCAACTATTATCTCTGTATCCCGAAGCGCTGTTCATTGTAGCCATTGGAGACAATGCAACTAGAATGAAGATTGTAAGTCAATTAAAAGCTGCTGCAGTCAAATTTGGAACTGCTGTTCACCCAAGCGCTGTAATTGCACCTAGTGCATTCATTGGAGAGGGCTCAGTTATCATGCCTAATTCAGTTATTAATGCCGACGCGTATGTCGGCGAGCACGTCATTGTTAATACAGCGGCTACTATAGATCACGATTGTCGAATAGAAGACTTCGCACATATTTCCCCAGGTGTACATATGGCAGGCAACGTTCAGATTGGGCGCTGTGCTCATATCGGGATAGGTGCAAGTCTTATACCAGGTATCCGTGTAGGGGGAAATACTCTCGTCGGTGCCGGTTCATGCGTCATCCGTCATTTACCAGAGAATGTAATAGCTGTAGGTTGTCCGGCCAGAGTAATCAAAACTGATAACGATAAGGGATGAAACGAAATGTCCAACCGAGACAGAATTTATTTATCTTCGCCGCATATGGGCGGGTTTGAACAACAATATATCGCAGAGGCCTTCGAAACCAATTGGATTGCTCCACTCGGCAAAAATGTAGACGCTTTTGAAGCAGAGATGGCAAGTTACTTGGGGTGTGGAGGTGCAGTTGCCCTGAGTTCTGGAACAGCAGCAATTCACTTGTCTTTGATATTACTTGGAGTGGAGAAAGATGATATTGTTTTTTGTTCTTCGCTTACCTTTGTTGCCAGTGCTAATCCGATCCTATATCAAGGTGCAATTCCTGTCTTTATTGATTCGGAACCGGATAGTTGGAATATGTCCCCTGAGGCGCTGGAGCGTGCATTCAAGACTTATGCGGATAAGGGAAAGAAGCCTAAAGCTGTAGTCATAGTCAATTTGTACGGACAGAGTGCAGACTACGATCGCTTGAGAAAAATATGTGATTATTACGAGGTGCCAATTGTAGAAGATGCTGCAGAATCGCTCGGAGCAACCTATGGCAAGCAAATGAGTGGAACACTAGGGAAATTCGGAATCCTCTCATTTAATGGAAATAAGATTATTACCACTTCCGGCGGAGGCATGCTGGTTTCAGATGATGTAGAAGCCCTAAGTAGAGCGCGGCATTACGCAACCCAAGCGAGGGAAAAGGCAATACATTATCAGCATGAGGATGTAGGTTTCAATTATCGTCTCAGCAATGTCCTGGCTGGTATAGGGCGAGGACAACTGCGTGTGTTGGACGAGCGTATTCAGCGGAAACGAGAAGTCTTTAAAAAGTACAGCAACGAGCTATCGGGAATGGATGGAGTAGAGTTTATGCCGGAAAAGAGCTTTGGGAAATCTACTCGATGGCTGACTACTATGACAATCGACCCTGAAATTACTGGTGGCAGTGTTAGTGATTTAATAGGATATTTAGGAAAAGATAACATTGAATCTCGTCCGGTCTGGAAGCCGCTACATCTACAGCCACTTTTTAAAGACGCTGAATATTTTGCTCATGAAAGTAGTGTGGATATTAGTAAAAAACTATTTGAGCAGGGGATTTGTTTGCCCTCCGGAACAAACATGACGGTGGGTGAGCAGAGCTTTGTCATCGTTCAAATAAAGGCTTTTTTTCAATGAATGTAATATATCGTTTGAATAGTATCGCTATGACCTTGTATGGGAAAGAGTATTCATTCAACTAGTTCATAATAGTTATTTCAAGAGGGGTGTAGAAATTTGGCTGATAAAGAAAAAGTGGTTATTTTTGGTGCGGGTGATGGGGGACTTCGTGTTTACTATCTATTAAGTGATCAATTTGAAGTTGTTGCCTTTACTGACAATGATGCCAATAAACAAGGCTCAAGCTTCCTGTCCAAATCTGTTATCGCTCCAAATGAGATCTATAAACTCGAATTTGATTATGTCATCATAGCCAATATTCATGGAGAAGCAGTGTATAAACAGCTTACTGAAGACCTGCTCATTGAAAAGGGAAAAATTATCGACTATTACATGAGCCTGAAATTTGATACTAGGCTGGCTCTATTACGCCAGATTGCTGATGAAATAAATGAGTGCGGAGTAAGGGGAAGTGTAGCAGAGCTCGGTGTGTTTAAGGGAGAATTTTCTAAATATATTAACCGGGTATTTCCTGATCGTCAACTATATTTATTCGATACCTTTAGCGGTTTTGACCAAAAGGATATTGATAACGAGAATAAAGGGGATTTTTCAAACTCGGTAGCAGGAGAATTTTGCAATTCGGATGTGGACTTAGTTCTGAATAAAATGATGTATAAAGAAAATTGTATTGTGAAAAAAGGTTATTTTCCAGAATCAGCAATTGATGTGAATGAAACTTTTGCATTTGTTAGTCTCGACGTTGATTTATATCAACCTATTCTTGAAGGATTGAAATTTTTCTATCCTAAGATGTCGGAGGGAGGATACATTATAATCCATGACTATAATAGTACTCGATTCCACGGTGTAAAACAGGCAGTTAGAGAGTATTGTAGAGAACATGGTGTTAAGTATACGCCTATAAGTGACTTATGTGGTAGTGTCGCCATTATGAAGTAATTTGAGCATTGATTTATGGGGGATGACAATAAAATGAAAAAAAACAAACTATTAATCCTCTCTGATTCAAATCTAAATCCAATGGTTCGTTTTCTAGAGGGATCTTTTGCAGATTTCACGTTAGAGGTGACTGAGGCCCCTTATAATCAAGTAAATCAGGTTCTTATGGATTCTGAACACTCTGTATGGTCGGAAAAAAAGGATATGTTGCTTTTATGGACAAGCCCTGAGAAAGTAATCCCTTCGTTTAATAAACTGATGGATTATAAGGAATTTAATATCGGTGATGTCCTTAACGAAGTTGATCAATTTTGCGAGCTTATTATCGGGGCGGAAAAGAAAGTCAAACATATGTTTGTGGTGTCCTGGTCGCTTCCACCTCATTACCGTTGGATACAATCAATGACATTAAAGCATAATGTAGGATTAAATAATGTGCTTATGCAAATGAATCTACGTCTTTCAGAGCGACTACAAAAACATGATCATGTTATTATTCTTGATTCTTCCTATTGGTATGCAGCAATCCAGCAAAAAAGCTACGATGCTAAAATGTATGCACTTGGAAAAATTCCGTTCTCTCGTGATTTTTTTCTCTTTGTATCTAATGAGCTTAAATCAGTCATTAGCGGACTATACGGACAAAGTAAAAAGCTAATTATCTGTGATCTGGATAATACACTCTGGGGTGGCGTGATTGGTGACGATGGCATTGACAACATCAAACTGGGAGGGATAGATCCAGTTGGTGAGAGCTTCAAACTTTTTCAGCAAGAATTGCACAGATTAAGTAGCCGAGGTATTATTCTGGCTATTTGCAGTAAAAACAGTGAATCGGTAGCATTAGAAATGATAGAACAGCACCCGGACATGATACTGAGAAGAAAGGATTTTTCTTCAATTAGAATCAACTGGAACGACAAAGCTGCCAATGTTGTTGAAATTGTAAAGGAACTTAATCTGGGTCTGCAATCTGTTGTGTTTCTGGATGATAATCCATCTGAGAGGGATCGTATAAAGCAGGCTCTTCCTGAGATTTATGTACCTGACCTACCGGTTGATTTTACCCAGTATCCTGTTTTTATTAGCCGATTGGATTGTTTTGAGACTCCTGCTATAACGTTGGAGGATCGTAAACGAACAGACTGGTTCAAACAGGAACAAGAACGGGAGTCGATAAAGTTAAACGTAGGCTCATTGGAAGAGTGGCTTCATTCACTTGAAATTAAGGTGACTCCACATAAATTAGATAAATTATTGTTAACGAGGGCTGTCCAACTAATCAATAAAACGAATCAGTTTAACATGGCAACCCGCAGGTTCACTATTGAAGAGTATTGGTCTTGGAATGAGCTGCCGAATAATCATGCAATCTTATTTGAGGTGGAAGACAAATTTGGAAATGCAGGTTATACAGGACTGATTTCGGTTTCATGTGATGATGAAGGTCAGGCTGAAATCCATGATTTTGTTATGAGTTGTCGTGTCATGGGCAAGGGGATTGAGGAAGCAATGCTTTATTTAGTTGCCAAGTATTTTTCAGTTCATAATATTAAGGCTACGTATGTAAAGACAGAAAAGAATAAACCCTTTTATGACTTTATTTCAAAGAAGTATAGGGATGTATCTAAAAACAATGATTTAAATCTAGGAGAGATATTTCTACCTCATCATATCTTACTTAAGGAGTGCTCTTTTTGAATAAATTTGAGTTGGTCCAATCCATAATATCCAAAATTATGAAAATTCCTGTCGAAAAAGTGACGTTGGAATCGGTAAAAAGTGACTTTGAAAATTGGGATTCGCTCAATCAATTGAATTTAGTAATGGAACTTGAAGCTAATTTTAATGTGTCTATTCCCATTGATGAAATAGCTAATATAGATTCAGTGCAAAGCATTTTGCATATTTTGAATAATATTCATAATTAAGATTTTCTTCAAAATGTTATGTAGAAAAATATAATGCATGAAAAGGAGGGAGAAAAGCTATTGGAAATTGTGAAATATAGAGATTCTGATTATGAGTCGCTGGTTGCGTTTATGAGAATTAATTGGTCCCCAGAGCATGCTATCTATAATAAAGAACTGTTTGATTGGCAGTATCGGATTGACGAGAATGGTTTATCGGAAAGTTTACTGCTGATTGACAATGGTTGTATTGAGGGATTCCTTGGGGTCATTCCTGGTGAGTATAGTTCTAACGGAGAACAATATAAAGGTATCAGTTTCGCCATGTGGATTGTATCAGAGAAGTATAAAAACAGTGGCTTGGGTATTATGCTTATGAAAGAAGCTGAAAAGTACAATTCGGTGTGCTTGACCTTAGGTTGTAATCTTCAAGTGGTACCTATGTATGAGCGTATGGGGTATTCCTATTCAGATCATTTGAACCGTTATGTCATCCCGCTCGACGTGAACGGTTATGTGAATTTACTAAAGGACCCGCTTGATCAAGCGAGTATTGAACAATGGTTGTCGGATGTTGAGGCGAGATTGATACATTTATACAGTCCTATATCCAATATTACTGGTAAAAAGTTGGAACAATTGTACATTAAAAGTATACAACACCGTTTTGCACTTTCGCAGTATCGTAGCGCCTCCTTTTGGGAATGGAGATATATAAATAGTGCGGGCTATAAGTATTTGTTTTTTGGTGATCCTGCTGTTGAAGGGATTGTAGTTGCACGTGTAGATCGAGTATATGCTCCCGAAGAGAGTGTCCACGGTACAAAAGTATTAAGGATTATAGAAATCATTCCGGCTAATGCTGATGTCTGGGAAGGGGCATTAGATCATGGCTTGATTGAGATGGTACGCGGAGTTTTATCATGGGGCCGAAACCAAGGGTGCGTTGCTGCAGATTATCAGTTAAGTTCAAATCGTTTAGAACATGTCCTGGAATCTATTGGGTTTAAAAAACAAAATATTGACTACACTCCAGAGGAATGTGGACTTGCAGGTCTGTTTCAGCCTTTTCGTTATCGTGTTAATCCCATTAATTTTGTATGGAAAATGAAAAGTAATGAAGATGGTTTTCAAAATATGGAAGTGAATGATATATATCTTGTTAAAACTGACGGAGATATGGATCGTCCTAACATCTGGCCACTTCCTAAAGGATGGAATTAATAATGGGTAATATTGCTGCGATGTATCACTATGTACGTGAGAAAAAGGGATGGGATGGGATTGTTCCCATGCATCCCCATGATTTTGAAGTGCAGCTTGATTTAATTAGTAAGACTCATAAAATTATCTCATTAGATGAAATTGATAAGTATAATTCACAACCATGGTGTGTATTAACGTTTGATGATGGTACCAAGGATCAATATACGGTTGCTTATGACATCTTGAAAAGAAAAGGAATTCCTGCATATTTTACGATCATGTCTGGTCCACACATCACAGGTAACGTTCCATTAGTTCATTTGGTACACACGGTGCTCTCTTTCAAATCCGATGAAGAGTTGTGGGAATTACTGAGTGGGACGTATGATACGAGCGGTGTGGAAGAAGAAAGCCAAATCTATAAGTATGAACAGAAGAAACTCCGCAGATACAATAAATTTATGCTTAATTTTAAATTATCTGTTACGGAAGCAACTGTCTTTCTTGAGTCTATTTTTCAGTCCTTGTTTCCCGACAAGCAAAAATTTATAAATGATTTTTATATAAGTAAAGAAGAAATAGTCGAAATGAGCCAGGCAGGAATGACTATAGGCGTGCATGCTCATAATCATATTCCGTACAATGGTGATCCACAGGAATTTTATGATATTGAAATTGGTCCTTGTAAAGATTGGATGAAAAGTGTTTTAGGTATAAACCCGATCTGGTATACGCCTGCTTTTGGTGGTGGAGTTAACCAAAAGATAATGTTGGACGAACTAACTCCTGTTCTAGTGGGGAATGGATTTGTTGGTGCTTTTAGTACAAGAGAAGGAGCGATTTCTGACAACAGAGAGTTTTGGATGGACAGAATAGACTGTATACGTATACCTCCTCTAGGGACATCATCGTATTTGTAATCTGTAGGATAGTGAATGGGAACGAACTACTATGTTTGTTCCTTGTGTTTTTTTATCCAAAATTAGAGTTGCTTTTTGGGTATGAAAGGGGAGAAAAAGGGACTGTCTGGCTTTTTAAGCCTAAATGCGGTTTCCTCTGTAACTCCTAATTATAAAAAGAAAAGGGGTTCCTGATGAGCTATTCCGAGGCAACGCTTGAAATAAAAAAAATACTCTCAAATGATAAATTATCAAATGTAGAAGTATACAAATTACTGGACCATGAACTAACCAAATTGGATGGAAACTTTGAAAGTATAGATTCAAATAGTCGTCAAGTGATAGTAACTGAAATTGAACAAATGATATCAGATTATAAGAATTGGGGACCATATTTAACGTCATTTTTACTCACATGTACAAAGGATCAGAAGTTTTTGGATGGTATTTTTGGATATATAGAGAAAGAAGAAAGGATAGATGTGCTTCATTTTATTTACTGGCAAATTACGAGCTTTCTTTTTACTACTCCTAAGTTGAAAACGGAACAAAACACTAACAGATTGAGAAGGATATATCGAAAATATTTTGAGTATTTTAATAAACAAATTGCAAACGAGGCGAATTGGATTCCTTATGAAGAACGCAACCAAGATCTTGTAGTTGTTGTAGCTGGACAGATGATTTCTATGGTACATAGCCCAACACAAGTAGCGCTAGATCATTGCAGGGCTTTATATAATCTCAAAAAAAATATTTATCTTATCAATACCGCAGACATGCCGCGATCTATAGCCACGCCTTATTTCGGAGTTGTCCTATCTAATTATGTTGAGGGGTACAATCAAACTGATAAGCTAGTGTATGAAGATTTGAGTATTCCATTCTTTCAATGTCAAAAGGAAATGCCAAATGGTGCCCAGATATCAGAGCTAATCCAAATGATATTACATTTAAAGCCGCTCTTTGTTTTATCTGTCTCAGGCTCAAATGTAAGCGCCGACCTATTTTCTAATTTTGTGCCTGTTATCACTCTGCCATTAGCTTATGAACTTCCCATCTCCGAGAGCACATTTTCAATTTTGCCCAGAAAAATAAACACAGTAGATTTGAACACGCTAGAAGAATTAGATAGATCTCGGGAATCCGTTATTGAAAGTGTGTTTACTTATAAATATACGCCTCCGCAGACTAAAATGCATAGAGAGTATTGGGGGTTAGGAGAGGATAATTTTGTATTGGCCATAGTAGGTAATCGCCTTGATACGGAGCTAGACGATTCTTTTTTAACAGAACTAGACGATCTTTTGAAATGTAATGATCATGCTCGCATTATGTTTATAGGTGATCTTAAAAATTATAAAAGGATAACGAATCGATATATCACTCTTGATAAACAATCTGTCCATGTCGGAGTTCAAAGGGACTTAGCCGCTGTTTATGAAGTGTGTGACGCGTATTTAAACACAATTCGATCTGGAGGTGGCACTTCTGCAGCCATTGCTTTACGGCAAGGACTACCCGTTTTTACATATGCTTTCGGGGATGTTGCTCACACGGCAGGAGAGTACTATCATATTAACAGTTTTGATGATGTGAATACATTTATAAAAAAATGGGGAGATCCCGCATTTAGGGAACACGAAAAATCTGCAGCAATAAACAGGGCGAGTGAAATCTTTGATAGTGAGAAGGTTATGAGTGAAGTTATAGAGACTATGACTAAATCACCCCACTTTTATTAAGCTGAATGGGAATCACATAATTTGCTGAAATGAGAGATGATAATGTTAAACTTCAATGTACCAGCGATAGTAGGTAACGAAGAGGATTACATCAAAGAATCATTTTCTAGTGGACATCTTTCGGGGGACGGAAAATTTACTCGTCTATGTGCAAACTGGTTTGAAAGAACTTTTAATGTGAAAAAAACACTAATAACGACTTCTTGTACGCATGCTCTGGAGATGGCTGCCATTCTCTTGGATATTCAACAAGGAGACGAAATTATCATGCCTTCTTATACTTTTGTATCTACTGCAAATGCCTTTGCCTTAAGAGGAGCTACAATTGTGTTCGTGGATATTCGGCCTGATACTATGAATATCAACGAAAATCTTATAGAAGATGCGATCACAGATAAAACAAAAGCAATTGTCCCGGTGCATTATGCCGGAGTAGCTTGTGATATGGATAAAATTTTGGATTTAGCGAATAGATATAATTTGGCAGTTGTAGAGGATGCTGCACAAGGAATTCTTAGCGAATATAAAGGAAGGAAACTGGGGACCCTTGGTCATTTAGGATGCATTAGCTTCCACGAAACCAAAAATGTTCATTGCGGAGAAGGCGGAGCTTTGTTGGTTAATGATGAAACATTTATGGAGAGGGCTGAAATAATACGTGAGAAAGGGACAAACAGATCCAAATTTTTTAGAGGTCAGGTAGATAAGTATACTTGGGTTGACATAGGTTCTTCCTACCTTCCTAGCGAGTTGAACACTGCCTTTTTAATGGCACAACTTGAAGCCTCAGAAATGATTACAAGTAATAGATTGGTTAGCTGGAATTTATATTTTAAGCTATTACAACCTTTGAGTGAACTAAATTTAATTGACTTACCAGTTATACCTCTTGATAGTACTAATAATGCTCATATGTTTTATATTAAAGTAAGAGATTTAGAAATAAGAACCGAATTATTAAATTTTTTGAGAAGGCATGAAATCATGGCTGTTTTTCATTATGTACCGCTTCATAGTTCCGAGGCAGGTTTAAAGCGTAGTTTATTTAGTGGTAAGGATGTCTATACAACTAGAGAGAGCGAACGTTTAATTAGATTACCTCTCTATTTTAATATGAAAGAGTCAGATATAAATACAATTGTAGATTGTATATACAAATTTTTTTCAACAGTATAGTTGGAGGGATTTAGGATGCTGAGGCTGCTGCATTGGGATTCTAATTTTTTTGCTATGAATATGGCGGAAGTTTCAACTACTGCCCCAGTTACAAGCTCATATTTTCACCATTTTATAGATGAGCATCAATTGGATTTTATACAAGCACTCTGTAAAATTGATGATATAAAAACTGTTCGTTTTCTGGAAAGTGAAAATTTCCATATGGCGGATATTAAGGTGACATTTGAGATCGGAATAGACACTAATACACAAAATAAAAGTTCTCTCGTATTAGCCACAGAGCATGACTTTCAAGTTTTACAAAATATGATGACTGGATTATTTAAGGAGAGTAGATACTCTTGTTATCAACATATTTTTGGTATGGGAAAAGTGGATGAGTTGTATAAACTATGGATGGAAAAGTCTATTACTGGTTCGTTCGATGATTATTGTCTTGTCATTAAATTAAATGAAGAAATTATTGGATTCGTGACAATTAAAGAAAACTTAATAGATAGAAAGGCAAGAATCGGTCTTTTAGGGATTGATCTGAAACATCAACGTAATGGAATGGGCGCGAAGTTGCTAACAGAGTTAAAAGTGTTTCTTGAATCCAGGCCCATTAATCAACTAGTAGTTTCAACACAAGGGCGAAATTACAATGCAATGAATTTATATATAAAGTGTGGTTATAGAATCAAAGAAATGGAAAGTTGGTATTATTGGACAAGAAGCCGGAAAGAAGATGTGTAGACGAACCTTCCTTGTTTCCCCAGAGGATGACAGTACTCTCTTTTTTGAGGAGAGTACTGATCAAGGTTCGTTCATAGATCCAACACCAGATCGTACAGGACGAAAAACTTAGAATAAAGGATAATCAGGTTTTATGGAGAATTGTTAAATTATTCATATATTTTTTGAATATATGAATAATTTTTCAATATTTGAGAAGGGATGATGTGTATGAAGTGGGGAAAGTATTTTATCGGAATCTTACTGGTCTTTTTAGTTCTAGGCAGTACGTCAGTAGCTCCAGCCTCTGTTGAGGCCAACTCGTCAAGTACTATAACGAAGGATGCTGCGACAACGTCTCTTTCTACCAATACAACTCAAGCATTGGAGCCTACCAGTACGACTGAAGCTGTATATGGTGAAACTCTTAAAGTGAACCCTCATCGTGCTTCATTAATGTCTAATTTTAATGTGAGCGGTGATCTTATGAGTTTTACTGATTCATTGACGACAGCTGATCCAACAGATTTCTGGTTTTTTAGCGTACCTACGGATAGAAGCATCCTGGCTCAGATCAGATCAAGTAATCCCAATTATAGATTTGATTTGTATTCGATTGATTGGAGCACGGGTACAGCAAGCCTGACCGGTTTTGGAGGAAAGGCCTCTGAATTGAAGTTTGCTACAGATTTAAAAGCAGGGGACTGGGGACTTCGTGTTACTTCCACGGGAACGGTGGGTGAGAGTTATAGCATCCACATGAATGCGGCCTCGCCAGCGGATTCACCGATTAATGGTAAGTCAGCTAGACTAACCTCCTACTCTAACAATTTAATATATACGGTAATTGAGTATCCGAACGGAGATATTAAGGTGAATGGTGCTCAAATTGCCAATACGACGACGGCCAATCCGAACTTGGATTGGAGCAGGGAATTTTACTTCTCCTACGGCGGTAGTTATAATTCAAGAACTCATGATGTATCAGAAGTCCGGGTTAAAAGCATCACTACGCCTGTGAAATATACTTCAAATTATGCAAGCTCGGATAATGCGGTTTTAATTGTTCTAAATGAAGGGACGCTTTTCACCTATTTTGAATCAGCATATAGTTCTGGCAATCCACCGTATCACAGTTCCTCTTTCGTTGACACCAATGGCAGAGTTACTCCAAGACGGTTGGATTTTATTGATATGAGTGGAGATCCAGATATTCTTGTATATGATCTGGATAAAAAGAAAGTAATTGATTTTGCAAGTAGCTTGAACTATTACTATGCGAAAGGGATTGAGCCGAACCCAACGGTAGTTTACTATAATTAAGTAAAATGGGACGCAACAAAAAAACTTAATGAAATATTCTTTTATGTGTTTCAAACATCAAAAAAAGAGTTTACTATACAAGTATAGTAAACTCTTTTTTGCTTAATATACCATTCCAACCTATAGGAATAGAGTGTTTTAATATTGAAAATGGAATAACTATGTATGAAAACATTATCAATTCCAATTGACAATGGATAAGTTTGGGTGGTATAGTCGGAAATGTGGGCGAGAGCTTCACTTCATTTGATAACGAAGGGAATGTTAGTGCATGCAAGGTAAAGTAAAATGGTTTAACGCTGAAAAAGGTTATGGTTTCATTGAAACTGCTGAAGGCGGCGACGTATTTGTACATTTTTCCGCAATTCAAACAGAAGGTTTCAAAACGCTTGAAGAAGGACAAGACGTGGAGTTCGATATTGTCGAAGGCGCACGTGGACCACAAGCCGCTAACGTAACCAAATTATAATCATCCCCGGCATAGCCGACCTACATAATTGGTAAGATGGTTAGCAATGGATAACACGCTAGCAACTGCCCTGGAATGCATTCCAGGGCTTTTTTATATTTTCAGAATACATAAGGATTTTTTCAAAACCCCAGCATAAAAAGAGCCCCTTACACGGTGGTAAGGAAGCTCTGGGTAAGGGGAATTATTCTACAGAACCGTCGAAGTCAGCCATCTCCACAAAAATAGTATTGGAGGAAGCAGATTGTTTTTCTATGCGTCCGTCGGGATAACGGAATTGATAGCGCAGGATAGTCTGGGCTATCAGATAAGGACGCAGCGCGGTTTCAATATCAAAAGAGAAGACGATGACAGCTTGATGGTTTGGATCAAGGCGGCCCAATGGGAGACCTTGAAGCAGCTTAGGATACGGAAGCGGTACAGAGTTTACGGTAACGGTTCGCAATAAAAGGAAATCCTCGGCTGCGAATGGTGCAGTGAGCAGTAGCTCCTCCAGCGGAGTATTGCCGATGTTTTCCACATGGACGGTGAAGGACAAGGTGTCCTCTTCCCCAACACGCAGAGCGCTGGGGCTAAGTGTAAGCTTAGGAATGGCTGCAATAACGGTCACGCCGATGGTGTTGGATTGGGTGCTTTCCGGGATGGTCTCTCCTCCACTACGACGTGAGGTGTATTCGATGGTGGCCTGGTTACTGAAGGCTCCTTCAGCAGGAGCTTCCCGGACTAACGCCTGTAGCGTAAGAGTGAGCGTTTCGCCTGGTGCAATTTCTGGAAGAGTAATACCTGTGCCAGGATTAGCACCTGGCTGTGCTTTATCTTGAATAGTCAGGCTGTTAGGTACATAAATCAATCCTTGTGACAACAGGTCTGTGAACAACGGATATTGTGCCGAGATCCCGCCTTTGTTCGTTACCTGTATGATAAATGTGAGTGTGTCGCCTACAGAGGCTTCTGTGGTGTTCACCTTTTTGACTAATTCGAGCAGTGGGAATACGACTGGAATCGTAATGGTATTGGTAGTCAGTGTACCCGATACGGGTCTTCCTCCAGGCAGCATAAATGAGTAGGCAAAGGTAGCTTGATTTACGATGTAGCCAGACGGAGGTGTCTCCGATACGCTCACTTGGTAAGTCAGTGTCAACGATTGTCCTGGCTCCACAGATCTAAGGTTGACACCAACCGCTAGATTGGCTCCCGGCAGAGATTGACCGTTCAACTGCAGGCTGCCAGGAATGAACAGGGTTCCGGCCGGAATGAAATTTTGCAAAGTAGCTTCGGTAGTTACGTTGCCAAAGTTGTTAAGTTGGACCGTATAGGTAAGGGTCTCCCCGGCAATGGCCTCTGTATTCTCGGTGGAGATTCTGGCGGCAAGCTGTGGATCGAGAACGGATACAATCACGGTGTTGCTGGTGATTTCGCTCGCGCCATTGCTGTCGGCATAGCGAAGCTGCACGCTATTATTTAGACGGCCACCGACAGGCAGAGACTGAACGTTCACGATGTAGGATATATTCACCGTCTGTTCCGGCTGCAGGCTGCCGACAAATAATGGTTCGCCCGGCTTGCTGGAGGCGGGTGGGGAACCGTTAATTCTCAAGCTGCCCGGGTCTATGATGGCTTTATCTGGCACATAATCAGCTAATACTACATCGGTAATGACTGTCCCACCGTCGTTAACAAGGATTAGCTGATAAGGCACTGCATCTCCAAGCGCAACGGTAGATACTGTCGTGCTTAGCACGGCTGATAAGGCACCTTCTACAGGTGGGTCTACCTTAACAGAGACCGAAGGCGAAGTGGCTTCCAGCTGTATATTACGTCCATTCGGCAGTTGGTAGGAGTAAGCCAATGAAGCTTGATTTATTAGTGTGCCCGATTCCGGGGAACGGACGATAAGAGCGGAGAAGACGGTAGTTGTTCGTTCTCCTGGTGCAATTGCACCTAGGGTAATGCCTTGCCCTGGACTGACACCGTACCTAGGAACTCCATTCACCGTAACTGACCCGGGGACAAAAGACAGCTCCGGTGGCAGGGAATCCGTCAACAAGCCAAGGGCGCCGATGTTTCCGGTATTTTCCGCAATTATGGTGTAGGTGATGCTTTGGCCTGGCTGTACACTCTCTGTGTCGGCTGTTTTTGTCAGCTTCAGAACAGGCTGGAGTATGGCAACCGTTACAGCGTTGGATAGAATTGCACTCGCTTCTTCTCCATTCGTCAGTAAAAGGCGGGCCTGATTGGTACGTGGTCCTGGCTGCTCTGTCACTGCAATACGGACTTCAAAGGATATGACGGTCTTCGTGTTTGCTTCTAACGGTGGCAAAGGTATACCGCTGCGAGGATCGCCTTCTGATATTGCTGTTCCGTTAATCTGAACTGAACCTGTAACAAATTCGATATCCTCTGGCAGGGTGTCCAGCAAACGGGCATCTTGCACGGTATTCGTGTCCTCGTTGAGGATCACGAGTTCATAGGTCAAGGTATCTCCAGCAGTGGCAAAAGGTGAACTTACGCTTTTATTTAAAGTGATGTTTAGAGATGAAACGGCAACCTCGACGATGTTGGATAAATGGAAACCTCCTGCCTCTCGTCCATCTGGTGCATTAAAGCGATAATCTACCTCAGCCTGATCTACCAGCAGTACGGATACAGGAATGGAAGATACCAGCACCTGGAAGGTAACGGTTGCTGATTGTCCTGGTGGTATGGCTGGAGTCAGGATACCTGTAACTGGACTTGCACCGGGAGCAACAATGCCGTTAATCGACACTGTGTTCGGAAGGAATACAGAGCCGTCTGGAATATTGTCGCCCACAGTAGTCGAGGCTGTAATGTTTCCAGTGTTGGATACGACGATCGTGTAAGTGATGATGTCTCCAATTGTGGCATTGTTGGTACTGCTTGTTTTGACTGCTGTCAGGATCGGCTGGAAGACTGGGATGGTCACGATATTGGATGTTGAGCTGCCTGTAAATACGCCATTGGTAAAGCTGACAGAAGCCTGATTGGACAATTGCGGTGGTGTCGGCAAGGAGTCCACTCGAACCTGGAACGTGACGGTTGTAACTGCTCCAGGAGTGAGCGTGCCAATGGAAATTCCAAATCCGGGATTTCCATCAGGGAAGGCAGTTCCGTTTATAGTAACACTGCCATTCACAAAGGAGCTTCCCGCTGCAATCGTGTCTGAGACCACTATATTACTGGCTGTACTGATTCCATTGTTGGAGACAGCCAGTGTATAGGTGATGATATCGCCGATAATGCCATCGGTAGCCGCTGTCCCTTTTACGATGATGACGTCAGGTGAGGATACAGAGATGCTGAGTGAATTGGATACCACAGATCCAGATAGGGTCCTTCCATCCGGCGGTTGAAATGTGAATGATCCAGATGCCTGATCAGTCAATACCTGTGGATTAGGCAGAGAATTAATAACAGTCTGGAAAGTTACGGATACCGTTCCGCCTGGCAATACAGATCCAACTGGAACGCCTGTTTCGATGGACAATCCAGGCTGTGGGCTGCCGGCAATGCTGACACTGTTGGCAAGGAAAGACGATCCAGCCGGGATGTTATCACTGATGGTAAGAGCTGCCGCAATATTACCGCTATTCATGGCTGTAATTGTGTAGGTCAGTGTATCACCGACAGAGGCGTTAAGGGTGTTGGATGTTTTGGTAAGTGCAATGAGCGGCTGGAATACAGGTACGATTAGTGGATCGGAAAAGGCGGTCCCAGTGAATGTTCCGCTAGTAAACGTAACGGCTGCGATATCTGTGAGCAGTGGAGGCTGCGGCAAAGTCTGGACAGTTGTCTGGAAACTGACGATGAATGTATTTCCAGCTGCAACGTTTCCAATGGCAATTCCGGCGACCGGAGAGGCGTTAGGGAAGGCCACGCCGTCGATGAGAACACTACCTGGGACAAAGGAGGTTCCAGACGGAATCGTATCGGTTACAACGGTATCTGTGACCGAATCTACACCACTATTTGTGACGCTCAGTGTGTATCTGATCGTATCGCCGACTACAGCGGCTGCCAAGCTGGATGTTTTCGTCACCTGGACATTAGGTGCGGATACGCTAACATTGACTGTATTTGATGTGACAGAACCGCTCAGAACTCTACCGTCGGGCGGTGAGTAGGTAAAGTTCGCTTGCGCAAGATCAGTCAGTACAGGTGGGGTTGGCAGAGACGAAACGACCGTTTGGAAGCTTACTACGATACTGCTTGAAGGAGCGAGTGAGCCGAGTGTAATACCTGTAACTGGCGAGGCTCCCGGTACAATGATGCCGTTAACAACGACGCTATTAGGCAGTAGTTCAGAGCCAGTAGGGATATTATCCGACAGCACAGGTATAACGGCGATATTACCAGTATTGGTTAACGTCAGTGTGTAGAGCAGCGTCGAGCCAATCTGCGTGCTGACCGTATTGGCAGTCTTGGTCAAGCTGATGATCGGCTGATATACCGGCAGGGTGACTGGATCAGACTGAGAAGACGAGATCAACGCGCCTGAAGTGAAGCTAACGGTCGCCTGATTGGTAATCTGCGGCGGCTGAGGCAGACTGACGACAGAAGCTTGAAATGTGACGGTTGCTGAACTACCCACGGCAATGGTGCCAATAGGAATACCGGAGATGGGTGACGAGGCAGGCACAGATGTTCCATTCACGGTTACACTGCCGGGAACAAAGCTGGTACCGGGTGGCATCGGATCAGATACGACGGTATTGGCCACTTGGCTGATACCGTTATTTGTAGCGATCACAGTATACGTAATGGTATCTCCGACCACGGCATCGGTAGCAGAGGCTGTTTTGACAACGTCGACATCCGGCGAAGAGACGGAGACGGTCACCGTTGGAGATATCGCGTTTCCGGTTAGCACACGGCCATCCGGTGGTTGGTAGCTGAAAGCGGCAGTTGCCTGATTGACCAGTGTACCTGATACGGGCAGTGAGGTAATGACTGCCTGGAAGGTCAGAGCGACGGTCGTAGCAGCACCTATGATACCTAATGGAATCCCGATGGTTGGATCTGAACCAGGCGCGGCGGTGCCATTGATCACTACACTGTTGGCGACAAAGGCAGCCCCGGCTGGAATCGGATCACTAAGGACGGTATCTACGCCGATGTTTCCAGAGTTTGTAACTGAGAGCGTATAGGTGACCGTATCTCCAACCGTAGCCCTTCCCGTACCCGCGTTTTTGGCTACGGTAACGATGGGTTGATACACAGGAATGGTTACGGGAGTGGATACAGAGAATCCATTAAAGGCGCCTGAAGTGAAGCTGACTTTGGCTTCATTGGTAATGGACGCTGGTGACGGCAGGGATTGTACGTTAAGCAAAAAGCGAATGGTCGCACCGCCACCAGCACCAAGTGTCCCGACAGGAATGCCGTTTTGCGGGTTGGCTGAAGCAACAGGCGTGCCATTGATTGTAACGCTACCCGGTACAAATGCGGTTCCGAAAGGAATGGTATCGGTAACGATTACGTTCGTAACGGGGTCAAGTCCATTATTAAAGGCAGTAATGACGTATGAAACAGAATCACCCACGACAGCGTCAGCGACATTAGCCGCCTTCGTCACGGTTACATTCGGCGAAGAGATCGGGATGGATACAGGCTGTGCTGACCCGCTTCCGGTCAACGTTCGTCCGTCCAGCAGTTGGAACGTATAGTTCACATTGGCCTGGTTGGTCAGTATGGAGCCAGGTGGTACAGATATGACTACGGCGCTGAACGTGACAGTTACCGTAGTACCGGGTGCAACTGAACCGATATTAATTCCCGAAATTGGGTCCGCTCCGGGCATAGGCGCTCCGTTGACCAGGACGCTATTTTGATTCAGGCTGAGTGAGCTGGACAGCAGATCAAGCACGACCGTTTGTGCTGGCGTGTTGCCGGTATTGGTTACCGTAATGACAAAACCAAGCGTATTTCCTACGGTCGCCCGATCTGCGCTGAGGGTATTGGTTACATTCAAAATCGGCTGCAATACAGGCAGGCTGACCGGATTCGAGATGGATTGCCCTGCGAAAGCCCCTGAATTAAAGGAGACGGTCGCCTGATCCGTTGACAAACCTGATGCCGGTAAGGATGTTACCGTGGCCTGGAAGGTGACCGTTACCGAGCTGGCAGCAGGGATAGAGCCGACGGCAACGCCTGTAGCGATGTTGGCTCCCGGTATAGTGACACCGTTTACTTGTACGGAGTTAGCTACAAAGGTAGTCCCGTCAGCAATCGGATCAATAAAGACGGCTCCTGTCACAGGTGTAATGTCGTTGTTCACTGCGGTAATCGTATACGTAATGGTATCTCCGAAGGCGACGGCAGTTTGGTTGACCGTTTTGGTCACGGCGACATTAGGATTGGATACAGGTATGAAAACCGGATTCGATTGAACACTTCCGTTCAAGGTTCGACCGTCCGGCGGCTGGAAGGTGAACGTGGCAGAGCCTTGATTTAATAGGCCTAAGCCGACTGGGACCGCATTAATAATGACCTGAAAAGTGAGAGAGACAGAGGCACCCGCAGCAATGCTTCCAACTGACACCCCTGTTTGGGGTGTGGCTCCAGCAACAGGCAGACCGTTTACGGTGACACTGTTGGGTACAAAGGAAGAGCCAGATGGAATGGCATCGGTGAAGGTAGCAGTCGCTGCTAAATTCCCGGTATTTTGGGCAGTCAGTGTATAGACTACGGTATCTCCGACAGTTGCTTGACTCGTATTTGCGGTTTTAACAAGGCTGATAATAGGCTGGTATACGGGCACGACAACCGTGTTGGAGAGGGATGTGAAGTTCAGTGTGCCACTGGTAAAAGAAACGGAAGCCTGATCGCTCAATTGCGGCGGCTGAGGCAGGCTGTTGACCAATACGGAAAAAGTGACGGTTGTTGACGCACCCGCAGCGATCGAGCCAACTGGAATTCCTGTCAGGGGACTGGCTGACGGTAGCGTTGCTCCATTAACGATAACCGAGCCAGGAACAAAGGCAGAACCTGTCGGAATGGTATCAGTTACGCGAACGTCTGTCACGGTTTCGATGCCGCTGTTGGCAGCTGTAATGGTGTAGGTTAGCGTATCACCAGGAACCGCGTCAGTGGCCGAAGCACTTTTGGTAACCAGCACATCCGGTGACGACACAGGAATTGTAACAATATTGGACGAAACATTGCCGTTAACAACCCGGCCATCCGGCGGTTGAAAGGAAAAGCTGATATTCGCCTGGTCGGTGAGTTGGGGAGGTAAAGGCACGGAAGTAATCACCACCTGAAAAGTTGTTTGGACCACGGCTCCGGGGATAATGGAGCCAATAGACAGACCTGCTGCGGGACTGGCGCCTGGAACAGGAGTACTGTTAACGATTACACTGTTCGGCAATAGTGCCGAGCCTGCAGGGATATTGTCTGTCAATGTGGCAGTAGCAGCTATGTTACCGCTGTTGGTCACCGCCACGGAATACGTTACGATATCGCCAACTGTTGCCCGCATGGGATTAGCCGTTTTACTTACGGCTAGCACCGGAGCATTGATGGCTACTGTTACCGCGTTGGATATGGACACACCCGAAAAAGCACCGCTGGTGAAGCTGGCACGTGCTTGGTTGGTGAGCTGCGGCGGACTTGGCAATGGAGAGGATACCGTCACCCTGAAAGTGATCGTAGCTCCCCCTCCTGCGGCAATGCTACCGATCGGGATACCTAGAGACGGATTTCCGCTGGCCACGGTGGAGCCATTCAGCGTCACGCTGCCCACCGTAAATTGGGAGCCGGACGGGATAGGATCGGAAACAACTACATTGTTTACCGTCTCGATTCCATTGTTGAGTACGGTAAGGGTATACAGCACTGAATCACCCGGAATGGCGGTAGAACGATTAGCTGTTTTGGATACGGACACATTCGGCGCAGACACAGGAATGGATAATACGTTGGACGACGTGCTAGCTGTTCGTACCCGTCCATCGGGCAAGGTGAAAGAAATCGCAGCAGCAGCTTGGTCTGTCAGTTGGGCTGGTGTTGGGAGAGAAACCACTACGGTTTGGAACGTTAGCGTAATGGGGCTTTGCGTCGATACGGTGCCGATGAAAATACCTGCTGCCGGGCTGGCCCCAGGCTGACTGACGCCATTGATAACCACGCTGTTCTCTATAAATGTTGATCCGGCAGGAATAGCATCAGTCAGCGTCACAGAAGCATTATAGTTGCCGCTATTTGTGACCAGCAATGTGTACAGAATCGTGTCGCCTATCGTAGATGCTGTTGTATTCGCAGATTTGGCTACACTGATGCGAGGCTGATACACCGGTACAGAGACGGTATTTGTCTGAGAAGTACCGGTAAAGGTGCCGCTGGTGAAGCTGACGCTGGCTGTATTTTGCAGTGGCTGTACGGACGGTACGGCATTGACCAGTACAGCGTAGGACACCTGCACAGATGCGCCTGATCCGATGTTGCCAACCGGAATACCGATTCTAGGGTCGGCTGTGCTCACAGACGAACCGCCAATGGTCACGCTGCCGGGTACAAAGGACACGCTCCCGGGGAGCGGATCAGTAATGACGGTGTTGGTAATCGGGTCAATCCCGTTGTTGACAGCAGTCACGCTGTAGGTCAGCGTTTCACCTACACTAACGGATGTAAAGCCGGCAGATTTGGTTACCGCTACGCTAGGCAGAGAAACGGACACGGAAACAATATTGGATAGAAGCGAGCCGGAAAGAGTTCTCCCGTCTTGCAGTTGATACGTATATTGAAGCAGTCCCTGATCGTTGAGTCCGCCTCCGGGTGGCAGGGAATCAACAGTTGTTCTGAAAGACACCGTGATCTGTGCGCCGGGATTTACGGTGCCTACCGAGATCCCTGTGTTCGGATTGGCACCTGGTACCGAGGAGCCTCCGACAATGACACTCCCCGGAATAAAGGTGGAGCCTGCCGGTACGGTTTCAGTCAAGGTTGTATTTAAGACGGCTGTTCCGGTATTGGCAATCAAAAAAGAATAGGTGATCGTTCCGCCTACGCTGGCACGATTGGAACTGGCGCTTTTGGTAATGGCTGGAGCTGCAATCACGACAGGAATGGTTACAAGATTAGACAAGGATGATCCGGCAAAGGAGCCGGATGTGAAGCTGACGGTTGCCCGGTTGTTGATCTGTGCAGGAGAAGGCAGCGAGTTAATTACAGCCTGAAATACAACCGTAACCGATGCACCTGGAGCCAACGTGCCAATCGGAATTCCGTTCACAGGCGTAGCTGTTGAAGATGCGGTTCCGTTTACAGTGACGCTGCCGGGTACAAAGGCCACTCCGGTTGGCAGCGGATCAGTGACCACGACGTTGGTCACATTCTCGATTCCATTATTCGTAGCGGTTATCGTAAACTGAACGGTTTCTCCAACGGCAGCCGCCGCCAGCGAAGAGGCCTTGGTCACGTTCACATTCGGCGAAGATACCGGAATGGTGAGCGTGTTGGACGTACCGCTTCTGTTCAATACACGTCCGTCAGGCGGTGTAAAGGTAAATGTGTAAGTCGCCTGATCGGTCAGATTTCCAGAGGCAGGAACAGAATTGACAAGTGTCCGGAAGGTCACCGGTATTGTAGCATTGGGATTGATGGTGCCTACCGAAAAGCCTGTAGCGGGATTGGCAGAAGGCACGGAAGAGCCGCCAATGGTCACACTGCCGGGGATAAACGATGATCCGGCCGGAATACTCTCTGTAAAGCTGAGATTAGCAGCAATGCTGCCTGTATTGGATATCAGGAACGAGTACGTAATGGTGTCCCCGACGGTAGCAGCTGTTGTATTGGCACTTTTAACAATCCCGATGACGGGCTGATAGATCGGCGTACTCGCCGTGTTGGACGGAACATTACCAGAAATGACAGGCCCACCTGGAACAGTTTGGAAGGAAAAGGACGCCGATGCCTGATTGCCTAGTTGAGCGTTTGCTGGCAATGAAGTGACCGTTGCGCGGAATGTAATAGTCACCGTGGAAGCAGGAGCTACGCTGCCCACTGTGATTCCGGTGGCAGGATTGGCTGTCAGCTGGGCTGTGCCCGCGACAATGACGCTTCCGGATACAAAGGTGGCCCCTGCAGGTATGGTGTCGGTAAGCACAGTGTTGGAAGCGCTGACTAGTCCTGTATTCGAAATGTTAATGGTATAGGTAACGGTATCGCCAATAACCAAGTCCGCGGCACTGGCCGTTTTAGTCAGAGTCACCAGTGGGGCATTGATATCAATTTGAATTGCGTTGGCATTGACGACGTAAATATCGCCATCGGTTGTCAGTTGGAGGACACCTGAGGTTTGGCTGTTGAGTAGCGTGGAGGAAATATCGACATTGGTGATGTCCCAGCCTTGCCGCCCACCTGTGACCTGTGTTCCAGGTGCCCCATTCACGGCATTGGTAGTGCCGAATGTCCCTGTCGTGACCAGTGTGCCGTCGTCCCCGTTAATCTGCGAAGCGAAAAAATTAGTTGAGAAATTGTTGGGCCCAGACAGTGCAGTCAAGCTGGATGTGGTAGGTCCAAACAACGCACGATCCCCGGTGATATCCACGTCACCCTCTTGGGCGCAAATCAATGCTCTGCCGCGCAGGGCCCCTTGTACTGGCGTGGCAAAGCCGCTCACTACAACGTTGACCGAGCCTGTATCGCTACTGACCCCTTCGCCACCCACGCGCAGCGACAGATTGCGGAAGGGCAGAGACGGGTTATTGTACACCACAGCCAGCGTCCAGCCCGCGTGGTTGGTGTTTGTGGAATCGGGAACCGTGATGGTACCCGTCACATTTCCGACCGTGTATGCCCCTGCGCCGCCTTGAATGACCAGGTTCGTCACATTCGCCGTTCTTACATAAATACTGAGACTGGTTACATTGACCGATGTTGCAGAATCAGGACTGACTGTAGTAGATAAAGCGGGTGTCTGAAAAGTGACCGGGTTGTTGGCGCTGGACAATACATTGGTGCTGCCGTTGGCATAGCTTCCTCCCCAAATAAGTTCTGCATACAGCACCGTACTGCCCGCAGGAAGCACAAGGAATGCTGTTGATGAGTTACTTGTAAATGCAGAGGTAGTGCCAAATGGATACGTGCCGAAGCGAGAAGCTGTATTGGTTGTGATGAAAGCGCCGATGCTGGTTACAGTTCCCGGTACTCCTGCCGAATTGGAACGCGCCAGTCCAAGTGTATTTCCGATAAAGGTGACAGCCCCCGTCTGGTTCGTTACGTAACGCTGAATAAAAGCCATGGATTAGCTTCCTACTTTCCATCCCTTCCCATCCGCTATACTTGGAGGATCTTCGACTGGGAAGAGCCAGCTAAGCTGGATGTAATAATCCTTTCGTATAAATTGCCTGCAATATAGCATAACCAGGCCATTGCATACATCAAAATCTCCTGTACCCGTTTCGGCGAGAAAAGGCATCCCTCCCTGTTCCAAAATAAGTAGCTGAGGCATGAAGCACAGATGGTTGCTGATCACGATACACGATACTGCCAGAGCAAATTTTTTATATATGCGCTCATTATTCAAATGTGTATGCGAGCTAATATTAAACATTACTTTTTCAAAGGATGGCGTTACCAGAGGCGTTTTATCGAAATATGAAGAATTTTGTAAAATAACTTCGAAATGTTGGGTGTTTTTTTTACTTGGCGTTAACATATGTGTTATACTGAAGGGGCAAAGGAGGCGTGCCCTATGAACTTAACAGTACGAGGTCAACAGATCGAGGTTACCGACGCTTTGAAGGACTACGTTGATAAGAAATTCAGCAGACTTGAAAAGTATTTCGATGCACCCCCGACGTCTGACGGAAGTGTAACGTTAAGCACAACCAGAGATTTGCACACTGTAGAAGTAACCATTCCTTTGCCGGGGCTTGTACTCCGTGCCGAAGACGAAAGCGATGACATGTATGCGTCCATTGATGCCGTGGTAGACAAGCTTGAGCGGCAAATCCGCAAGAACAAAACCAAGCTAAACCGAAAATTCCGTCAAAAAGGCAGTTTGAAAACTCTTTTTGTGGAAGATCCGGCAGGCAATGTGGTTGTAGCTGAGGATGCAGAATTGGATGAGCTGGAGGTCGTTCGCACCAAGCGCTTCTTATTGAAGCCTATGGATGTGGAAGAAGCTATTCTTCAAATGAACATGGTTGGACATAATTTCTTCGTATTTGCCAATATCGATAACGAAGAGGTCAGCGTAGTTTACAAACGCAATGATGGTAAGTATGGTCTGATCGAACGGGAATAGCCTGAAGCAGAAGCTTATTGTAATTTTAAAATGAATAGTACATTTTTAATGCAAGCATGTTTTATGGATATTAGGGAAAATGATAATAACGACGAGCCTTATCCCTGCGAATCTGGCGGGGTAAGGCTCTTTTATATGTGTCTTTCTTGCGTCAATTGCTCTGGTATCTTTAACCTGATGCAATTCCAGAGGCTGCTTGTGTTGCGGCATGTCCTACAAACTGTTACAATTTATGCAAAGAACATCGCACGATGGGCTGGTACAGCCGGGCCTGTCAAACATATCAGGAATCAATTTCATCATGGACCCTTTCTTATTGTGAGATTGATTTCTATTAATTAATTGTTTTGCGTGAAAGGGGTAAACCATGCTAGGAATTGTCAAGAAAATTTTTGGTGATACAAATGAACGTGACGTCAAGCGTTTAATGAAGACGGTTGAACTGATCAATAAAATAGAGCCGGATTTTGAGAAGCTCTCGGATGAGGAACTGAAAGCAAAGACGGCGGAGTTTAGAGAGCGGATTGAACAAGGCACTGCGGCTGAAGAAATTCTGCCGGAAGCTTTTGCAACCGTTCGTGAAGCGTCCAAGCGGGTGCTGGGCAAACGTCATTATGATGTCCAGATGCTGGGCGGTATTGCGCTGCATGAAGGTAAGATTGCTGAAATGAAAACCGGTGAAGGTAAAACGCTGGTAGGTACGCTGCCGGTTTATTTGAATGCGTTGTTGGGCAAAGGCGTGCACGTGGTTACGGTCAATGACTATTTGGCACAGCGTGACAGCGGAGAAATGGGACAAGTCTACAACTTCCTGGGGATGACTGTAGGGCTGAATTTGGCGAACATGGATCATGCCGCCAAGCAGGAAGCTTACGCCTGTGACATCACATACGGTACGAATAACGAGTTTGGATTCGATTATCTGCGCGATAATATGGTGCTTTACAAAGAACAGATGGTTCAGCGGCCATTGTACTTCTGTATCATTGATGAAGTGGATTCCATTCTCGTCGATGAAGCTCGTACACCATTGATTATTTCAGGACAAGCTCAAAAATCGACAGAGCTGTATTTCGCAGCTGATCGTTTTGTGAAGAGCCTGAATGTTGAAGAAGATTACACACTGGATATCAAGGTGAAGTCGGTTGCCTTGACTGAAAACGGCGTATCCAAGGCTGAAAATTTCTTCGGACTGGAAAATCTCTACGATCAGGAAAGTGTGACAATCAACCACCACATTGTACAGGCATTGAAGGCTAATGCCATTATGCGCCTGGATGTGGATTATGTCGTTGCTGAGGGTGAAGTCCTGATTGTCGATGAGTTCACAGGCCGTCTGATGGCTGGACGTCGCTACAGTGATGGTTTGCATCAGGCCATTGAAGCAAAGGAAAACATCATTGTACAAAATGAAAGCATGACGCTGGCGACGATTACATTCCAAAACTACTTCCGTATGTACCGCAAATTGGCGGGTATGACGGGTACAGCGAAAACAGAAGAAGAAGAATTCAAAAAAATCTATGGTCTGGAAGTACTCCAGATTCCAACGAATCGACCTAACCAGCGTGTAGATATGCCTGACGTTGTATACAAGAGCGTAAAAGGCAAATTCCATGCAGTAGTGGATGAAATTCTGGAGCGTAACAAAAAGAATCAGCCGATATTGGTAGGTACGATTTCTATCGAAAACTCGGAGCTGCTTTCTGAGATGCTGAAACGCAAAGGCGTTCGTCATAAGGTGCTTAATGCCAAGTATCACGCCGAGGAAGCTGAGATTATTTCCCGCGCAGGTGAAGCTGGCTCGGTTACTATCGCTACCAATATGGCAGGACGTGGTACTGACATCGTACTGGGCGAAGGCGTATCAGAACTCGGTGGATTGCATATCATCGGTACAGAGCGTCATGAATCCCGCCGTATTGATAATCAGCTTCGCGGACGTGCAGGACGTCAGGGTGATCCAGGGTCCACACAGTTTTACTTGTCACTCGGCGATGAATTAATGAAGCGTTTTGGTGCGGATAACGTATTGAATATGATGGAGCGCTTGGGCTTTGAAGAGGACCAGCCAATCGAGAGCCGCATGATTACACGTGCTATTGAATCAGCGCAAAAACGCGTCGAAGGCAATAACTTTGATCAGCGTAAAGTCGTTCTCCAGTATGATGATGTCATGAACCAGCAGCGTGCTATTATCTACAAACAGCGTCGTGAAGTGCTGGAATCGGAGAATATCAAGGAAATTGTGTTTGATATGATCAAGCCTGTCATTGAGCGTGTGGTGGAAGCTCATTGCGGGGATGACATTCCTGAAAACTGGGAGCTTGAAGCAGTTGCAGAGTATGTGAATAACAACCTGCTTGAGGAAAATACACTTACTCGTGACGATCTGTGGGGCAAGGAAAGAGAAGAGATGGTAGAAATGATCTTCGAGAAAGTTACCGACAGATACCATAGCCGTGAAGAGATGATTGGCGAGGAAATGGTACGCGAGTTCGAGAAGGTTATCGTACTGCGTGCGGTTGATAGCAAATGGATGGATCATATTGATGCTATGGATCAATTGCGTCAAGGCATTCACTTGCGTGCATACGGCGGTACGGATCCGTTGCGTGAATACCAATTTGAAGGCTTCGAAATGTTCCATGCGATGATCGGCAGCATCCAGGAAGAAGTATCGACATACATCATGAAAGCACAAATTGAATCCAACCAAGAGCGTCAGGCTGTCGTTGATGAAGATAAAATCTCGACGAGTGGCGAACCTGCTGCACCTAAAAAGAAATCCGCCCCTTCGCGTCCGCGCAGAGGTTAATGAATTGAATGAAGGGATATTTTTAGAGATACAACATCCCCTGTAATGCATATAATGGCAGGCGGCAGTTCATTCACTGACCGTCGGCCATTTTTGTGCCATACAGGGAGCAACTCGGATTTTTCGGCAATGCTTTTTCGTTGGAGAACGAGTTGAATATTTCTATACCCGCGAAAGTTATCCCTGTATCTAATAATTATGACAAACAAGCAGGTCCCTGCTTGTTTGTCAGTTAATTCAGCTCTTGACTCGGCTCGCATATCAGAGCCAGCTATTTAAAAGTCGTTTGACTTTACGGCGGTCGGCAGCGGAGCGAAGGATTTGAATCTGGAGAAGCGCCAGCGTTCGCCTTTGCAGTGGGATGCCCACCTTTATAAGGTGTTATTTTAATTAGGGCATCTCACTGCAACAGCGATCGTAAGATCAAATCATTCGCGCAGCGCCTCGTCTCCCACCAGCTGTAACTCACAACGCGCTTTCACTCCCCCTAACCATATATTAAAGGAGAATAACATCATGATTGATCCAAGTGTAAAACATGATTTACGAGAAATAGGCAAGAAACTAACAAACCTTAGGGGGTCTCTTTGACTTAGATCTCAAACAGGAAATGATCGCGAACTTTGAGGAAAAGATGGCTGCGCCTGATTTTTGGGATGATAACGAAAAGGCCCAAGATGTAATTGCCGAAATGAATGCTGTAAAGTCTTCTGTGGACAGCTATGAACAGCTTCGTCAGGAATATGAAGACGCAGGCATGATGGCTGAGCTGGCTGATGAGGAAGGCGATGAAACACTGGTTGGAGAAATTGAAAACAGTGTTAGATCCCTGCTGAGCAAATTGCAGGAGTTTGAACTGCAGTTGCTTTTAAATCAGCCCTATGACAAGCTTAATGCTATTCTGGAGCTGCATCCGGGAGCAGGCGGGACCGAGTCTCAGGACTGGGGCCAAATGCTGCTACGCATGTATACACGCTGGGCAGAAAAACGGGGCTTTAAGGTGGAAACCCTGGATTATCTGGCAGGTGATGAAGCGGGGATCAAGAGTGTAACCCTGTTGATCAAAGGTTATAATGCCTACGGTTATCTTAAAGCGGAGAAAGGCGTGCATCGGCTTGTTCGCATCTCTCCATTTGATTCCTCCGGTCGTCGGCATACATCGTTCGTATCCTGTGATGTGGTACCGGAAATTGCGGATGATGTGGATATTGAGATTCGCACGGAAGATCTTAAAATTGATACGTACCGGGCCAGCGGTGCGGGGGGTCAGCATATTAATACGACCGACTCAGCTGTTCGGATTACGCATTTGCCTACCGGTATTGTCGTGACTTGTCAAAATGAACGTTCTCAGATCAAGAACCGTGAACGTGCGATGACGATGCTTCGTTCCAAGCTCTATGAACGCAAGATTGAAGAACAACGGCAACATTTGGACGAAATCCGTGGAGAACAGTCTGATATTGCATGGGGGAGTCAAATTCGCTCCTACGTGTTCCATCCATACAGCATGGTCAAGGATCATCGTACCAGTGTGGAAACAGGCAACGTAGGGGCTGTTATGGATGGTGATCTCGATCCGTTCATCGACGGTTACCTGCGCAGTCAAATTAAGCTGGACGCAGAATAATAGCCTGTACGTCTTTCCTACAGAACCGCGGACCGGGTGCCTGCGGACTGTAGGAATTTTTGTGTATACGGTATTTTGAATTAAAGGAGCACATGAACTTATGTCTCAATTGAATCCTCCTATTGCTCGCCGAAGACGCCGCAAGCCTTGGATTGCCGCCGGCGGCCCCGTACGTAATGTAACGGATATTTTGCTGATAATACTCGGGTCCTTCATTACAGCACTGACCTTCAATATGTTCCTGCTTCCAAACCGAATTGCGTCCGGTGGGGTATCGGGTTTGTCTATCGTGGGCGAGGAGCTGTTTGGTCTGGAACCGGCCTATACCCAATGGGGTATGAATATCCCCCTATTTATAGCAGGGGTGCTGCTGTTAGGAAAAAAGTATGGGTTGCGCTCTCTGCTGGGGAGTATTATGCTGCCGCTATTCGTGTATGTGACCAAGGATTGGGCGGTTCCGACAACGAATCCGCTGCTCGCTTCGCTGTATGGCGGGATCGGAGTGGGTTTGGGATTGGGCACCGTATTCCGGGGCAGAGGCTCGACGGGCGGACTGGCTATTTTGGCGCAAATTATTCATAAATATACGGGCTTTAGCCTTTCTCTCTGTGTCATGCTGATGGATGGCACGGTAATTACATTGGCTGGCTTTACCCTGTCCCCGGAGCGGGCATTGTATGCATTGATTGGGCTGTTTGTTACAGGCAAGGTGATTGATGCGGTGGAAATGGGGCTAAGCTACTCCAAAGTAGCCTACATCATATCCAACCAGAAGGAAACGATCACACAGGCCATTTTGCAGGACTTGGATCGGGGATTGACAGTGCTGGCAGGACGTGGGGGGTATACGAATGAGGAACGCCCTGTACTTATGGTTGTGGTCGGGCAAAACGAGGTAACTCGTCTCAAAACACTCGTCCGCTTGGTAGATCCGGAAGCTTTTGTGATCATTAGCAACACGCGTGAAGTGTTGGGAGAAGGTTTTAAGAAGGAAAACTAAAAACAGGAGTGACCTGCCGGAAACCCCCGTCTTATCAGACGAGGGTTTTTTGTTATGCTAAAAGCCCCCATGATATCGCTTCTGAAGCGTTCATGCCTTCATAAAGTGCAGCAAATGACCAATCAAAATGGTTTTTGTTTATAGTCTGCATAGCTTGTCCGTCAAAAGAATAGGCAGGAGCGGTAATTTAAAATTTGCGGTAAAACATTACATGAGTGTGTTGTATTTATATGAATAGAGTCGTATAATAATACATATTTCATAGGAACGGAATGGAGGAAGGTCTGTGAGCAGCAAGCTAAAAGTGGCAATTGTCGGTTCCACCGGGTATGGCGGGGTGGAGCTCATTCGTTTTTTGGTTCATCATCCGCAGGTAGAGATTGTATCAGTTATATCTTCATCCAGCGCGGGTGTCCCGATCAGTGACGGGTTTCCACATCTGACGGACATTGTAGTGCAGGATTTGGACGGTGTCGATGTCCACGAGATTGCTGCCAAGGCCGATCTGGTTTTTACAGCTACGCCATCGGGTGTTAGCACCCAACTGGTACCGCAGCTTCTGGATGCCGGACTGAAGGTCATTGATCTATCCGGGGATTTCAGGCTCCGAAGCGGGGAAACGTATGAAGCATGGTATAAAAAGCCTGCCGCTTCACCCGAGTATCTCAAGCAAGCGGTATATGGACTCAGCGAGGTGTATGCGGAAAAGCTTGCGGGTGTTTCTTTTATTTCTAATCCGGGCTGCTATCCAACGGCAACACTGCTGGGGATTATCCCTGCCCTGAAGGCGGACTGGATTGACCATCGGACGCTGATTGTAGATGCCAAGTCCGGGGTATCCGGCTCTGGACGAGGAACAAGTCTCGTTTCGCATTATGCGGAAATGAATGAGAACTTTAAGGCTTATAAAGTCAACAAGCACCAGCATATCCCTGAGATCGAACAGGTTCTGGGCGATATTGCGGGCGAGGATGTTACGATCACGTTTACGACACAGCTGGTGCCTATGACCCGGGGAATTATGAGTACAATCTATGTCACGCTGAAAGGTGACCATACGGATCAGGATCTTATCGGGCTATACCGAGACTACTATAAAGACCATCCTTTTGTCCGTGTACGTGGCGAAGGTGTATGGCCGGCGACGAAGGAAGTATTTGGCTCGAATTATTGTGATATCGGTTTTGCAGCCGACGCCCGAACCGGACGCCTTACGATTATTTCTGTCATTGATAATGTCGTGAAGGGTGCCGCCGGACAGGCGATTCAGAATTTAAATTTGATGATGGGATGGGAGGAGAACCTCGGGCTGGGCTTCATACCGGTATATCCGTAAGTAGCAAGTAACCGCAACAGACTGCGGGGAACGACAGCAGGCAGAATGAGGGATGAAAGCCCGGCTGTCAATCATCCCATATGTTGCGAACGAGGGCACATAATTATGGGCAAAGTAGAGTTTACAGTAGTGAACGGGGGCAACATCGTAACCCCGCGCGGCTTTACAGCCGGAGGGTTGCACTGCGGGCTGAAAAATACGGATCGCAACGATATCGGCGCAATCCGTTGCGAGGTGGAGGCAACAGCTGCTGCGGTGTACACCACCAATGTGTTTCAGGCTGCACCGCTGAAGGTGACCCGCGAGAGCCTGGCAGGCGGCCGTTTGCAGGCGGTAATAGTGAATAGCGGCAACGCCAATGCCTGCACGGGGCAGCAAGGGGAGCAGGATGCCTACGCTATGCGTGCGGCTGCGGCTCGTGAGCTGGGAGTTGCCGAGAGCCATGTAGCCGTTGCTTCGACTGGTGTGATTGGCGAGCATTTGAAAATGGATCGTGTGCTTGGCGGTATATCGTCATTACCTGACCGTGTGAACGGGGACAGCGATGGAGCGGAGCAATTTAGCCAAGCCATTCTGACGACAGATTTGGTTAAAAAGGAAGCGTGCGTGGCAGTTGAAGTGGACGGCGTGACGGTGCACATCGCCGGGGCGGCGAAGGGCTCTGGCATGATTCATCCCAATATGGCAACAATGCTGGCTTTTATGACCTGTGATGCAGCCATCGGGCAGGCAGCGCTTCACCAGCTCCTAAAGCAGGCGACGGATACGAGCTTTAATATGATTACAGTAGATGGCGATACAAGCACAAACGATATGCTGATTGCCATGGCAAGCGGGCTGGCGGGCAACCGCGAGTTGGATGCAGGCCATCCCGATTGGGAGGCTTTTGCCGAGGCGTTCACCTATATCTGCCGAGAGCTGGCGAAGGCGATTGCTCGCGATGGAGAAGGTGCTACGAAGCTGGTAGAGGTGTCGGTGAGCGGGGCGGTAAGCGATGCGTCTGCTCAGGCGATAGCCAAGACGGTGATCGGGTCCAGTCTGGTGAAGTCAGCCGTTTTCGGTGCAGACGCCAACTGGGGACGAATTATTGCAGCCGTCGGGCGTGCCGGAGAGCCGGTGAATCCGGATACGGTAGACATCCGCCTGGGTGATATTATCGTGCTGAGCCAATCCAGCCCGGTCGCTTTTGATGAAGCAGAGGCGCTTTCCTATTTGCGGGGAGATACGGTGCGAATTATCGTTGATTTGCATCACGGCAACGGGACTGCTACAGCCTGGGGCTGTGACTTAACTTATGATTATGTGCGGATTAACGCTGCATATCGGACATAAATGCAAGGAATAAGTACGGATTGAACAACGGCATTCGTTGAAAGAAGCAATGAGCGGGTGTAAATCTGGCATCATTTTAAAATCGCACGGACCTGTGCGGAGGAGAAAGGGAGAGATGATATGCAATCAGCAATGGAGCACGCGGATCATGCCAATCATGTCGGAGTGGCACGTCGTAATTTTGTGATGAAATGCGGAGGAAGTACGCTGGCTGCGTTGCCTGATTCCTTTTTTGACGACCTGGCCCGTTTGCAGTCGGAAGGTCTTCAGCCTGTCATTGTACATGGCGGGGGTCCCGCGATCTCTGACAATTTGGCGAAGCTGGGAATCGAAACGGAGTTTATTAACGGATTGCGTAAAACGACTGAGCCCGTGCTGGATGTCGTAGAAATGGTGCTGGCAGGCAGCATTAACAAGCAGATTGTGCGCAGAATTGGGATGCACGGAGGCCGAGCATTGGGCTTGTCAGGCAGTGATGGCTATTTAATCGAAGCGAAGCCTGTGCTGAATGCTGAAGAGGTCGGTTGGGTCGGAGAGGTAACGTCTGTTCAAGCTTCGATTATTACAGGTGTGCTGGATATGAACTATATGCCTGTTATTGCACCCATTGGCATTGATCGATCCGGTCAGCGTTACAACATTAATGCGGATACAGCGGCAGGCGCAGTGGCTTCTCACCTCGGGGTCAGCCGGATGATCGTCGTTACCGATGTGCCGGGGATATTGAAAAAGAATGGCAGCGAAAAGAAGGTACTGGAATCGATCACCGTACAGGAGATTGAAGATATGATCAGCACGGGTGAAATCTACGGGGGTATGATCCCGAAAGTGAGGGCGGCTATTGCCTGCATCCACGGAAAAGTGAAGGAAGTCGTTATTGTGAATGGCAGTGAACCGCAGGTATTAAGCCGTGTGTTGGGCGGGGAATCGATAGGAACACGCATCGTGCGTATGCAGTAATTGCGACATGACATGTACCGAAACCTTTATAACCAAACGAAAAAAGGAGCGTGAACATAATGAGTAAGGAGTCTAATGCACTGGTGAGCGAGGAATTGCCAAATACGGATGCAATCGGAGTACGCACGGAAAAGGTAGCGACAGAAGCGCAGCCGCAAAGCTCTCTTTTTCCAACCTATGCAAGATACCCGCTGTCACTGGTCAAAGGTCAAGGAAGCTGGCTGTGGGATGATCAGGGCAAGCGTTATCTGGATTTCATGTCAGGCATTGCCGTTACCAATCTTGGGCATGCCCCTCAGGCTGTAGCCGAGCGCTTGAAAAAACAGATTGATGAACTGTGGCATGTATCCAATCTGTTTCATATTCCAGGGCAGGAACGGGCGGCAGCTTTGCTGACTGCCAACAGCAGCGCGGATGCTGTATTTTTCTGCAACAGCGGGGCAGAAGCGAATGAAGCTGCGATTAAGCTGGCGCGTCGGTATCATCAAAAGGTGAAGCAGACCAGCCGTTACGAAATCATTACGTTCACGCAATCCTTTCACGGACGCACACTGGCAACCCTGACGGCGACTGGTCAGGATAAAGTTAAAGAGGGATTTTTGCCGCTTCCTGCCGGGTTTAAAAGCGTTCCACTTCATGATCAGGCTGCGCTTGAAGCAGCAATCAGTGAAAATACGGCGGCTATTATGCTGGAAATGGTGCAGGCTGAAGGCGGCATGTATCCGGTAGACCCTGCTTTTGTAGGCGTGATTACCAAGCTGTGCCGTGAGCATGGCTTGCTGCTGATCATTGATGAGGTGCAAACAGGCATGGGACGGACAGGTAAGCTGTTTTCCTTTGAGCATTATGGCATAGAGCCGGATATCTTTACATTGGCGAAGGGGCTGGGCAGTGGCTTTTCTGTAGGTGCGATGCTGGGCAAAGGATATTTGCGTGAAGCGTTCACGGCGGGCAGTCACGGTTCCACCTTTGGTGGTACGCCGCTTGCGATGGCAGCGGTTCAGGCTACCATTGAAACGATTATAGATGACAAACTGCCAGAACGTGCAGCTGAGATGGGAGAATATTTGTTCCATAGCCTGCAAAAGCAGCTTGGAGATATACCTTTTGTAAAGGATATCCGCGGGAAAGGGCTGATGGTCGGCATTGAGTGTGCAGAGCCGGTAGCAGAGCTTGTTTTGGCAGGACAGAAGAAGGGGATTCTGTTCATTACAGCAGGACCGAACGTGATTCGCCTGTTGCCTAACCTGTATGTAACGAAGGAAGAAATTGATCAGGCTGCTGCTATGATCGCTGAAGTGATTCGGGAGCATGTGGCTTAGTGTAAAGACCCAATCATCCTAGATAAGAAGAGTGTAAAAGGAGACGATAACATGAGCCAGAGCGGCGCACTGCACCAGGTGAATTTGAAGGGCCGGGACTTCCTTGAGCTGGATGACTACTCGGCAGAGGAAATCCAGTATTTAATTGATCTCGCCATCGAAATCAAGCGTAAGCACAAAAACGGGGAAACCTATCAGCCGCTACAGGGGAAAACACTTGGACTGATTTTCGAAAAATCCTCCACACGTACACGGGTTTCCTTTGAAGTCGGTATGTATCAATTGGGCGGGCATGCCCTTTTCCTTAGCAAAAATGACATTCAACTGGGACGCGGTGAGCCTATTAGCGACATGGCGCAAGTCATGTCACGCTATCTGGACGGCATTATGATTCGTACCTTTGGGCACGATAATGTCGTAGAATTGGCACGTTATGCATCCGTTCCTGTGATCAACGGCTTGAGCGATTTGGCGCATCCATGTCAGGTGCTGGCTGATTACCAAACCTTGTATGAGCAAAAGGGTAAGCTAAAAGGACTCAAATTGGCTTATATCGGGGATGGCAACAATATGGCGCATTCTCTATTGATCGGCGGAGCGAAGCTCGGAGTACATGTGTCGATTGCAAGCCCTGCTGGATACGAGCCTGACCCGAGTGTGGTTGCAGCTTCCCGTGAGATTGCCAAACAAACAGGGAGTGAAATCGTTATAACGCAGAGTCCGCAAGAAGCGGTAAAGGATGCGGATGCAATTTATACGGATGTATGGGCGAGCATGGGCTTTGAGGAAGAGCAGAAGGAGCGTGAGCTTGCTTTTGCCGACTTCCAGGTAAATGAGGAGCTGGTCCAGCTGGCGAAGCCGGATTATTTGTTCCTGCACTGTCTGCCTGCACATCGTGGGGAAGAAGTGAGTGCGGGTGTCATTGACGGTCCGAATTCGGTCATTTTTGATGAAGCGGAAAATCGCCTGCATGCGCAAAAAGCGCTGTTGGTTGCTTTGCTGGGATAAGGAAGATAGGTAAGGAAGATAAAGGCTAGAAGCATTTTGGGGAGGACTTTAATCATGGCAAAAGAAAAAATCGTACTCGCATATTCCGGCGGTCTGGATACGTCGGTCATTCTGAAATGGCTCAAGGAAACGTATGATGCCGAGATCATCGCATTTACCGCTGACATTGGTCAGAAGGAAGAACTGGACGGGTTGGAGGAAAAAGCGCTAGCTACGGGAGCTTCCAAAGTGTACATTGATGATCTGCGTGATGAATTCGCCAAGGATTTTATTTATCCGATGTTTCAGGCGGGTGCTTTGTATGAAGGACAATATTTGCTCGGAACGAGTATTGCACGTCCATTGATCGCTAAGCGGATGGTCGATATTGCGATTGCCGAGGGAGCAACAGCGATCGCTCACGGCGCAACAGGTAAAGGCAACGATCAGGTGCGCTTCGAGCTGAACGCGGCGGCGTTGACGCCAGATATCAAGGTGATTGCACCTTGGCGGCTGGAAGAGTTCCGCAATCAGTTCCCGGGCCGGGCAGAAATGATTGCCTATGCTGAAAAACACAATATTCCGGTAACCGCTTCTGCAGCCAAGCCGTACTCCATGGACCGCAACCTGCTGCATATCAGCTATGAAAGCGGTGTGCTGGAAGACCCTTGGTTTGATCCAAGCGCTCCTGAAAATAAAGAAATGTTCTTGCTCAGCAACGCGCCAGAGGACGCTCCTGATGAAGCGGAATATTTGGAGCTGGAATTTGAAGCAGGCAACTGCGTCGCTTTGAACGGAGAGCAGTTGACTCCGCTGCAGGTGATGGAAAAGCTGAATGAGCTGGGCGGCAAGCACGGCATCGGACGCGTGGATATGGTGGAGAACCGTTTTGTGGGCATGAAGAGCCGCGGAGTCTACGAGACACCGGGCGGTACGATCCTGTTCACAGCTCACCGCAAAATGGAATCCATCACGATGGATCGTGAAGTTATGAATTTGCGTGACAGTCTGATTACCCGTTATGCTACCTTGGTGTACAACGGGTTCTGGTTTGCACCGGAACGTGTGGCTTTGCAGGCTCTGGTTCATGAGAGCCAGAAAAACGTCAGTGGTACGGTGCGCGTGAAGCTGTACAAGGGCAATATTATCGGCGCAGGCGTCAAAAGTCCGGTTAGCCTGTACAACCCGGATATTGCGACGATGGAAGCCGATCCAACACAAGCCTACGATCAAGGTGATGCAACGGGCTTCATCCGGTTGAATGCTTTACGCTTGAAGGTTAATGCAGGTGTAACAAAAAATCATAAATAATGATGTAATCTAAAAAATGTACGGAATGCGGGCCGTTCTTGTCCAAACGACGAGGGCGGCTTGTTATTGCAGAGAGGGGATCATGCGATGAGTAAGTTATGGGGCGGGCGTTTTACGAAGCAAACGAATAAGCTGGTAGAGGAATACACGGCTTCTATCGGATTTGATCAGGCGTTGGCAGAAGAGGATATTCAGGGCAGCTTGGCACATGTGGCCATGCTGGGCAAATGCGGCATTATTCCTCAAGCGGATGCCGACACGATCAAGGAAGGACTGCACACGGTACTGGAACGCATCCGCCGCGGAGAGATTGAATTCTCCGTTTCGGACGAGGATATTCACATGAATATCGAAAAAAATCTGATCGAAGCCATTGGTCCGGTTGGCGGCAAGCTGCACACAGGCCGCAGTCGCAATGACCAGGTAGCCACGGATATGCACTTGTATTTGCGTGGCCGTGTCGTATCGCTGGTGGGGATGCTACAAGATGTGCAAGCCGCATTAATCGGACAGGCGAAAGACAATCTGGACACGATTGTACCTGGATACACACACTTGCAGCGTGCGCAGCCGATTTTGTTTGCACATCATTTGCTGGCATATGTATCTATGCTGGAACGTGATATTGACCGTCTGAAGGACAGCTACAAGCGTATCAATGTATTGCCGTTAGGTGCTGGCGCTTTGGCAGGAACTACCTTCCCGATCGATCGTCATTTTGTAGCTGAGCAGCTCGGGTTTGATGGCGTATATGAAAATAGTCTGGATGCCGTCAGCGACCGGGATTTTATAGTAGAGTTCCTGGCCGGAGCCTCGCTGATAATGACGCATTTGTCTCGTCTGAGCGAGGAACTGGTGCTGTGGAGCAGCACGGAGTTTGGCTTCGTGGAGCTGGATGATGCTTTTTGCACAGGCAGCAGCATTATGCCTCAGAAGAAGAACCCGGACGTACCGGAGCTGGTACGCGGCAAAACCGGACGTGTCTACGGCAATCTCGTGGGCTTGCTGACCGTTCTGAAATCCTTGCCACTGGCATACAACAAGGATATGCAGGAGGACAAGGAAGGGATGTTTGATACCGTTGCTACGCTGGAAGGAGCGCTGCAACTGTTCGCACCGATGATCGCCACGATGAAGGTGAACAAGGATCGCATGCGTCAAGCGGTCAACCAGGATTTCTCCAACGCAACGGATATTGCGGATTTCCTGGTCGGCAAGGGACTTCCTTTCCGTCAGGCGCATGAGGTCATCGGCAAAACCGTGCTGTATTGTATCCAGCACGGCAAATATTTGCTTGATCTGACACTGGAGGAATTCCAGCAATTCTCCGATTTGTTCGATGACCGTATTTATGAGGTGCTTCAACCGGAGGCGGTAGTGAACGCACGGAATGTATATGGCGGAACTGCTACAGGACAGGTACAGGCTGCCATTGGACGCAGTGAGCAGCTCTTGGCGAACACGTCAGCCTGGTTTGAAAAGCACTAACGGAGTAACTGAATCAGCAAAAGTAGCATGATTCTTCTATGTGGTTACAAGACCATATAGGGAATCTCAAGTTTTGTTCAATAGAGGGCACCGTTCGCGGTGCCTTTTGTGTTTTTCAAGATATATAAGAGTAGTTCTAAATACCTAGTTATACATAAGTATGAAAGATTGAATAGTTTACATTTTATATACCTACTTCTGACATAATTATGGTAGAATAGCACTAAGTTTTTAAAGGTAGACCCAATTAGCCAGAACGGACCCATTTTTACATAGCTGAAATCAGGCCGGAAAGAGTGCTTTCTAACCGGAAAATTTGCATCAATGTGTAAACGATTGGTATATATAAGAAATATAAGGATGTTCTGATGCGCATAGGGGCGGATGGATCATTGAAGTAGTAATACGCTCAAGGGACAGAGTCGGGAAGGTACAGGAGGTATTATGAGAAGTAAAAGAACGGTGCGGCAGTTAAAGAGCGCATGGATTGGTTATCGTGCTTCTGACGCCGAACAACTGGTGTCTTCATTGAATAAGGAGCGGATACAAGCGGAGAAGTTGCTGCGTGAGGAACGGGAGCTTTTTCACGCGGCGCTGGAACGGAAAAAGCAGCGGGATGAGGAACTGAAGCAGTTGCTTGCGGACGCGCTCGCCGAAGAGCGGCGCTGGATTGAAAGGGCGGGAATCCATGGGTGACAAGCTTAGGTGGCAGGTTGGCGGAGTGTCGATTCGCCAAACCAAGAAAAAAATAAAAGAGGAGCGTCAGTTGATCACTCAGCTGACGCAGCAGTTGGAAGCCCAGCGATTGGAGCAGGCTCCGGTGCTGTACAAGCTTGATTTTCATATCGAAGAGCTGGAACGGCGACTTCAGGATACAGAGCTTCGCATCCAGGCTATCAAGAAGGCTGATGATTCAGCAGTAGTGGAGCCATCGCTGGATGGAGACATGCAGGCTGGACAGGCACCAGAGGCACAAGTCCAGTACGCTTCCGGGCAGCAGGAACAGGCAGCAGGCGCTGCGATGGGAGCGGTCTCCAGTGTGGCAGGCGCGGCAGATGGAGAGATTGTCACTGGAGAACAAAGCGGACGAAACGGCAAAGCCCGTCTGGGGGATCAATTGGTGGAGAACGGGCTGATTACTCGGGATCAGCTGGCGGACGCCATCCGAAACCAGAAGCGTTATGGGGGCAGGCTGGGTGACATTCTCGTGGAGATGGGCTTCATTAAAGCCGGGCAGCTACAGCAGCAGGTTAGCGGGGACGAGTCCAAGGAACGATTAGGCGATATGCTGGTTCGTTCCGGCTATATTTTACCCGAGCAGCTAGAGCGCGCACTGGAGTTCCAGGCGAAGAGCGGCGGGCTGCTCGGCGACATTTTACTGTCATTGCAAATGCTGGAACCTGCGGATCTGTACCGCGCGATTGCTACACAGAACCAGATTGGCCGTATCGGTGAGGAGCTGGCGCTGGATGCTGCCTATAAGCTGCCCGAGCAGGTGGCTATGGCTTATGGTGTGGTGGTCATTCATCAATATATGAACCGCTATATTGTGGCGGTCAGTGACCCGCTGCCGGAAGAGCGACGCTTGAAGCTGGAGGAAATCCTCGGTATGCCGGTAGAGCAAGTGCTGGCGACCAAGGAAGAAATGGAACAGCTCTGGGGTAAAATTTACGGCGAAGAAATGATGCAAGAGAGCACGACCGGACTGCTGGAAAAAGAGCCGCACAATTCGGCGCGCACGACCTTTACGAAGGGGCAGTTGTTGGTGTTCGCGGCTATGGGTGTAATTACACTGCTCGGCCTCTTCTGGAACAGCTGGAAAACGATACTGATTATCAATATGATGATTCAGCTGTTTTATTTTGCGATGACCCTGTTCAAATTCGGCATTATCTATCTCGGTTCCCGGCGTGAGGCGCAGCTTCGCTTCACGAAGGAAGAAGTTGACGCCATGGATGAGAAAAAGCTGCCGATTTATACGATTCTTGTACCGATGTACAAGGAGGCTGGTGTGCTTCCGATGCTGTTGCGGAATTTGGAACAGCTGGATTATCCCAAGTCCAAGCTGGATGTACGGTTGCTAATTGAAGAGGACGACATGGAGACGATTGAGCTGCTTCGCGAGATGAAGCTGCCTGCCTATTATACGACACTGGTCGTGCCTGACGGCTTGCCGAAAACCAAGCCAAAGGCATGTAATTACGGGCTTATTCGGGCACGTGGCGAATTTGTCGTCATTTACGATGCCGAGGATCGTCCCGACCCTGACCAGCTTAAAAAGGTCATTGCGGCGTTCAATTCACTTCCTGAGAATTACGCATGTATTCAAGCGAAGCTCAATTATTTTAACAGCACGCAAAATTTGCTCACTCGCTGGTTCACTCAAGAATACAGCATGTGGTTCGAATTGCTGCTGCCAGGCATTATGCAGCTAGATACCCCAATTCCGCTCGGCGGCACGTCCAATCATTTTCGGGTATCTGTATTGAAGGATATCAACGCATGGGACCCCTACAATGTAACCGAGGATGCCGATCTGGGCATACGTCTGTATAAAGGCGGCTATAAAACCGCCATTGTCGACTCCCGTACATGGGAGGAGGCCAACAGCCGCGTCGGCAACTGGATTCGTCAGCGGTCACGCTGGATCAAGGGTTATATGCAGACATGGCTGGTTCATATGCGCAATCCGGTGAAATTGGTGCGTGAAGTGGGCTGGAAAGGTTTTTTTGGTTTTCAGGTCATGATTCTGGCAACTCCAATGCTGCCTTTGCTGAACCCGATTTTTTGGGGCTTGCTTATTTTATGGTTTGGCTGGGAGTTGTCCTTTATTCCCAAGCTGTTTCCGGGTTATGTGTATTACCTGGCCAGCGCGGAATTTTATATCGGCAACTTTCTGTTCGTATTCAGTAATGTGGCCGGCATGTATTGGGTCATCGGGGAGCTGGAAGAGCGTGGTGAACGCACATTTTCATACGCGATGGTCAAATACGGGCTACTTTCGCCAATATATTGGGTACTTATGAGTATAGCTGCGGTAAAAGCAGCCTGGCAGCTCATTACCAAGCCGTTCTATTGGGAGAAGACGACACATGGTCTGACCGATATGCACGACTTGGATGATGCCCCGGCACAGTCCTCCTGAATATGAAGAAAGAAGGGGCAAGAATGGAGACTAAAATACCTTTTTTATCCGTCGTCATTCCGATGTATAATGAAAGCTCGCATTTGGAGCGTTCACTCACGGTAATTGATGGAGTATTGTCTGTTGTTACCCCACGCTATGAGCTGATTATCGTAGATGATGGTTCCAAAGACGATACGTGGCTCAAACTGTCCGAATTGTCCCGTCGCATGCCTTCTTTGCTCGCGCTGCGGCTGAGCCGGAACTTTGGCAAGGAACTGGCACTGTGCGCAGGTTTGGAAAACGCCTCCGGCGATGCGATCATCGTCATGGACGGTGATTTGCAGCATCCTCCTGAGATGATCGGGGAAATGGTGCGTTTGTGGCAAAATGAAGGTTATGATCTGGTCGAATGTGTGAAAGAATTCAGGGGAGAAGAGTCGGTGGGCAAAAAGCTTGGGGCTTCATTGTTCTATGCGACCTTGAACCGTCTGACGGGCTTTAACCTGAAAGATGCTTCTGATTATAAGCTTTTGGATCGTCGGGTCGTGGATGCCTGGATGGCCATGCCGGAGCGGATGCCGTTTTTCCGCGGAATGACGGCCTGGCTTGGCTTCCGCAAAACCCAGATTTCGTTCCGGGTGGCTCCGCGGGAAGAGGGCCCCAGCCGCTGGAGTCCGTTCGGACTGTTTCGGCTGGCAGCAGAAGCGATTGTTTCGTTTTCAACCGTACCGCTGCGGGTAGTAAGTCTGATGGGAATCATTTTTATGCTGATTTCAGTCGTCTTGGGGATTCAAACCTTGATGCGTAAATTAATGGGTGACGCTGTTACCGGTTTTACCACTGTCATATTGCTGCTCTTGATCATTGGCAGTGTCCTCATGCTGTCCATTGGAGTAGTAGGAGAATATATTGCCGCCATATATCACGAAGTCAAAGCCCGACCCCGTTATCTGATCGCAGACAAGCGGGCGAATGCTGACCGATTGTGGGTGGATAGGGAGTTTAATCAACATGATCAGACGTTCATATCTAAAGTATCCAATCATTAAATACGGTATTGTGGGGCTGCTGGGTACAGGTATCCATGTCGGTGTGCTTGTGCTGCTGGTGGAGCTATTCAAGGTCCCTGCGGTAACAGCTACTACGATAGGATTTGTGGTGACGTTGTGCGTTTCGTACGTGCTGAATCGGAACTGGACATTCGAACCCACCGGCGAGGGGAGCCGCACACAATTTCTTAAATATTTGTTGGTCTGCTCCTGTGGCCTGCTTTTGAATGCAGCTCTTATGTACGTAACCATTCACTGGATTGGTTGGCCGTATTTGATTGGTGAAGTGCTGACTACCATCATCGTCCCCATTCATAATTACCTCTGGAACCGCTATTGGATTTTCTCCGTTCCGCAAAAGCATCAGAAAGAGGTTTCATAATTTTTTGAAAAAGTACGGAAAAACGTTGTTATTATTCAGGTGTATTATAGCGGTTCGATTTATGCAGCTATAGGATGAAAGATAAGGCTATAGCTGCAATACCGCAACAAGTTTGAGGGGGAACGAGAGGAATGTCCTTTCGCAAATGGTCTGCAAGCAGATGGATGGCTATAGGTCTGTTTGTATTAATACTTGCGATAGAGCTGTCCGCAGGCATTTATTTCAGCTATGTTTTGGGATATATGCATACGGACGCGCTCAGTCGCGTAGCTAACGCATTTTATGTGCTGTACAGCCGTGACCCGCATCTGGGCGCAATCGGGTTTATCTGGAATCCGCTGCCCAGTCTTCTGGAAATGGTGATTCTGGTGCTGTATCCGGTTTTTCCGGCATTAGCATCCTATGGATTGGCCGCGGTCATCCTTAGTGCAACCTTCGCTGCTTTAACTGCTATGCTGTTGTATCGGGCTGGTGTCAGAACCGGGCTTAGCTCAGGGATGAGCTTGGTATTGGCTCTGCTGTATGCGCTCAATCCATTTATTTTACTGTTCGGCGCCAACGGGCTGAGTGATTCACTATACATATATTTTATTATGATGACGGTGATTGAATTTGCGCTGTGGCTCAAGGATCGTATGACGGCGAGTCTGATTGTATCCGGATTAGCGTTAGCTATGGCGTTTTGGACTCGCTATGAGGCAGTACCCCTGGGCGTAGCGATGGCGTGTGGCGTGGTCGTAGCAGTGCTGTTTTTACATCGGCATATGGACAGACGTGAACTGCCTTTGCGGGAAAAGCTGCACAAGGTCGAGGCGACCTGGCTTCTGCTCCTGCTCCCCGTGGTCTTTTCCGGGCTGCTGTGGATTTTCTTTAATTATCTCATTATGGGGAATGCTTTTTATTTCCTCAATTCGGAATATTCGAACACGGCGCAATCGGCAGAATTGCTGAATGATGATAAATTCGTGGAGATGTTCACCAATCCGCTGGTAGCCTTGAAGTTTATTGCTTCCAAAACAATCTGGTATTCCGTGCCGCTGTTTGCTATTCTGCTCATTCGCTTATTGAGCGGGCGCTTGTTCCGGTGGGGAACCCTGATTATTTTACTGCTGTTTCTGTCCGTGCCGGGGTTGCAATTTTTACTCATGATGAAACAATCCTCGTATGGGTGGTTCCGTTATTTTATGTATGTGTTCCCCATTACCGTGGCCTGGCTGCCGTATGAGCTGAGCCAGCTCCAGGGACGGTGGCGGAGGGCGGCCTTTGGCCTGGTATCCGTCAGTCTGCTGTTAACCGCCGGATTGCTCTCTTATGCGTTGACTCGTCCGGATATTGCACCGGATGAGAACAGCTTCCTCACCCGAACGGGTAATGTGAACTATGTAAGACAGGTATCAGATCGCAAGATCGCCGTCTGGCTGGATGAGCATCTGCCGAAGTCGACGATTATGACCGATTCGGCCTCGGCCTACACGATGATCGTGTATAGTCAGTATCCCAAACGCTTCCTGATCACAAGTGATTACTCGTTCAATAAAGCATTAAGCTATCCGCAAGATAGCCATGTGGATTATATCCTTGTACCTAAAATCATGCCAGGCATGCCGCTGAGTAAAATCAATATGGTGTATCCAAATTTATATGAAAAGGGTGCGCCGTGGGTCCAGCTTGAGCGTGAGTTTAACGGTGAGTGGCGCCTGTACAAAGTATTACCCAAGTCACAAGCTAAAATATCTGCATCAACGGAGACAACGGCAGCTCCTTGATTGTACAACAAATCCCCGCAATCTCCTCTTCATCTTAGTGTGATGAGGAAGCTGCGGGGATTTTTTTAACCTGTTTAGTGCCCTTGGATGGGTAGCCATGCTAATGCATCCTGAATACATATTTTAGCAAATGTCTAGGTATTAAGTCCTAAACATTATTCATCCTACATTAGGCGGGATGTGGTTATATGGGACGATTTTTTCAATTTGGGGGTTATTTGGGTTTGATTTCTGGTAAAGTGTTTAAAAAAGAATGACGAAGCCAACCAAAGGAGGAATTTATAATATGGGGAAGAAGTTCAGAAACACAGTTACAGGTGTATTGAGTACGGGCCTTATTCTAAGCGCATTCAGCGCAGCGGCAGCAGCTCCTCAAACAACAAGCGGCCATTGGGCAGGAGATCAGGTACAACGCTGGTCAGCTACAGGGCATTTGGATAGTGCAGCGAAACCGGATGCGGCGATTACGCGCGCAGAATTTATTGTTCTTCTGAACCGCAGCTTGGGTACGTTTACAGTGGATACTCCGGCTGTGACGGACGTAACGTATGCGGACAGTGTGAAAGTAAACGGTAATGGAAGCAGAACGTTCACAGACGTACCAGGGTCGCACTGGGCATACAATGAGCTGACAAGTGCCGTGAATGCAGGTTACATAAGCGGCTATGCAGATAACAAGCTCAAACCGAATGGAAAAGTGACACGTCAGGAAGCCGCGGCTATCGTGGGCAAAGCTATTGGACTGACTGCGGGTAACGCAGCAGATGTCACTAAATTCATCGACTCCGACAAGATTGGATCTTGGGCGAAGAAAAGTGTAGCGGCAGCTGCGGAGCAAAAAATCATTAACGGCTATCCTGATGGCAAATTCCAGCCATTGAAGCCGCTGACTCGTGCAGAAGCGATTGCTATTCTGGATGCAGCCTCCGGTTACAACCTGAGTTCTGTTGATAATCTGACAACGACTCCTGGCGGAACCGTAACAGATTCCACGTACAGTAACGTTACGGATTCTACTTATGGCAATACGTCTACTACTTCCGGCAGCGAAGCTGAAGATATCAGCACAAGTACTAGCACAGAAAGCACAACCACAACTACAGATGCTGCGACGAACAGCAGCACGACTGTGGACGACTCTACAACAACCGATACTAATGCAGATACAGACGCAACTATAGACACAACTACTGACGCGGTTTCAAGCACAGGTACACTGAAAGTCAATGATGTGTATGACGGGGAAGGTACAATTACAGGGACAGCCAAAGCTGGTTCCACAGTGACTGCCTATTCCAACGATCTGCCCATCGGTAGTGCGGTAGCCAAGGATGATGGTGCGTTTAGTATCAGTGTGATTGCTCAAAAAGCAACGGTCAAGCTGGTGATCAAGGCTGAAGATGCAGACGGCAACGAAAGTGCGCCTGTAGAAGTTTCTGTTTTGGGTAAACGCAGCGAGTAATCAATCTATAATTAAAATCCCCCTTTAACTCTGTCTGAACCGATTCAGGCAGCCGTTGAAGGGGGATCTTTCGTTTATTCGCTTATGCCGTCCTCAATGATACGCTTTTGCGGTTCACGTGTTTGTGGTTCAGACGATGTACTTTCGTCAGGAACAGCAACAATGCGCTGTTGCGCATGGTATGTATCGCGGCTGATCCGGATGCGTTCCACAGTCTTGCCGTCCACCTTTTTGATTCGGTATGTTTCCACTACATAACCTTCCCTCCCCTGCCGAAGTACCTGATAGAAGCCGGAGGAAAATGAGCCATTACGGATTCTCTTTTCCGGTATAGGAAGGACACGAACCGTGCGAGATTCCAGCTCATAGGACACATTGGACGGGAAGGTGCCAAAAAATTTTACGGTAAGCATGCGGTTTTGAACAGCGGCACGCAGGAGCAAATGCTTGCCCGTATTGTTCTTAAAGCGAAAATTAATAGATCCTGTAGCAAAAGTGGCATCCTGCCCCTTGGGCAGATAGCTGACCGGCAAGGAGTGGTTGCGCCGCTCAATAATGTCCAAACCGACTCGCAGCGCCGCATTATAGACGGTGCTGGAGACCTGGCAAATTCCACCGCCAATGCCGGACTCCAGCTGTCCGTTCACGATCACCGGAGCTTCACGGAAGCCTTGAGTGCGCTCAGCCTTGGCTATAATTTGACCATAGTCAAATGTGTCGCTTGGCTTGAGGATCAAACCGTCAATAGTGCTGGCGGCCGAGTTGACGTTATACACACGTCCTTCCGAGCTGCTGCCCAGGCTGGTGGAAAACTGGACGATTTTACGCTCGATACCTTCGTCCCGCAGGCTATCCACCGTAATATCCGGTTCCAATTGACGAAATGGCAGCTCCACTCGTACTGGTTCCCCGGAGGAGGTTAAATCCTTGGGCAGCGCCTTATCCAGTGCTACGTTTAATTTGGGCCAATCCAGGCGGCGGACGGATCGCCCCGGAATATAGTGAACCTGATCGTATGCGGTGATCTGACGTACGGCATTCACCGGCATGCCGTAGCGCTGTTCCTCCCAATCGGTCCCCAATTGGGCTTTTAAGACTGTCTCATGTCGGGAAGGCGTGACAGACCATTCCTTTTCAAAGGTAAAGCGTGTCTGAACACGAGTCCACAGATGCTCCGAGCCGAGCGCCTTCACGGCATTACGAAATGCTGCTGCATTATAAGTAATCCCTGCTTCTCCAAGGGTAAATTTTATATCCTGCGCACTGCTGTCATTATCCGTTAAGATCAGAGGGCGTTGCTTCAAGGCATCCAGTTTTTCGTCCAGCAGGCGAAGAGCGGCTGTTTTATCCATAGCTCCCATGCTGATTCCTCCGACCCTTACTCCTTTTGGCAGCGTTTGTCTGTCGGCGTACAGGTGAAGCCCTCCCCATAATATTGCCAGCGCCAAAAGTCCACACCATATCCAAATGACAGATAAATGAATTTTTTTCATAGTGCAGTTGTCTCCTGTCTCGTAAGCTTGGTAACGCATTTGTGTGCCATCATATTCATGTATATGTGCCAAATGCGGAAAACTTTCGGTACTATTTAGGTAACAAATTTGTTACAATGATAAACGGTATGATGAAATACAGATATTTTTAAAGGAAATGCATGGAATATGTCGAATGGTTATTAGGTTATACGTAACATGATTAAGCAGCGGGAAGTGATCGAGTGATTGAAATGCAGGATGTGTGGAAGACCTATACTAACGGGACCCACGCACTTCAGGGAGTGTCGGTCAGAATTGACCGCAATGAATTCGTATACGTAGTCGGCCCGTCCGGGGCGGGTAAATCGACTTTTATGAAGCTTATTTATAGAGAAGAAGTACCGACCAAGGGGCAAATTTCGGTTAATGGATTTAATATCGGGAAGCTCAAGCAGCGTAAAATTCCCTATGTTCGTCGTAACATCGGAGTCATTTTTCAGGATTTCCGTCTTTTGCCGCGTTTGACGGCCTATGAGAATGTAGCGTTTGCTATGGAAGTTATCGAGGCTCCCAAAAAGCTGATTCGCAAACGAGTGCCGGAAGTGCTCGAATTGGTTGGTTTGAAAGAGAAAATGAATCGCGAGCCTGCCCAGCTTTCCGGTGGGGAGCAGCAACGCGTAGCGATTGCACGGGCCATCGTGAACAATCCCTCGGTGATCATTGCCGATGAGCCGACGGGTAATCTGGACCCCGAAACATCGTGGGAGATCATGCAATTGCTGGACGAAATTAATTTCCGGGGGACGACGATTGTGATGGCAACACACAATAAGGACATCGTGAACTCCATGCGTAAACGCGTTATTGCCATCGAAAATGGCAACATCGTAAGAGACCAGGTCAGAGGGGAGTACGGATATGACTTTTAATACCTTCTTGCGTCATATGCGGGAAGGTTTCAAAAACATATTCCGCAATGGCTGGATGTCCGTAGCATCCATCACCTCAATTATTGTATCACTGCTTATATTGGGCGTGTTTATCATGCTGGTGCTCAACGTCAACTCCTTGGCTGATCAAGCAGATAGTCAGGTGGAGGTTAACGTGTTTCTGGAGCTGAATGTGGATCAGAGCATGCGTGAAACGCTGCAAAAGGAAATCGCGGCCATGCCGGAAATCAGTAAAACCAGCTTTGTGACTAAAGCTCAAGGATTGGAAGAGCTGCGCAAAGATCTGGGAGAGAGCGGCAAAGACTTGCTGGAGGGCTTTGACAAGGACAGCAATCCGCTGCCGGACAAAATTGTGGTAGAGGTTATTGAACCGACGACGGTTCCATTTGTGGCCGAGAAGATTGAGAAGCTGAATACGTTGCATCCAGAGAAGCCGATTTTAAAGGTTCGTTATGGAAAAGGCACCGTAGAAACGCTCTTTACGATAACCAAGCTGATCCGTAATGTTGGCTTTATTTTCGTAGCCGGGTTGGGGATTATGTCCATGTTCCTGATCTCGAATACGATTCGTGTGACGATATTGGCACGACGCAGAGAGATTAGCATTATGAAGCTGGTCGGTGCGACCAACTTTTTTATACGATGGCCGTTTTTTATCGAAGGCGCGCTTATTGGTCTCATTGGTTCCCTGCTTACCGTAGGTATTTTATTTACAGGCTATCAGCGTCTGCTCACGGCCGTTCAGGGAGATATCGCATTGAATATGCTGAAGCTGATGCCGCTTGAGGGCATTTGGATTCAGTTGAGTGCTTTACTGGTTATTTTGGGGATGCTGGTCGGCATTATTGGCAGTACCCTGTCCATGCGCAAGTTCTTGAAAGTATAAAGAATCATTTGGTGAACGTCGTATCGAACTCAATTAGAACGGGGAAGCCCGCTGTTATGTTGCGATAAAGATTTTGCGATAAAGGATGGGGATTGCAAGTTGAAGAAAACAGGATCTGTGTTGGCCGCTACCCTCGTAGCCGCATTGCTGATTCAGCCTTCTGACGGATATGCCAAAAGCATGAGTGAAATCAATTCGCAGTTGAACCAATTGGAAAAGCAGTCCAAATCTGCCAAGCAACAGCAGGAAAAGGCTGCTCAAGATAAACAGTATGCCCAGCATTATAAAAATAAAACCGTGCAAAACCTGAAAATTGTACTTGGTCAGATTAATAGTGTCAGCGACCAACTGACTCGTGTAGCAGTTGAGATAGATCAAACGGAAGATAATCTGCGTGCGACTAAAAAAGATTTAGCTGAAGCGATTGATCGTATCCAGTCACGGGAAAAAATGCTGGAAACTCGCGTGCGTCTGATGTATACGGATGGAACCGTCTCATATATGGACGTGCTTATGTCTTCGACCAGCTTTAGCGACTTTCTCAGCCGGGTAGATTCCTTAAAAACGATCGTGGAGCAGGATCAAATACTGTTGGACGAGCATAAAAAGGACAAGGCCCTGGTCGTAAGCAAGAAGAAGCAGCTCGACACGGAATATAAAAATGCGAAGAAGCTGTATGCGATCAAGCAGGACGCCAAAGCAGAGCTGAATTCCAAAGAGCAAGAGAAGCAAAGATTGATTGCCGGCTATGATCATGATATTGCTGAGTCAGATGAAATCAGTGAAGAGCAAAATGATATGCTGGTAGCCCTCGCTAACAAACGTGTGGGTCTGTTGCAGGAGAAAAATAAGCTCAGAGCGGAGCAGGCTGCCAAAGCAGCACGTGCCAGAGCGGCTGCACGTGCTGCTGAAGCCAAGCGATATGCTTCTTCATCCTCAGGCACCGGCTCGAATTCCAGCCATGCGGCAGCCAGTACATATACGGGTGGGACAGGTACATTGGCTTTGCCTGTATCTCATTACCGACTCTCATCCACTTTTGGCATGCGGGTACATCCGATTACAGGCAAGCTGAAAGGCCACACAGGCATTGATATGGCGGCTCCGCAGGGAACCGATATTCATGCAGCAGAAGACGGTGTTGTCATTGTGGCCGAATGGTGGAGTGGCTATGGAAACACGGTTGTGATTGACCACGGAGACGGGCTATGGACCCTATACGGACATATTCGCAATGGTGGTACGGTGGTTCATACGGGACAGACGGTGAAACGCGGTCAAAAAATTGCGGAAGTTGGTTCGACGGGTAATTCAACAGGACCTCACTGTCATTTTGAGGTGCGCGAGAATAACAAACCTGTAAATCCGATGAACTATTTATAGTTGAAAAAGGCAAGCCCTATTTGTAGCCAATACGGTTGTAGATAGGGCTTTGCTTTCATAGCTTGATACCCGATGAAGAACATGTGCATTGAGACTCAGAGTAGGATACAATTATCATATTCCGTACAAGCTAGACGTATACTGCGTGAATGGATATACGTTTGAGGAATAGGCTACAAGATAAAGAGAAGGCGGTGGACGATTAGATGTTGAAAAAAAGTACAGCAGTACTCTTGATGGTGATTGGCCTGCTTGGCGGCAGTCTGCTCACTTTTGCTTATACTGGAACGGCCACAGTGGGGAATAGCGCTCTGGGCGAGGGACTGCTGGCAAGTGTGACAGGTAGCAGTTCCGCCTCCAGAAGTGATATCCGCAAAATTGAGACAGCGATGGACCTGATTCAGGGACAATATTATCAGGATGTGGATCGTACCAAGCTGGTGGATGGCGCTATCAATGGTATGATGGAGTCGCTAGGCGACCCGTATTCCTCTTATATGGGCAAAGAAACTGCGCAACAGTTTGAGCAATCTATTGAAGGCTCTTTTACCGGGATCGGAGCCGAGGTAGCAGCGGAAAACGGGAAAGTAGTCGTAGTAACGCCGATTAAAGGTTCTCCGGCCGAGAAGGCGGGACTACGGGCTAAGGATATTATTTTGTCTGTTAATGGTGAAACACTGGATGGATTGGATCTCAACAAGGCCGTTTCCAAAATTCGGGGACCCAAGGGCAGTCAGGCCAAGGTCAAAATTCAGCGCAATGGCTCTCCTGATGCGCTCGAATACACGATTACCCGTGACAACATTGATATGGAAACCGTCACAGCTCATATGGAAAGCGGTGGTGTAGGAGTTATTACCATCACCCAGTTCTCGTTGAATACAGCAGAACGTTTCAAAGAGGAGCTGGCGAAGCTGGAAAAGAAGGGGCTTAAAGGACTCGTCATCGACGTGCGTAATAACCCTGGCGGTGTGCTTTCGGTCGTCATTGATATTGCCCAGCAATTTGTTCCTGCGGGCAAAACGATTGTACAGGTGGAAGACAAGAACCAGAAGCGTGAAGAAGAGAAATCCAAAGGTTCAAGCAAAAACTATCCGGTGACTTTGCTGATGAATAAAGGCAGCGCTAGCGCGTCCGAAATTCTGGCAGGTGCTCTCCAGCAATCGGCTGGTGCAGTGTTGATCGGGGAAAACTCCTTTGGTAAAGGAACCGTACAAACCAGCTATGACAAGCAAATGGGCGACGGCAGCCTACTCAAAATCACGATTGCCAAATGGCTAACGCCAAACGGTACGTGGATTCATAAAAAAGGGATTAAGCCGGATATCGCAGTGGAGCAGCCTGAATACTTCACAGCGGCACCACTGAACAAAGAAAAGTCCTTGAAATACAACATGAATAGCAGCGATGTAAAAAATGCGCAAATCATTCTGCAAGGCTTGGGTTACAAACCGGGGCGTGAAGACGGCTATTTTGATAAAGCGACCGAAAGCTCTGTTATTGCTTTTCAAAAGCAGGCGAAGCTGACAGCTAGCGGTATCATTGATGCGAAGACAGCAGCGGCGATGGAAGCCAAGCTGATTCAAAAGATTCGTGATCCGAAAAACGATAATCAACTCAAGCAGGGGATTGAAGAGATTCGGAAGGAAATGAAGACTGGCGCAGCGAAATAAATATAGGAAGGCTACAACAAGGGGGGCTGGAAACAGCCTCCTTTATTATTGGGATTTATTGGCAGTCTGTCGGTTTGTCTTCCCTACGTTGGCAATTTCATATAGAATAAATGGATATGAAATGTACGTGATCCGCTATACCAGCGGGCCAGGGGCATAAGGAGTGTGAATGAACTTGGAATGGGCATTACAATGGGGATGGAGCGTTCTGAATGCTTGCTTGTACCTGCTTTTGCAGCCGTTTTACTATATCTCAATACTCATTGTCGCGCTTGGCTATCGTCGGCAAATGCTACTGGAGCGTAAGCTCTTTCATACCAGAGTGCACAACTGGACAGGACAAACCTGGCGCGTCGTATGGAGTGGCTTGATCGCCGGAATGGTGCTATCCGCTCTGGGAATGTTCATCAGCGTACATCTGAACACGGCTTCCATCGTGTGTCTGTGGGTGACCACATTGCTGCTCATGCTGGTACGCGTCCGTTACCTGTGCCTGGCCTATTCGGTAGGTCTGCTGGGTGTAGCTCAATTTGTATTGAACGTCGCAGATGGCTGGCAGCCTGAGGGGGCGCTCGGAGCATCGTTAGCAGCTATCCGCGGATTGGATATTCCTGCATTGCTGGTGCTGGTCGCCGCGCTGCATGTGGCTGAGGCGCTGCTGGTTCGCTGGCAAGGAGGAAAGGCGGCCACTCCACTATTTGTGGAGGGCAAACGGGGAAGACTGGTTGGAGGCTACCGTATGGAAGATCTCTGGCCGATTCCATTGCTGCTGCTGGTTCCCGTTCAGGGAGGCTTTGCGCTTCCATGGACACCTTTATTCGGCGGCGACGCCGGAGCCGGATATATGCTGGCTGCCTTACCAGTCCTGATGGGCTTCAGCAGCGTGACGCTGGGCTCCCTGCCACGTCAAAAGGCGGCGCTCACGTCGAACCGCCTGCTCTTGTACAGCGTGGTTTTGCTTCTGCTAAGTCTGCTGGCGGCGTGGTGGAGCCCGCTGATGCTGCTGGCAGCGTTATTCTCCTTCCTCGCCCATGAAGCGCTGATCTGGTATGGCAACCTGGAGGAAAACCGTCTCAGTCCGATGTTTGTTCATCCGGAGCAAGGAATGCGCGTTCTTGCTGTGCTGCCGGACAGCCCGGCGACGGCCATGGGCATTCTGCCAGGGGAGGACATTTACCGGGTGAACGGTGTCGTTGTAAATAGCCGTGCCGAGCTGCACCAGGCCCTGCGAATCAATTCTGCTTTTTGCAAACTGGAGGTGCGCAACCTTCAAGGTGAGATCAAGTTTGTACAGCGTGGCATGTACGATGGCGATCATCACCAGCTAGGGGTTGTGCTTGCACCGGATGAGGACGCGAGTTGGGCCGTGTCTATACAGCCACCCTCAATCTACCGGATTCTTGCAATGCGTATAGGTGCACGGCGACGTAAAGCTGGACAGGCATCGAAGGCAAAGAGTGCAGGCTTGGACACCGTGGAAAAATAGGTTTATCATAAGAGGGCAGTCTTTATTGGATTAGAGTCGAATAAGGCGCTGCGCTCTTTTTTTATTCAGGTAGTCGCCTGCTTGAAATGATTATTCTGATCCATATACAATGAATAAGAAATATGATCATTTCACGAACCGTATGCCTATTAAGTGTAAAGCAGGGAGAGGACAAGATGAATGCAATTCACTTTATTCGAGAGTATATTAGGCATCCACGCAGCGTAGGCGCTGTCATCCCCAGTTCAAGACAGCTGGCCAAGCAAATCACCACACCGATTTCCTTCGACAAAGCCTCGTGTATTATTGAATACGGCGCAGGTACGGGTGTGTTTACGCAAGAGTTGATTTCCAACAAGCGCCCGGAAACACTACTTCTAGTGATTGAAGCCAATGAATCGTTTTACAAAACACTACAAAGCAAGTACGGACACCTGGAGCAGGTGCACATTATTCACGGATCGGCTGAGCATGTAGCACAGTATATGCACCAGTATGGGGTCTCAAAGGTGGATTATGTTGTGTCAGGGCTTCCTTTTACCAGCTTGCCAGCCACGTTATCCAGCCGTATTTTGGGACAAACAGCGGAGGTTTTGGGTCAGGAGGGCAAATTTATTACGTTCCAGTATAGCAAGGTCAAACACAATTTCTTTCGCACCTTTTTTGCTGACATCCAAATTAAAAAAGTACACTACAACGTCCCACCTGCCTATGTATTCACTTGCAGCCTGTGATCTGTCACCTATGTAGAGGATAAGAATAAATACGAATAGAGAATTTTTGGGAAGACCCGGTTAGCGTCATTAAGATGTTGAACAGGTCTTTTTTGTTTTGCATGCCCAAGGGGGAGAGAGATGAAATAAGGGGATATGTTAAAAAGCAAAATTCGTTAAAGGAATCATATTTTAAAATTGGACTTAACCTATATATTACATATGCTGGAACCTGTTAGATTTTGTGTAATTCATAATAATTCTGAGCTTTTGTTAAAGGGGATTTATGTATGGTAAAACCGCTGATGTTCATGCGTTGGTGTGAGTATTACGGGTTAAGTGACCGTGAGACAGATTTTATATCTTTTTTTATGATGAATTTCTCGGCTGCCCGATCAGGCAATCATCCGAAACTTAGAGAACAATTTGTTGAGATTCAGAGAAAAACCTTTCCTGAGTACCCGTTTGACATTACCCCGGAGGAATTGGATTACTCCAAATTTGAAGGACTGATGAAGCAGGTGTTGAACATTCATTTTGACACGGCCGAGCTGCTATATTCCTTTTACCTCCAAAAGCTGTGTGCCCCGTTGGCAGAATACATTTTATCCACTGGAGAATCAGAGCCTTCACGCATCTATTATGAGCTTATTCAAAAGGACAAGGTGCGATAGGGAGATTGGAGTGGGTCAACAAGGGCTACTTCATAGATTGAAGAAGAATGATGAAAATATCGAAAATCTGTTGCGTCTGAAGATTCCCGTTCCATAAACGGGGCCGTGATCACCGCCGGTAGGCGACTGGACGGCGTATTAAATTTCCATGAGGAATGGTTGAGCAAGCTCCAAGTTTGCTCAACCATTCTTTTCTATTTTCAGATGATAAAAGCTGTATGAGCCATCACATTACATCCTATCTCCATGCCCTTCGTTCCATAAAAATGTAATTCTTCTACACCAATCTCGCAATCCATGGATAAATACCCAATTTCTATGGTTATTTAGGGAATTAATTCTAGTTAATTAAAACTAGAGTTAAAAATTTCAATGCACCTTTATGTTAAGGTTATTTCATAACCTCATAATTCGACATATATCGTTCTTAAGATTGTTATGTAGGGAGGGAAAGAGTAATAAAATGTAAAAATATGAAGTTGGACGGACAGAAAACAATATCTTCCTGCGTATAAATAGATAACCTGTCGAAGTTTGTCCAATTTCCAAGAAAGGCGGTGACATTGCTAGAAGAACTTTGTAGAAAGCTATGCAGGTAAACTGTTATACCTGCCATATTTTTTGGTTCAGTCAGACGCGGCTTACGGATTATCGCAGCCTGAGGACGGATTGATTCCGAAATCGGCAACAGGCAAGCAAGACTGGGATACGTCCCTGAAACGCCAGCTTGAGTTTTAACCATGGCTGACGGCCGATCGGCGGCGCAACGAACCGTTGGAACGGCGATTACAGCAAATATCCGAGCGGCGAATGCATGTTCTACTATATGGCTATATGAAATAATCTGCGTATATGGACCTTACGTCCAAAAAAATGGTTCGATATGCAGGTTTTGTCGGTAACCGATAGCTAAGAAAACTACCTTGATGCAGGCGTCAAACGCATCATGTGCGGTGTGAATGCGGCTGTTGCGACACTTGATGATCCGGGCCAATTCTGGATTTCGGATGGAGAAGAGTGTGTAGTCAGCCGGATATTTGGAGCTTCGACTGGCGGAATTCAAGCGCGTATCAACAAAAATGAATGACGAACTGCAATGTGGCAGATGACTACTCCTACGATTCTACAAAGAATTAATTTGCGGATTGGAGTAAGGTGACGCTGTACCGGAACGATAAGCTCGTTTGGGGTCAGGAGCCTTAAAGCCTGACGGAGCGGCACCCGTATGGGTGCCGCTCTTTTCAAATTTGAAGGAGGAAAGCGGCATGAAGGCAAGAAATAGTAGTACTGGTATTTTATCTAAACGTTCTAAATGGCTGCCGATCTTCATGGCATGCACGATCATAGTAGGAGGGGCATTACCGTCTCCAAGTATAGTTCACGGTCAAACGGCAAAGACCGTTACCATCAAAGTCGATACATCCAAGGATCGGAAGCCTATTAGTCCTTATATATACGGTACGAATCAGGACTTGGCAGGCGATGAAAATATGGCTGCCAGACGACTTGGTGGCAATCGAATGACCGGTTACAACTGGGAAAACAATATGTCCAATGCAGGAAGCGATTGGCAGCAATCCAGCGATAACTATTTATGCACGAATGGTGGTCTGACCAAAGCCGAATGCGAAAAACCGGGAGCGGTGGCGACTTCGTTTCATGATCAATCGCAGAAGCTTGGCGCCTATTCTTTAGTCACGCTGCCGATGGCCGGTTATGTGGCCAAGGATGGAAACGGAAGTGTGCAGGAAAGTGAAAAGGCCCCTTCCGCTCGTTGGAATCAGGTCGTAAATGCCAAAAATGCGCCGTTCCAACTGCAACCTGATCTGAATGACAATCAGATTTATGCAGATGAATTTGTCAACTTTTTAGTGAACAAGTACGGTGCTGCTTCAACAAAGACGGGTGTGAAAGGATACTCACTCGACAATGAACCAGCTCTCTGGTCGCATACGCATCCGCGCATTCATGGTGAAAATGTCGGAGCGAAAGAGTTGGTAGACCGGTCGGTAAGTTTATCCAAAGCAGTCAAAGCGGTTGACGCGAGTGCCGAAATTTTTGGTCCGGTTCTCTACGGTTTTGGCGCCTATAAAGATCTTCAATCCGCACCTGACTGGAACTCTGTAAAAGGCAGCTACAGTTGGTACGTGGACTATTACCTGGATCAAATGCGCCGCAGTTCGGAAGCCGAAGGCAAGAGATTGCTGGATGTTTTCGATTTTCACTGGTATCCCGAAGCGATGGGTGGAGGCATACGGATTACGAATGAGGTAGGCAACGACGAAACAAAGAAAGCCAGAATGCAGGCGCCTCGTACGTTGTGGGACCCAACCTACAAGGAAGATAGCTGGATCGCTCAATGGAACAGCGAATTCTTGCCTTTATTGCCTCGAATGAAGCAGTCGGTGGACAAGTATTATCCAGGAACCAAGCTGGCTTTGACCGAGTTTAGCTACGGCGGTGAAAATGATATTTCCGGCGGTATTGCTATGACCGATGTGCTTGGCATCTTGGGCAAAAACGACGTTTATATGGCAGACTACTGGAAGTTAAAGGATGGTGCCAACAACTACGTTAGCGCCGCTTACAAGCTTTACCGCAATTATGACGGAAAAAACTCTACTTTCGGCGATATTAGCGTTAATGCGCAAACGTCGGATATTGTTGATAGCTCGGTGCATGCTTCCGTAACGGATGCATCCTACAAAGAACTGCACCTCGTTGTCATGAATAAAAGCATGGACAGTGCATTCGACGCCCAATTCGATCTTTCCGGTGATACGACTTACGGTTCCGGTAAAGTATGGGGCTTCGACAAAAATAGCTCACAAATTAAGCAAGCAGCACCAATCACGCAAATTTCAGGCAATCACTTTACCTACACAGTACCGCCTTTGACGGCTTATCACATCGTGTTGACTGCTGGCAATGGTACGCCTGAGCCGTCTGTACCTCCTGTGGATGATCCTGAAAGCTTTACGCTGAAAGCTAAGGCTGGCGATAAGAAAGTTGATTTATCCTGGGACGCTTCCAGTGGAGCTGTGGGTTACAGTGTACAACGGGCAACGGCTGAAAATGGTCCGTTTACTGCTATAGCATCCAACTTGATCGAAACGTCTTATACAGATACCAATGTAACGAACGGCACTTCTTACTATTACAAAGTAACCGCAAGAACCAATGCGGGAACGAGCGATTCCAATGTCGTGAATGCAGCTCCGCAGGTCCCTGCAGACGGCCCGGTTCGCTTTGAAGCCGAAGACGGTGTGCTGAAGGGAACAACTGTGGAATCCAGCGGGACCGGCTTCTCCGGGACTGGCTACGTAACTAATTTCCACAATGCAGGGGATTCGCTGACAATGACGATTCAGGCTCCAACGACAGGCTTGTACAATCTTACAATCGGCTACCGTTCCCCTTATGATGACAAACGCACGAATTTCTCTTTAAACGGCAAATCGTCTGGCGAGCTGGTGCTTTGGAAATCGGCTGATTTTAAAGAAACTTCCGGAGGTAAGCTTCTGTTGAATGCAGGGGCGAATACGATCGGTTTTGAAACAGGCTGGGGTTGGTACGATATCGACTACGTCAAGCTGGAGCCTGCTGCTGACCGCCCACCACATGCGGTAACGAAAACGCTCATCAATCCCAATGCGACGGTAGAAGCAAAAGCATTGATGAACTATCTGGTTGATCAATACGGCAAGAATATGCTCTCCGGTCAAGAGGATATGCCGGAAATTGATTGGCTTCAAGCAAATGTAGGTAAAAAGCCGGCTATTGCAACGCTTGACCTGATCGACTATTCGCCAAGCAGAGCGGAACACGGTCTTAATTCCACAGAAACGGAAAAGGCGATTGCGTGGGATAAGCAAGGGGGTATTGTTTCCTTTGCATGGCACTGGAATGCACCAAAAGATCTTATCGATACACAGGGTAAAGAATGGTGGAGAGGCTTCTATGCCGATTCGACTACATTCGATATAGAATATGCGATGAATAACCCAGAGTCTGAAGATTATAAATTGCTTATTCGCGACATCGATGTGATTGCAGGGCAATTGAAGAAGTTGCAGGATGCGAAGGTTCCTGTCCTGTTCCGTCCTTTGCACGAAGCGGAAGGCAAATGGTTCTGGTGGGGCGCCAAAGGTCCTGAGCCTGTTAAAAAATTGTATATTTTGATGCATGATCGTTTGACTAATGTGCACAAATTGAACAATCTGATTTGGGTCTGGAATTCTGTTGCTCCGGATTGGTATCCGGGAGACGAGTATGTGGATATTTTGAGTTTTGACTCTTATCCGCAAGCAGGCGACTACAGCCCGCAAATTGCAAAATACGAAGATCTTGTTACATTGGGCAAGGACAAAAAGTTAGTTGCTATGAGCGAAAACGGACCTATCCCGGATCCTGATCTGATGAAGACTTATCAAGCCCATTGGAGCTGGTTCGCTACATGGTATGGGGATTTCCTGAGAGACGGCAAACAAAACAGTCTTGAGCATCTGAAAAAAGTATATAATCATCCGAACGTCATTACGTTAGACAAGCTCCCAGCCAACTTAAAAACGTATGGCATTACCGAGCAGCCGTCAGTACCGGGCAGCTTCACGCTGAGCGCAGCGGGCGAAAAGGCGAAAGTATCGTTGAACTGGACAGCATCGGCGAAAGCGGCAAGCTATGAAGTGAAGCGTTCGGCGGATGAAAACGGCACGTTCGCGACAGTAGCGGGCGATGTATACGGAAGCAGCTACACGGACACAGCCGTAACGGCAGACACGACGTACTACTACCAAGTCGTAGCGAAGAACGATGCAGGCCAAACGGTTTCGAACACGGTTAGCGCAGCGCCGAAAGCGGATGCTCAGCAGCCGACAGCGGGTCTGGTGCTCCAGTATCGCGCAGCGGATACAAATGTGAACGACAATCACTTTAAGCCGCATTTCCAGATTTTAAACAAAGGTACAACTTCCGTACCAGTCAACGAGTTGAAAATTCGCTACTACTACACGATCGACGGCGACCGTGAACAGACATTCAACTGCGACTATGCGATGCTGGGCTGCTCGAAGCTGAACGGCAAGCTGGTTAAAATGGATAAAGCTGCAACCGGTGCTGATTATTATTTGGAAGTCAGCTTCAACCCGGATGCAGGCGTGCTGGCACCTGGAGGCAGCACGGGCGAAATTCAAACCCGTATTAATAAAACAGACTGGTCGAACTATAACGAAAGTGATGATTACTCGTATAAAGGCACGCAAACTTCATTTGCCGATCATACGAAAGTGACGTTGTATCATAATGGCGAGCTTGTTTGGGGAACCGAACCAACAGCGAATTAAGACAAGCGTCTGATATACGGCAACATGTGAATCAACCGATTATTTACCGAGAGAGGGGGGGCATTACGTTCTTCTCAACCTGAAGCTTCATACCATTATTATGATGGACGTAAACCACCACAATATAAAAAAAATGAAGTGATTACATTGGAAAGTGGTTGTCAGATGAACAACTTATCTGAAGAATACTTGCCGCAGATTCGCAATGGCGATGAGCAGGCACGGTCGGCTCTGATTGGTCAATACCGGTCCTTTATATTGAAGGTTGTCAAACACGTCTGCAAGCGCCGAATTGGATGGAGTGATGATGAAGCAAGTATAGGTCTGATCGCTTTCAATGAAGCTGTCGATCGATACCGTACGGAATATGGAAAAACATTTAATAATTTCGCTTTTCTTATGATCCGCAGACGATTGATCGATGATTTTCGGAAAAAAATAAAAATTTCCCAAAATGAAGCCGATTGGAAAGACGAAGAGGAAATGCTATACATTGCAGATAAGGTAAGGTCGCTGGATGCTTTTGAAAGGCAGGAACGAGCTGCGGCGCTGTCGGAGGAATTGGACAGCTACGATGAAAGACTCCAGGAATTCGGTGTTTGTCTTCGGGAACTGGAAGATATCATGCCAAGCCACCGGGATACCCGGCAAATGCTGGTGCGGATTGCCCGCCATTTTTGCAACAACCGGGATTGGCTGAACAATCTTTTTCAAAAAAAGAAGCTTCCCTTGATGGCAATGACCAAAGAGATCAACATCAGTAAAAAGACGCTGGAACGCAATCGGAAGTATCTGATATCGCTGATCCTGATTTTCGGCTGTGAGGATTTTGCGAGAATCCGCGAGAGCATCTCTTTTACAAGTGTAAAGGAGGAAACGCGGTGCGTAGAGCAGTTGTAGCGAGTTTCCGCCATATTAAAATGATATAAGTACCATCGCTAAAATGAGCAGGGGGATTTAGTATCCCGCCTGCTCATTTTATTTGGAATCAACTAGTGGAGGATAAGAATTACGAACAACTCACCATGAAAGAACTGCTAGACCCGTTTACGGGAGAGTCGGTAAACCGAAAACTCACGCGGTTGGCAGACTTTCAATACGCCTTCTGCGGCGCTTGCTTGTACCGTGCCATTATAGGGCTGATAGAAGCCGCCGGCTAAGCTGGTGGTTATGACTTTAGAATGGAGATTTGAAGGTAGAGATATGTTTGATTACTATATTCAGGTTTAAGAAATCAGGAACTAAAATTACCTCATAATGCTATAAAAGACGAAAAATATATTTTTTTGAGTTAAAGAGGAGGATTGGCATGGAGTACGCACCTACGATCCGCTCGAAGATAGAGACAGAACTGAAGCAAAGGGACTATAGCTTTAGCAGCTTCAGTAAAATATCCGGGATCAATCGTGGTACATTCAGTTCTATGCTGAACAGCAACCCGCCCAAGCCGATCTCTGTTCGGCAGATGGACCTGATTACCAAGGCATTGGGATATCCTGAAGACTGGCTGTATGAGTCGTACATAGACGAATGTTTTTACGAAGGAAAAAGTCACTGGAAGCGAATTAAGCCTTTTTTATTGCGTTGTGTAGAGTTGGGGAGGAAAGACTGTATTCAAAAAGTACTGTCGAGACTAACCGAGGACTTGTCTTATGTGCCGACGATATTTGAGTTTGCAGAAGAGCTATTTAAAGGAGGCAAGGAAAAGGAATCGGTCCCTTTTTATGCGTGTGTAATCGAAAATGAAAAATACCGTCATTCGGAGCGGTTGGCTATAAGCCAATACAAAAGGTTTAAAGCATGTACAATGTCTGACTTGGAAAAGAGCCTTGAGTTAGTATTGGAATTTATACCTTATCGTAATTTGCTTCCTGAGCATTATCAATTGGAGGCGATTCATAAGATCACAAATATATATTTTTACTTACACAAATGGGATGAGATAGAAAAGTACGGTCGTGAATTAAAGGAACTGGCTTATGTAATTTATACGAACCAGCAAAAAAGGAAAGAAAAAAGAAGAGCAACTACATGGTTACATACAGAGCGTCATTTGGTATTTTACTATGGCTACGGATTCCTTTCTGTCTCTACAGCATTACAAAAGAAAGGCTATATTAAAGAGGCAAGGGCAGAGCTTGAGGGCTATGCAGATTTAAGCTGGTTTAAAGGGCTTGACTCAGAAGGTGAAGCAGATGTGGAGCAATTCCGTGTGTGGGCTAAAGCCAACTCTTATACTTTAGATTTACTCTTGGGCAAGAGAGAGAGCCTTCCGGCGTATATAACTTTCCTCGAAAATCACCCTGAAGAAATAAGTTCTGGACTTGTAACTATACTTGAAACTGCTAATAGATATGATTTTGATGTAGATTCTATTATTGATAAATATTCTGAGCAAATAAAGAGATCACAGGAATCAGATGATGTTAAACAATTGACCTATTATTATTGTTACATGTATCAACTTGCCATTTACCATTACAGACGTGGGAAAATACTAAAAGGACAAAAGGATACTCTAAATTATCTTTTATTATCCCAGCAGAGGAATTGGTTTAAGCCACCAATTTCGATTGAGGTTCCTCAAGAGTATACGAAGACAGATTAGACCAATCTTGCAAGATTGGTTTTTTTATTGATTATTTTGTAAAAAAATGAAATGATGTGTTTATTTTAATCTTTTTTGTAACGCATCAAGAACTATAATGGAATTAATTAGAAGAAAGGAGGGAGGAAGTTATGCTACATATCAGGTCACCAAATCACAAAAAAGATTCTTATATATCTCCCGTGTCTTGACCCTAATGAAGATTTTGACTGGGCGATATATAAGAACCTATAGTAGTATACATTTTTTTTTTACTTTTGTGAACCAAAAAAGATAATAAAGGAGAGAGTATATATGTTTAAAAAGCAAAAATATGCCTTGAGTGCAGCTGCATTAGTAGGAGTACTTTCCTTATCATCGTTAACACCCGCATTGGCAGCAGATGAAGCGACCAGCGGTTCAGTAGAATTAACTAACGCTAGAATAACTCCGTTCGGAAGTCAAAGTGTTGGTGGCGGAACATGGAGTTATGGGACTGAAAATGTCGGAAGTCAAAAACATGTATGGTCAATCTATGATCATGCTAAAAAATCACATAAAGCCTCGACTAGATTAGGAAGTGACTCAGATACTAGTGGATGGAAATATGCTGGAACTACAGCGAAATCGGAGATTTATGGAAGTAAAAGTGCAACAGGACATGCATATTGGGACGTAATCGAATAAAGCACACTGTACTTTTTAAAGTTTGATTAAAAGCTATGTGATACGCTACTTTAAAAAGTTGCGTATCACAGTTTATAAATTCACACAGTAAATACATATTCATAGTAGATTGTAAATATCTCAGGGTGTTGTCTACTATTAGATTAAGGAGATTGTTACATTGAAAAAAATATCCTCATGTTTTCTTGTGATAGCTTATTTCTTTTCTTTTTACGTTGCTTATCTTCAAACTGATTACGAAGAGTTTGAAAAGATGAAAAATATAGAGAAATCTTTAGGGCAAGAATTTGTAATTCCTCGTTTACCTGGACTTGCTACCCCAGAAGAAATATACCCAATATTATATGAATCAGCAAAGGGATCCAAGGTGAATATTTTACGAGCAGGAATTAATTACAAAGAGAATGACGAAGTAGAACTTATGAAATTTATATTATTGACGACTAAAACCCATTTTTTTAATCATTTCAATCTTAATCAGGGGCGATTCCTGACAATTGAGGACACTAAGCAAGATACATCCTATTTATCTACAAGCCATTCGGATGATGTTCATCAAATTGGAGAGTTTAAAGATTTTGGGGGGAATCATCTAATTACGATTAGACCACTAAAATCATCTTATTCCTATTTTTCTATCCATGGTACATATTATGTGGAAGGGTTTGATAATAAAGCATTCAATAAGTTTATAAATACTTTTACTAATCAGGTAAATACATACTTGAAAAAATACAATATTTCTTACTCAGCAGAAGATTTTATAAGAAAACCAGGTGAAGCAGAAATAAATGGAGAAAGCTTTACTTGGATAAGCATCTTGACATATCTAAGTTACGTCATAAATACCATTGCTATATTTTTACTTGTTTATTATATTTTCAATGAATCTAAGAGGATAAGTATTCTGAAAATGTATGGCGTATCCAATATTCGATTGTGGTATATTGTGGTAGGGAAGTTAATAACAATTATTTTTGTATTTTCGGTAGGTATGTCTGCTATACTAGCCGCATTGATCAAAAATGCAACGTATCTCTTTGTTTTAACTTCTGCTTTTTATGAATTAAGGACTTATGTTGTATTGATAACTTTATCGCTTTTCTCGTATGTATATATATCTAGAATCAAGATTATCAATATGATGAAGAACTTTAAAGATACAAAAGGTATATTTATTCTAAATATGTTTATCAAAATAGGATGTTCAATCTTACTGATCTTGATAGGACTTTCAACATGGTCAGATTATACATCTATAAACGATAAGAAGAACGATTTGAAAAACTGGGAGCATAGCAAGGATTACGGTGTTTTGTATCCAGTGAATAGTGGTTATGACGGAGATATGATATTTGGAAGGGATTCTTTATTTGAATCCACTTCACATGAGGAACTTTATTTTTTGCTGAATAAAATGGGCGGAATTTTAATTAATTCACTGAGCTATGAGGAGAGCGACCTTATTTTAAATAGAAATTGGAAAGGTATACGTTCGATAAAGGTGAATAATAACTATCTTAAGGAATTCCCGGTTATTGACATTCATAATAAGCCTGTTCATGTATCTGAGGATATGAGTAACTGGTTATTACTAGTACCTGAGAAATATAGTACAAAAGAAAAAGAAATTCTAAGTTTTTTTCAAGGTGCCAGAAAAAGCAACATGATTAATGATCAAGAATTTTACAAAAAAGTAATTCCTGGTAGTATAAAAAAACAAAAAATTGAGATTAAGTGGTTGAAAAATAATCAAAGCATCTTTAGTTTTAACCCTAAAGTATTCCCTTCCGAAAATAATATGATCATTGATCCAGTTATTGAGGTTGTGACAGAAAAGAATAGTCTGATGACTGATAGGGATGCAGTGCTGGGGCAAGGACCTGGAGACCCAATGAAAATAAAACTAATTAACAGAGATTTGATATTAACCTATAAACTATTGGAACCTCAGTTGGAAAAATTGAGGCTGGATGATAATTTAAAACATTTGATTACGATAGATCAATATATTCTACAACAAATTTACCAGAAACAAAATTTAATACAACAGGATCTGCTTGTTATTTCCGGATTAGTCATAGGTTTAATGCTGTTAGTCGTCCAGAATTTAATCATATTTTTCAGTAATAATCGGCAGAAGTTTATAGTGCGTAGATTGTTTGGGATGGGATTTTTTAGAACATATAAAGAATATGCGTTATTATTTTCAGCAATATGGTTTATTCAGGCTATATTAAGTTGCATTGCAAATAGAGAAGCTGAGACAAAATTGTTTGTAATCATGACGATATTACTAATCGTTGAAATCATAGCTTCTATTATTGCACTCGTAATCATTGAGAAGAAAAGTAAGGTTAAAGTTTTGAAAGGAGGAGATTAATCTACATGCAGAACATTTGTGAGCTTATCAATGTCAGTAAAAGTTATGCCGATCGTTCAGTTATAGACAATATAAATATAGAGATTAGTAAAGGGGAAATGGTTGCGATTGTTGGAAAAAGTGGTTCGGGAAAAACAACTATTTTAAATATTATGGGGTTACTTGAACAGCCGGATAAAGGTGCTGTTCATTTGTTCCATGAAAAAGCCCCACGGATTGGATCAGGCAGAGCCAATAGGCTTCTTAGAGAAAAAATTTCGTATCTATTTCAAAATTACGCATTAATTGATAATGAGACAGTGGGTTATAATTTGGAAGTACCTCTTATTTACGCAAAAAAAGGAAAAAAGGAAAAGCAGAATTTGAAAATGGCTGTGTTAGAACGAGTGGGTGTTCAAGTCTCTCTTAAGCAAAAAATATATGAGCTTTCTGGAGGCGAACAACAGAGAGTCGCGATTGCGAGGACGCTTTTAAAACCTAGTGAATTAATACTGGCAGATGAACCTACAGGATCATTGGATGTTGACAATAGAAATGGAATTATGACAATTTTAAAGGAACTCCATAGTGAAGGAAAGACAATTATCATAGTAACTCATGATCAATTTGTCGCCGATGCTTGTAGCAGAGTAATAAAGCTGGAGTAAAACAGATATTACAGTTTAATTATCGGATGCATATTTAAAATTTTCTAAATTTGATGCGTTCACTAGGTACAGAGGATATATATGTATCTATTCTTCTTTCATTATGCACAGTTCAAAATTTGAGATAATTATATGTAAAATGGATTTTAATATTGTAAAAGACTATTCTTCTGATTTTTCAAGATTTGGAGGATAGTTTTTTTTGTTATAAACCCGGTTAAAGAAATCATGGATTAAAATTACCTTATAATATAAAAAATGATAGATAAATAGAATTTTATACTCAAAAAGGGGGGGTGACATGGAACATACACCTACGATCCGCTCGAAGATAGAAACAGAATTGAAGCAAAGGGGCTTTAGCTTTAGCGGCTTTAGTAAAATTTCTGGTATTAACCGCGGTACATTCAGCACCATGCTGAACAGTAACCCGCCTAAGCCGATCTCCGTTCGGCAGATGGACCTCTGATTACCAAGGCATTAGGATATCCCGAGGGCTGGCTCTATGAGCTGTACATAGATGAATGCTTTTACGAAGGAAAAGGACACTGGAAACGGATTAAGCCTTTTTTATTACGTTGTGTGGAGTTAGGGAGGAAGGACTGTACTCAAAAGGTACTGTCGAGACTAACAGAGGACTTGTCCTATGTGTCGACGATATTTGAGTTTGCAGAAGAGTTGCGCGAAGTAGGTAAGAAAAAGGAATCTATTCCCTTTTACGAGTGTGTGGTGGAGAACGAAAGGTATTATCACTCGGAGCGGTTGGCGATCAGCCAATATCGTTTGTTTTGTTATTCTCTAAATACTGATTTGGATAATAATCGTCAAGCAGCTATAAAATTCGCACCGTTTCGAAGAAATCTTCCTGAAAATTACCAATTAGACGCTTTACTAAAATTGGCTAATGCCTATTTTCAACTTCATGATTGTGAGACGGTTATACAGTATGCTGAGGAACTAAGAGTACTAGCTACGAGTATCCATCAACAGCAGGTTAGAGGAAAATCAAAAAATCGTGAAGTTAAGCCTCTAAAAACAGAAAGACGTCTAATCGTTTATTATGGCCAGTCCTTTTTAATGAAAGGGAATGCCTACGAGAAACAAGGGCAATATAAAAAAGCTATGGAATTTATCCCCTACTATGCAGATTTAACTGATTTTGAAGGACTGGATATAGGGGAAATAGAGGCGCAAAAATTTAAGATGTGGGCGAAAGCAAACCAGTTAAGTCTGGAAATCCTAATGGGGAAAATGGAAAGTTTGCCTGCCTATGTTGAGCTTCTTAGAAATAATCGCCCGGAGATATTACAGGGGCTATTGATTATTGTCGAGTCAGCTAATTATTACAATTATCCAATAGATGAAATTTTAATTCTCTTTGCTGAAAAAATTGATGAATTCGGAGAATTAAATAGAAATTTTTCTTACTATCATACGAATTATAATCTGGTCACTTATTCTCGTTTTTTTCTTGAACTTAGTCGCTACTATTTCAATACAGGAGCTTATTCGAAAGCCATGGATGGTATGCTGAAGAGCTTCAAAGCATCTTCTCAATTGAATGATAAAGCGTACTATATTAAGTCTATTACATTTTATTTGAAAAGTATAAAGATCATTCCACATACGAACAACGGGAGAAATATAAAAAATTGCTTGAAGAAGTACAGTATAATGCGAAACACATGCTTCCTTAAACTACAAAAAGGCTACGTATTTTGCTACTTATTGAGCAGAACAGCGTAGCCTTTTTTTAATTTTTCTTAGCATAGATGGCTAATTGAGAACAATATTAAACTTATCCTTTTCCTTTGGAATCATCGAAGTTATTTTTAGAAAGCTCATTCTCTGACGAGAAAAGTTCCTTTAGAATACGATAAGCTTTATTTTGCTCCGCTTCACTCTGCTGGGAAAGGATGTGAACACATCCCCATATCCAGGGCTGTCTTTTGAGCTCTTCATATGAATTAAAGTTGAAAAATGCAAACACGTTTGTGCCCAGTGCCTCGGCTATTTTCTCCAATGTTTTGATTTGGACATTGACCTCTCCGCGCTCTAACTTCCCAATATAGGAAGCCGTTGAATCGGATGCTTCTGCAAGTTGTTCTTGTGTAATACCAAGCATTTTTCGAAATTGGCGGATTTTTGTTCCTATGAGTTTCGTTGTTTTCATCGACATCCACGCTCCTATAGTATGAGTGTAGACAAAGGTAGATCAAGCGTGGAGGTAATTCAATTACCTGAATAATTCATTATTAAGTCCTTACAAGGACTATTTAATGGACATTAAATTCCATAATATATTAAAACAGTGCGGAAAAGGGGTTGACCATCATCCAATTTATTCATATAATTTCTAGTATATTGTAATTGGTTGTCGAGGAGGGTGATTTTTAAAATCATCTGAATACGCCGGGAGGTGTCTTTATTGGAAAAAGCGACCACGATCCGTTCGGAAATTGAGAAAGAATTAAAACTTGGTGGTTACACGTTTAATAGTTTTGGACAAGCTACGGGGCTTAATCGGGGCATATTTAGTGCTATGCTTAACGGCAATCCGCCTAAACCAATCTCTGTGAGACAAATGGACTTGATTACTAAAGCGCTTAATTATCCAGAGGACTGGTTGTATGACCTGTACGTTGATGAATGTTTTTATGATGGAAGACCACACTGGAAAAGGGTTAAGCCGTTTCTAATTCGTTGTGTTGAAGTGGGGAACTTGCGGTGTGTTGAGAAAGTGCTCTCACGGTTAATGGAGGATCTTAACCACATTCCAACGATCTTTACTTTGGCAGAGGAGCTTTATGAAGAAGGGAAATTAAAAGAGGCAATTCCTTTCTATGAATGTGTCATTGAAAATGAGAAATACCAACATTCCGAGAGGTTGGCTATCAGTCATTATAGAATTTTTTCAATTTCTGTTAGTGTAAATATGGAGATAAATTTGGAAGCTGCACTAAGATTCGTACCCTTTAGAAACCGAGTACCCTTAGATTATCATTTAGATGGTCTGCTTAAACTGTCAAATCTTTATTTCAACTTGCATCAATGGAAAGAAGCAGAGCGTTATGCAGATGAATTAAGAGCTCTTGCAACTATTGTTTGTAAGAGCAAAGAAACTAATAAAAAGAATGTTACATTGAAAACTGAGAGACATTTAGTCGTCTATTATGGTCAAGGTTACTTAATAAAGGGTAATGCTCTGGAAAAACAAGAGAAGTATGAGGAAGCCATGAAGTATATTTCAGGCTATGCCGATTTGAGTTGGTTTGGGAATTTAGGGGAGATTGGGCAAAAAGAAGTACAAAAGTTCACTCTTTGGGCTAATGCTAATCAACTTAACTTGAGAATTCTTATGGGCGACACAGGTAGTTTGCCAATATATATTCAATTCTTAAAAGATAACCCTCCAGAAATTTTATTAGGGTTATTAACGATAGTAGAGTCGGCTAACAAGCATGGTTTTTTGATTGAAAATATCCTTCAACAGTTTTCCCGCGAATTAAACTCATTTAATAATGAATTATCTATGGAAGCCAGTTATTATAAACAATCATTTAGTTATCACACGTATGCCGATTTGTGTTATCAACTAACAATATATATGTTTAATAACCATTTCCATGAAAAAGGTATTTATTATGTTTTAAAATGCTTGAGAAAATGTCTTCAAATCAATAACAAAGAAAAGTTTATGATCTGCACAGCAATGTTTGAAAAATTTAGAGCGCAGGCAACAAAAGACCAAAAATCAGAATATGAAAGTATTATGGAGGAGGTCTTGATAAATGCGAATAAAAAACCTGAGATTCATTCTAATAATAGGGCTTTTTAGCTTTTTAGAATACTCTCATAATATTGTTGTGTTTGGACATGGGGTTGGAGGTTAACGGTTTTCAAAAAGACCAGTCTTGGTAAGGCTGGTTTTTTTGATTCATCCCGTTAAAGGCATGAAATGGGTTGTATTATATTTTTAACCTGTGGGGAAGGTATCAGCTTGTAAAATAAATGTAAATACCACACCAAACAGGAGGTTTATTGATGTGAAATTGCAAGAATTGGAGGACTGCATCGAAGAAAAGCGACAAGAATTAAATGATTTGGCGAATGAGATGGGATTGAAGGATCGGCGGGTGTTGACCAAGTCCATAGAGTTGGATCGGCTCCTGAATAAGTACAGCGATTGGAAATATAGCTATCATAGACAACAGAGCATACCCCAAAGTTCACAGATGGAAGAGAAGCAACACGAGCTTGTCCTATCTTATTGATCTTCAAGCAACATGACAAGATATACCTAACTTCACCTTGGCTTCTAATACATAGCAGGGATATAGACTAAACAAAAATAATCTCTATTGCATCTCGTACGCCGCTCTTTTACACGTTGTTCGTACGGTTTATTGTTCTGCGTCTACATCAGGGCGGAAGCCATGTAACATGATGATGTGTCCAATAAAAACCTCCCGATTCACGTTGTTGCGTGACTCAGGAGGTTTTTGGCATTTACTGTTGAAGCTGACGCAATACAGTGATTTCGACACGCCGGTTTTTTTGACGTCCAGCCTCGGTGCTATTGTCACCAACCGGACGGGTATCTGCATAGCCTGCATACTGAAATCCAGAGGGTGACAGTTGTTCTCTATCCAGAAAGAATCGGAGTACGGATAACGCCCGTGCGCCGGAAAGCTCCCAGTTGTCCTTGTAGATTGATGAGTTCGAGGTGCGGGTGAACGGAATGTTGTCCGTATGTCCCTCGATACTGATGGGTGTTTTCAAATCCCGGAATAGACTGGCCAGTTTGGACAGCGTGCTGGCAGAGCCCTGCTTGAGCGCCGCCCTGCCTTGATCGAATAAAAAGCGGTCATTCAGCGTAATCACAATACCGCGGGGTTGATCTGATACGAAAATCTGGTTTTCCAGTTTATTTTCCGAAATATACTTCTGAATGACACCCATAAGATTTTGCAGTTCTTTTTCCTGCTTGCGAAATGCCTGTTCGCGTTCGTTTAGCTTGGTTGACCCCGCTTCTTTTTTATCGGATGTCTGTTGCTTGGCCGCAGGCGGATTTTTGCTGGTGTAGCGATCCGCAGTCCCCGTGATGCCTGAACCTTGCTCCAAAATAGAATCACCCTTGCGGAACGTATCCTGGAGGGATTGAACAACGACCTCATATTTTTTGGCATCCAGGCTGCTCATGGCGTACATCACGACGAAAAAAATGAGTAGCAGGGTGATTAGATCAGCATAGGTAATCATCCAGCGGTCACGATGGTCTCCGCCCACCTTACGCCCACGGCGCTTAGCGCGCGTTCTCATGGAAGGAGTCCTCCTTTGGAGTGGTGAACTCTACGCGTGAACGCCGTGGCGGTTTGTGATCCTGATTTTGTTCTGAGCGGATAAAGAACTCCAGCTTTTTGCGTACCAGCTTCGGATTCTCTCCGTTTTGAATAGCCAGAATACCTTGCAGCAGCAAATCCATGGTGGAGATTTCTCTTTCACTGCATGCTCTTATTTTCGAAGCGATAGGCAAGAAGATCAGATTGGCGCTGGCTACGCCGTATAGTGTTGCGATAAACGCGACAGCAATGGACGGTCCGAGCGCAGTAGGCTCGGTCAGGCTGCCCAGTACATGGATCAGACCCATTACCGTACCAATAATCCCCATCGTAGGGGCATAGCCGCCTGCGGATTCGAATATTTTGGCATATCCTTCATGCTTTTGTTCAATGGTATCTAACTCAAGTTCTAATATCTGTTTGATCTGCTCCTGCTCGGTGCCGTCGATGACCAACTGAAGACCTTCACGCAAAAATGCATTCGGGTGCTCCGAGGAAATACGCTCTAGCGCAAGTACACCGGATCGACGGGAGGTGGCAGCCATGGAAACCAAATCTTCTATATATTGCTCGGTAAGGTTGTCCTCACGGCTAAACGCCATCCGAAGAGCAGTAGGTATGGTCTTCAGCTTGGAGGCGGGGTAGCTAATAACAACTGCGGCGAAGGTTCCACCAAATACAATCAGAGCCGATGTACCTTGGAGAAGTCCTGAAAATTCGCCGCCTTCCCATAAGAAGCCACCAATTAATGCGATGATTCCTGCGATGATGCCCAATACGATGGTGATATCCAAGATACAATTCACTCCTATTCAAGACTTATCGTTTGCATCCACAGTAAGAAAGAGGTATAATACGGGAACAAACATTCTTATCCAACCATATTTCCCAAGTATCATTGCTCGGGAAATATTGACATAGAGTTACAGGCAAAGACATTCCAGTTCGACTGGTGTAGAAACATGATGTTTCCATTTTAGACGATAAGGGTGATGCAGGGCAATGAGTGATATCGTTGTTAGCAACAAGACTTTTGAAATTGAGTCGGAATTCCAACCTCAAGGCGATCAGCCACAGGCCATTTTTGAACTGGTAGAGGGGATCGCAGAAGGAAAGAAGCATCAAACGTTGTTGGGTGCTACGGGGACGGGTAAGACATTTACCATCGCGCAAACCATTGCCAAGCTGAATCGGCCTACGCTGGTTATTGCGCATAATAAGACGTTGGCTGCCCAACTGGCGAGTGAATTTAAGGAGTTTTTCCCAAACAACTCTGTCGATTATTTTGTCAGCTACTATGACTACTACCAACCGGAAGCGTACATTCCGTCTTCTGATACGTATATTGAGAAGGATTCCAGCATCAATGAGGAGATTGATAAACTTCGCCACTCGGCCACAAGCTCACTATTTGAGCGTCGTGATGTTATTATCGTGGCGAGTGTCTCCTGCATTTATGGTCTGGGGTCGCCGAAAGAATATTCAAGCCTGCTGCTCTCGCTTAGAGTCGGTATGGAGAAACCCCGCAATCAGATTTTGTCCCGCTTGGTCGATATTCAATATCAGCGGAACGATATCAACTTCGTGCGGGGTACTTTCCGTGTACGGGGAGATGTGGTTGAAATATTCCCGGCTTCCCATGGGGAACATGCCATACGTGTAGAGCTGTTTGGGGATGAGATCGAACGGATTACCGAAATTAATGTGCTTACGGGTGAATTAATCGGGGAGCGTGAGCATATTGCCATTTTCCCGGCATCTCACTTCGTTACTCATGAGGATACGATGAGGGTAGCACTGGTCAACATTGAACGTGAGCTTGAGGAGCGGTTAGCGGAGCTGAGGGAACAAGGCAAGCTGCTGGAAGCACAACGTTTGGAGCAGCGTACACGCTATGATATCGAAATGATGAGAGAGGTTGGCTTTTGTTCCGGTGTCGAGAATTACTCAGGTCCCCTGACATTCCGTGAGCGCGGGGCAACGCCGTATACGCTGATGGATTATTTCCCGGATGATATGCTGATCGTCATTGACGAATCCCATGTTACGTTGCCGCAAATTCGGGCCATGTATAACGGTGACCAGGCACGTAAAAATGTGCTGGTGGATCATGGTTTCCGCTTGCCGTCTGCGCTGGATAACCGTCCGTTGAAATTTGAAGAGTTCGAAGACAAGGTCAATCAGATTATTTACGTATCAGCTACCCCGGGGCCCTACGAGCTGGAGAAATGCAATACGATGGTGCAGCAGATTATTCGTCCTACCGGGCTTCTTGATCCCATTATTGAGGTGCGTCCAAGCAAGGGACAGATTGACGATCTTATTAATGAGATACGGCTTCGCATAGAGCGTGAAGAACGGGTACTGGTCACCACACTCACGAAGAAAATGTCTGAGGATTTGACAGACTATTTAAAAGAAGTAGGCATCAAGGTCCGATATATGCACTCTGAGATCAAGACACTGGAGCGGATGGCCATTCTGCGGGATCTGCGCCTGGGCACCTTCGATGTGCTGATCGGGATCAATCTGCTGCGGGAAGGTCTGGATTTACCGGAAGTTTCTCTGGTTGCAATTTTGGATGCGGACAAAGAAGGCTTCCTGCGTTCCGAACGCTCTCTGATCCAGACGATTGGACGGGCAGCACGGAATAGCGATGGTCGTGTTATTATGTACGGTGATAAGATTACCGAATCTATGGATAAGGCGATCAAAGAAACCGAACGTCGGCGTGCGATTCAAATTCAGTATAATGAAGAGCATGGAATCACGCCTCAAACCATCCGCAAAAAGATTCGTGATGTCATAGAAGCAACCAAGTCGACAGAGGCACGGAATGATTACCTTCCTAGTGAGACGGGTAAACTTTCCAAGAAGGAGCGTCAATCGCTTATTCAGCGTCTGGAAGCAGAAATGAAGGATGCCGCCAAGAATCTACAGTTCGAGCGGGCCGCCGAGTTGCGTGACGCATTGTTGGAACTGCGGGCCGATTAAGCAATTAGTATAAGAATAAGCTATAAACGAAAGCACATTGAAAATGAAATCTTTGAATGTTTTTAACAATAGTGAGGGCGGCCCATGTGGTCGTTCTCTTGCGATATATCACCTGCATCTATAACCCAGTGGAATATAGTATGACTTGAACTACAGCTAAGGAGATGAAACATTTGGCGAATGAAAGCATCATCATCAAAGGCGCACGGGCGCATAATCTCAAAAATATTGACGTGACGATTCCGCGTGACAAATTTGTCGTTCTGACCGGGCTTAGTGGTTCGGGTAAATCGTCACTGGCTTTCGATACGATCTATGCGGAAGGACAGCGGCGCTACGTGGAATCTCTATCTGCGTATGCGCGTCAGTTCCTCGGACAAATGGAGAAGCCGGATGTCGACTCGATTGATGGTCTGTCTCCTGCGATATCAATTGACCAAAAAACCACCAACCGGAATCCGCGTTCTACCGTCGGTACGGTTACAGAAATCTATGACTACTTGCGGTTGTTGTTTGCGCGGGTAGGTCACCCTCATTGCCCTGAACACGGCGTTGAGATCACATCCCAGACCGTTGAACAGATGGTGGATCGCATCATGCAGTATCCTGAAAAGACACGACTGCAAATTTTGGCTCCATTGGTATCCGGACGCAAAGGCGAGCATAAAACACTATTCGCGGATATAGCCAAGCAGGGCTTTGTGCGGGTACGTGTTAATGGCGAATTGCGAGAGCTGTCGGAAAAGATTGAGCTGGAAAAGAATAAGAAGCATTCAATTGAAGTGGTCGTAGACCGGATCGTGGTCAAGGAAGATGTGCGTGCGCGTCTATCCGACTCGATTGAGACGGCTCTGAAACTGTCAGGTGGCCAACTGCTTGTGGATATTATGGGACAGGAAGAGTTGCGATTTAGCTCTAATTTTGCGTGTCCGATTTGCGGTTTCAGCATAGATGAGCTGACTCCGCGCATGTTCTCCTTTAACAATCCGTTTGGTGCTTGCCCGGATTGTGACGGATTGGGCGCTAAAATGGTGGTGGACCCTGATTTGCTCATTCCCGATCCTCAAAAGAGCGTGGAGGAGGGAGCATTTCAGGCCTGGAGTGGAGGAACTTCCAATTATTATCCGCAATTTTTACAATCGGTATGCGAGCATTATGGTATTCCGCAGGATGTTCCGGTTAGCCAATTGACCACGGAGCAAATGAACATCATTTTATACGGGACAGCTGACGAGAAGATTCGGTTCCGCTATGAAAATGATTTTGGTCAACGCAAGGAAGCCTATGTAACCTTTGAGGGAATCATTCCGAATCTGGAGCGTCGTTATCGTGACACAGCTTCTGATGGTATCCGTGAATTTATTGAAGGATTTATGAGCGCCAAACCATGCAACACCTGTAAGGGACACCGTTTGAAGAAAGAGAGCCTGGCGGTAACCATTCAGGAGCGAAATATCGCCTATGTGACTGATTTGTCAATCACAGAAGCAGCTCACTTTTTTCAAACGCTGGAGCTGAGTGAGAAGGAGAAATCGATCGCCAATCTCATTTTAAAAGAAATTAACAGCCGTTTAGGCTTCCTGGTCAATGTCGGTCTGGAATATTTGACATTAAGCCGTTCCGCAGGAACGTTGTCCGGCGGTGAGGCACAGCGTATCCGACTGGCGACACAGATCGGGTCCAGTCTAATGGGGGTACTTTATATTTTGGACGAGCCGAGTATCGGACTGCATCAGCGGGATAATGACCGCCTGATTAGTGCTTTGGAGCATATGCGGAATCTCGGAAATACGTTGATTGTGGTGGAGCATGACGAAGATACAATGATGGCGGCGGACTATATCATTGATATTGGACCGGGAGCAGGAATCCATGGCGGGATGATCATGTCACAGGGGACCCCGCAGGAAGTCATGGAAGATCCGAACTCCTTGACCGGGCAATATTTGAGCGGGCGCAAGTTTATTCCGGTCAATACTGAACGGCGGAAGCCTGCCGATAAGTGGCTGGAGGTACGCGGGGCCAAGGAGAACAACCTCAAAAATTTGAATGTTAAAATCCCGTTAGGCGTGTTTACGGCGGTTACTGGTGTATCCGGTTCTGGCAAGTCAACGCTGGTCAACGAAATCCTGTACAAAACGCTGGCGCGTGATCTGAACCGGGCGAGAGTGCGTCCGGGCCAGCATAAGGAAATTCGCGGGCTTGAACATATCGATAAGGTTGTTGAGATTGATCAGTCTCCAATCGGCCGTACGCCGCGTTCCAATCCTGCGACCTACACTGGTGTATTTGATGATATTCGTGATTTGTTTTCAAAAACAAATGAGGCCAAGGTCCGAGGTTACCAAAAAGGTCGCTTTAGCTTTAACATTAAAGGTGGCCGCTGTGAAGCTTGTAAAGGTGACGGCATAATCAAGATTGAGATGCATTTTCTGCCGGATGTGTACGTCCCGTGCGAAGTGTGCAAGGGCAAACGATATAATCGTGAAACCCTGGAGGTTAAATACAAAGGTAAAAGTATTGCTGATATACTGGATATGACGGTAGAGGATGCGACAGAGTTTTTTGAAAATATTCCGAAGATTCACCGCAAGATTCAGACGCTGATGGATGTAGGCTTGGGGTATGTCAAGCTGGGTCAGCCTGCGACTACCCTGTCTGGAGGTGAAGCTCAGCGCGTGAAGCTGGCTTCTGAGCTATATCGTCGCAGCACAGGCAAAACGATCTATATTTTGGACGAGCCGACAACCGGTCTGCACGTTCACGATATTGACCGATTATTGATGGTACTGCATCGTTTGGTTGATTCGGGAGAGACGGTGCTGGTTATTGAGCATAATCTGGATGTGATTAAAACAGCCGATTATTTGATTGATCTGGGGCCGGAAGGCGGAAGCGGCGGTGGAACGATCTTGGCTACCGGAACACCGGAACAGCTCGTGAAAGTTGAAGAATCGTATACAGGCCGATATTTAAAACCGATCCTTGAACGGGATACGCAGCGCAGCCAAGCGCTTCAGACCGTTGATCTATAGATAGGATTAGCGTACCTTTTGGAAGCCCTGCCCAGGCAGGAAGGCGGAATACGAATTAGCGTATTTAGGCCTTTCCCTTGGCAGGGCTTTATTATTTTTGAAAAAAAGAAAACTTTTATCAATTTCTTGCGTTAAAGCATGTGACAGCTAGTTTGCCAAGCGCTGGAATAATAAATCTATAGTTAAATTCATCGACAGAAAGTTCTGAGTAGTCTCTCTATTTTGGAGTTGCGAATGTTTAGGCTCGGACTTGAAGAGGTAAATATTTAACTCATAAGTATATGGCATCAACAAAGCTCCGTGCCCCGTGACAACCATTCCAAGTTGAAGCGAAACCGTCTGTAGCCTGATCACGTCCAAGGTTAATAAAACATCTCTGAGGTAAAGTCATGAAGGGAGCTGGAACGTTTTGAAGATTATGCAGAACAGAGTTCTACGTACACGTGTATATTCATGGGCAGCAGGAATTACTTTGGCGGCATGTGTGATGGGATATAGTGCTTCACCAACCTATGCATCAGAGGTATCTCAAGCACTTGTGCCCAAGCAAGCCGAGATTGAAACCAGTGCGGCGCTTGGAAGCATTAAGGATGTAGACAACGCCTACGATTATATCCAGCCTGCGGTGAACGGTGGATTTTTAATTCTGAATATCGAGGACGATGTAGAGGCAAGTGTAGTGCATGTTACATATGGCAAGCTGGACAGCTCTCTGGAGAGCGTATGGAAGCACCAGCAGGAATTGAATGTGCAAACGGGAACGAGCATCAGGGGAGTCCAGCGGGAAACGTCAGATGGTGGCATGCTGTTTCTGACTGACTATACCCAACCGAACGGAATACAAGATTTGCAGGCTACACGATTGGACAAGGATGGAAATGCCGTATGGTCCAAAACGTTGCAAACAGATGGATTGATATCCCATGGACAGGATTCCCGGATAGGTTTGGAACCGCTTGCGGACGGAGGTTTTCTGGTCTCCTCTCTGAACCGTGCGGAGCAGACTTTCACTGTACTCAAATATACAGGAGATGGCGATATCCAATGGAATCGAACGAAGACCGGGGTGAACTCGGGTTGGCTGGTTGGCAGCTACAATGGATTTTATGCGCTTATGAACAGCTCGGATGGCCCGGTAGGGGTGCAGGCAGATGTATATGGTCGTGATATGCGCAATATCCATTTGGATTTGGGCCCAGGCATGGACATTGCAACCGTACGTGAGCTGCCCGGTGATCATATTGCTGTAACGGGGCTTAAAGGAGACAGCAAGCGCACACAGATTTTAAGCAATGGTCTGCAGTTGTTTGGCAATACAGAGGACTACCCGGCTGACAGGGTGTACTTGCCTGAAGAACAGCTGTACGTTCAGTTTAATGATCGATATGATCCACTGGGAAAAACCACGAAGATGCATGGAATCACCATCACAGGTTTGGAAGGAAACGGGTCAAAGAAGTGGGAAACCACGACTCATTATAAGGAAGACAATTCCTTTGGTATCCGATATGATACGGGCTTGATCTATAAAATACCATCAGGCTACGCGGTGGTAACATCTACATCAGGTGCCCGGAAACCAACAGTGCTTGATTTTGCGAAAATATTGATGCCGGAGTAATCCGGTGTCTTTTTTTTGTGAGTCCCCGAGGGCGATATGGAATAGTTGTGTGGCCATAAAAAAACAGCCTGCTTGTATATGAGATACAAACAGGCTGATATTGGATGCCGCATCTAGGATGCAACGATGCTGGACTGTAAAATGGCAGACAGCTTTTCCTGGAAAGCCGGAATACCCACACGTTGTACATACGCGTAAAAACTTTCACCAGGGTTCCGATTTTCTTTGTAGTACAGAATGAGTTCTGCCAGGACAGGTCCAACCTGATCCCCGCGCACGCGCCCCTTAAGCGCTTTGTTGAGCTGAGCACCTGATCCGAGTGCTCCGCCGACAGCGATGTCGAACGCGTCGACCAAGCCTTCGGGGGTTTTAACAAGCGAGCCCTGCAAGCCGATGTCCGCAATATGCTTTTGGCCGCAGGAATTTGGGCAGCCGATAAAATGGATACGCACTTTTTCATCCAATTCGACGTGTTGATCCAAATACTCGGCTACGTCAACTGCCCGCTTTTTGGTCTCCACAATTGCCAGATTGCAGAATTCATTCCCTGTGCACGAAACCGTGCGGCTCATAAAATGCTTGGGCTGTGGTGTCAGGCGCTGCAATACAGGAGCTTTCAGTAATTCATCCACTTGGTCGTCCGGGACGCCGCTCAGCAGTATATTTTGCGACATGGTGGTACGAATCTGTCCATCACCATAGCGGTCAGCCAAATCAGCCAGTTCATGCAGCTCGTCAGCGCTCAGACGGCCGACAGGCACGTTCAGACCGACATAATTCAGGCCCTCCTGGGCTTGAGAATGTACACCGTCAAAATAGGCGGCTTGCCAGCCTATTGTTTTATCCTCACCCCGTCCCGGCATTTCGCCGATATACTCAGTGAGCTTAGTCAGGAACTTTTCCGGGCCCCAATCGGTGACGAGGAATTTCAGACGGGCATGATGCCGTTTTTCCCGATAGCCGTAGTCACGGAAAATGGTTGTGACGGCAATAGCAACCTTTAGTACCTCCTCGGGGCGAACAAACAGATCCAGTGACTGTGCCAAATGTGGCTTGGCAGATAACCCTCCCCCAACCATCACATGGAAGCCGATCACTTCTTTCCCGTCAATGATCTTAATGGCTGGCGTGAAGGACAAGTCGTTAATTTCAGCCTGCGCGTTGTTGTACGTATTGCCGGAGATCGACATTTTGTACTTGCGCGGCAGATTGGAGAAGTCCCGATTCAATAAGAAAAAACGGTTTACTTCATCGACAATCTCCCTGGTATCCACCAATTCGTTGGGATCAATGCCAGCCAGCGGGTTGCCGACAATAGTACGCGGGCAATCTCCACAGGCTTCAAAGGAATACAAATCGACTTTTTCCAATCGCTCGAAGATATCGGGCAAGCTTTCAACCGTCAGCCAGTGAAATTGGATTGCCTGACGAGTGGTGACATCCACCAGACCGCGTCCATATAGCGTGGATATGTCGGCCAGCGCATGTGCCTGTGCTGAAGTCATAATACCTGTGTTGATGCGGACACGCATCATAAAATGGCCATCCTTGGGCTTTTGTTGATAGACACCAGCCCATTTGAAACGGTCCATATCGTCCGCAGAGATCGAGTCATAGCCTTCGTTTGCATAGTTTTCGATAATGGTGCGTATAACGTCGAGCCCGTCTTTTTCCAGCTTGACCAGCTCAAATTTGTTTAGCTTATCTGGATGAGCAGTCCAGATTGGTTCGTAGGCCATCCTGTTAACCTCCTTCATTTTATTTCCGACAATATAACTAAGATATAATGTGATGGTATCACAATTGGTTGTGCCCGTAAACGAAGGAATGGCCCAAATGGTATAACGATTATTTATCGTTTTTGCTTATTTTTTTGATATAAGGATTTGGTAATTTCATAATATAAATAGTGAATGAGGGCAAACGGCGCTTTTTTAGAAAAAGATAGGGCTTAAAGCGTTTGTATGCATGTCCCCTCTATGGTAGATTTGGACTAGTTGATAGAACAGGGTTATGTTAGAGAGGAAATGGTGATATATGCGTAAGATGGGGAAAAGAGCGATTGTTCTGGCTTTAGGCAGCGCTTTGTGTGTTTCTGGAACGGCAGGTGCAGCCAGCAGTGGAGCTGCTTTGAAGGCCAAGGTCATTAATGGCGGGGTCTATGTCAACGTAAGCGATATGAATAAAGCATTGGGAACTAGCGGCGCATATAACAGCGTGAATGGTACATATACATTAGCAGCCGATCGTGTTCCGCAGGTCATTAAAAATGTGTCTCCTTCCGTGGTTGGTATCATCGGCCGTTCAGCCACAGGAGAAACAGTAGCGGGAGGAGATCGCTACAATCTGGCTCACGGCACGGGGGTCATCATTCGGACAGATGGATGGATTGTCACGAATGCGCATGTTATCGAAGGATTAGGTGATGCCGTGGTCGTAACCTCGGACGGAAAATCGTATGGAATCACCGACAGCTACAGCGATCCGGTCAGTGATTTGGCATTAGTCAAAATCAAGGCAAGTGGACTCAAGTCCGCTACCCTGGCAGCTTCTACGAACAGTCTGCAGGTGGGTGAGCAGGTGGTAGCTATCGGTACGCCGATCTCGTTCTCACTTCGTAATTCGGCCACCTCGGGTGTCGTCAGCGGACTCAACCGTGGTGTCAACGCTGCTTACCGTCTGATCCAAAGTGATACAGCGATCAATCCCGGTAACAGCGGCGGTCCGCTGGTCAATCTCAAAGGCGAGGTTATCGGGATCAATACGATGAAATTTTCGGCGGTCGGTATTGAAAATATGGGCTTTTCGATTCCATCGGATACGGTAAAATACGTCATCAGCCAATTTTTCAAATACGGCGAGGTTCGGCGTGCCAGTCTTGGCTTGGGGCTGGAAGAGAGCTGGTCAGCTATCGTCGGCTTGCCTACCGAGGACCCTTTGAAAGTTACGAAAATTACTTCGGCGAACGCTGTCGAGGCCAAAATCAAGGAAGGCGATGAGCTGTACAGCATTAACGGAAAGCGTGTAGCTTCCGCAATCGACGTCAATGAGTTGCTTAAAAGCTATCAGCCAGGTCAAACGGTGAGCGTGCTTATGCAGTCGGATGGTGATATTGTGAAGCGCAAGCTGGTATTGACACAGGATAATGGTGAAATCTACGATTCCATTCAGTCGGGAGAAGATCTTGAGGATTCGAATGAATCGGATTCTGTCGAAGATGGCGGCAAAGCGCCTTCCAAGGAAGCAGCAGAGTCAGTTCAAGAGGCCGCTGTCACTGGAAAATGAACGAAAACGGATCTTGAATCTATCAAATACAGCTAAAGGGAGATTATTGTGAAGCATATTCAAAGAAAAATGATGCGTAAGCTGGGGGTCGGCACCGTCGCATTGTCCCTTCTGCTTTCCACTTTGCCAGCAGTCGCAGCAGATAGTAGTGATAAAACCATATTGGAGCTGCGTCTGCAAAGCGGCAGCAATACAGCCATCGTGAACGGTCAGAAGGCGAATATTACGAAGCCGTACTCGAAGAGTGGCGCACTTATGGTTCCGGCAGGTGTGTTTAAAAAGGCATTTAACAGCAAAATTCGGCTGGCTGAGGATAATGTAGTCAAAATCAGCAGCGGGTCTCGCATCGTATCGCTGACTATTGGTAGCCGTACAGCCTGGGTGAGAGGCCACAAGGTGACCCTTTCCGCTCCGCCGGAAATGTCTTCAGGTATCCTTATGGTGCCTTTGCGTCAAGTAGCGGAAGGCCTTGGCGGCAAGCTGGAGAAGAATAGTGCAGGCATCATCATTCGGATGGAAGCGCAAGAAGAGGCGGGTACAGTAGCTGAAGAGACGCCGAACATTGATAATGACGAGGGCAAGACGCAGATCGGGAACAGTTACTACGAATGGTCCATGAACTATCCTACAGGACTCGTCATTGGTCAGGGAGGTGGAGATGAGAGTATTTCCACCTTTATGGACGAAAATAGCGCGTATTATATGGAAGTCCATGCAGCATCACAGCCGGTTCCACTGAATGCGGATGATCTGTTGCAACAATTGGTACAGAATGCCAAAGAAACGGGAGAAACGGTCGTAGATCGAAAATCTTTCTCGAAAGCAAAGGTGCCTTATGCTCGTGTTATTACGAAGGATGCGGACGGCGTATTGTGGGAAAATCGTCAATATTATGATAACGGACGATTATATGTGATTTATTTTTCCGATAACAAAGCAACGAACTATAAAGATCTGGCCCAATATGCGGTACTATTAAATTCCTTCAAAACCTCTTTTAATGCGCAGGATAAAAGCATCAAAGACCTGTCCACCGTCGTAGGAGGTACACGTGAGGCCGGAAATCCGGACTATGGTGTGTCACTCAGTATCCCCGCAGGCTGGAAAATGGATGATCAGCGGATGCAGTATGAGAGCAATGATGGATCAAGCTTCCATATGAAAGTAACCTCAGCTCCTGCGGATGGGAAATTGGAGAGCTGGAGTCAGCAGTTGCAAAAATGGCTGAAAGATTCATTTGTGTCCACAGCTTATGAGGCACAGAAGACGTATCCAATGAAGATTGCAGGCGTTGAAGGGTTGGTTCAGGAATACCGCTATAATTTTGGCGATGGATGGGTCAAGCAGTACAACGTGCTGATTCAGCAAAATGGATACCGTTATTTGGCGGAATACGCGGTGCCGGAAAAAGTAAACAAAGGGAATGACCAGTTCAACGCACTCATTTCCTCGCTTCAAATTGATTTTCAGACCGTAGCGAGCAACTTTGGACAGCTGGAAGAAGACGACTATCTGACAGACAAAACGAAAACGGTCAAAAAGACATCCAAGGTCTATGAATATTCGGTCAATATTCCGCGGTTTTGGACAGCGGTCAGCGACCAATTTGAATTAGGCGATGTAGAATACAAGTTTACTGGCGGTCGCTTTTCCATCAAAATCGACAATGACCAATCATTTGAGTTAACCGTGTCCCAGCTCAAGGACTTTTATGATAAACAAGCAAAGAACTATAAAAACCTCAAGGTTGAGGAGGTTAAGGACGTGACGTTTGCTGGTGTTCCAGCCGTGTCCTTTACATTCCACCGTGTGGAGGAAGGCATCGGCTATACAGGCCACCAAATCGTTCTGGAGCATAATGGTAAAACATATACCGTGACAACAACGCTGAATGATGCGAACAACACGGCTGTGCAGTCCAATGCACTGGATTCGACGCTCAATTCATTTATGTTTGTGAAGTAGAGAAAAGATTAGGCAGTTTGTGGGGGAGCGCTGCGCGTGCCATTTGATCCTTCGATCGCTGTTGCCCCGGGATTCTTGGATTATATAAGTGATTTATATGTAAGAATCCCATAAGCATATGCTTCCGAAGTAGCTTTCCTACGGAAAGCTTTCAGGCGAACGCTGACGCTTCTACGGATTCAAATGGCCCGCTCCGCTGGCACCCGCCACAAGAGTGCCAATTTTTCAAGGAGGGGATAGAGGCAGGGAAGGTCAAAGGCTGCACGTTTTACTAGGTTGCCTATCCTGCCTACTTTTCCTTTTTTAAGAAGTAGTCTGAGCAGCGATATTCACTTCGCTTCTTTCTAGTTTTATATGACTCACCTCCAAAGCAACCGCTTGACGGATATGGAGGTGTTTTTTTGTTTTTAGTATGGTATTTTTGAAGGAATCGCTTGGAAAGTGTAGAAGCCTGGGGCGCAGTCTGGTACACTAGATTGGTTACAAGATAAGAATGATTATGCCGCAGATGTTTGTGATGCGGATTTTTTGAGTTGGATGTAATTCATGCTGGGAACCGATGGTTCAGAGTGTGGATGATCGGACAGGATGATAGAAACAGATAGGATTCAAACAAGCAGCATAGCTGCCCTGAAAACAACGATGATCCAATGGGTGATCCTTCGTTTTCAGCATATAGGGAGGACAATAATGAAATCAGCAGTACGAAGAGAAGATGTCGAGCTTCTGGCACCAGCAGGTGACTGGGATTGTATGCGTGCGGCGGTGGCGAATGGAGCCGATGCAATCTTTTTCGGAGTTGAAAAGTTCAATGCGCGGGCGCGGGCGAACAATTTCCGCATGGAGGAACTGCCCGAAATCATGGCGTTTCTGCATAGCTACGGGGTCAAGGGCTTTTTGACATTCAATATATTGGTATTTGAGAATGAGCTGGAGGACGCCAAGGAACTGGTGGATGCCTGCATTGATGCCGGTGTCGATGCGTTAATTGTTCAGGATATGGGGCTGGTGAAAATGATCCGTGATATATCACCGGATTTTCCGATCCATGGCTCTACCCAAATGACAATTACCTCGCCGGAGGCCGTAGAGTTCACGAAGCCGTACAATATGGAACGGGTCGTGCTTGGTCGCGAAAATAATCTGAAACAGATTCAAAAAATTGGCGATCAGGCGAGACTTCCAATGGAAGTGTTTGTGCATGGCGCGTTATGCGTATCTTATTCAGGCCAATGTCTGACTTCAGAAATGTGGGGCGGACGCTCTGCTAACCGTGGTGAGTGTGCACAGGCATGTCGTTTGCCTTACGATCTGATGGTGGATGGAGAGCAAAAGCCGATGGCCGATGTGACATACCTGCTGTCCCCTAAGGATTTGGCAGCCATTGATTTGATGCCTGAGTTGATCGACGCAGGTGTGGTTTCCTTTAAAATCGAAGGCCGACTGAAAACGCCTGAATATGTGGCAAATGTGGTCAGCAAGTATCGCAAGGCTATTGATAAGTATTTTGATGGCGATACGTCCAAGACGAGCAAAGAGGATATCCGTGAGCTGCAGCAGAGCTTTTCACGCGGCTTTACGCACGGTTTTCTGGAAGGAACGAATAACAAAAAGCTGGTTGACGGTACGTTCCCGAAAAGCCGGGGGGTGTATCTCGGCCGGGTGGAACAAATTCTTCGTGATGGTGTAGTATGCCGTATTGATGCGCCGCTAAAGCGCGGCGATGGTATTGTTTTTGATGCGGGCGATCCTACGCAAAAAGAAGAAGGCGGACGCGTATACGATATCCGCCGCAAGGGCGTAAAAATTGAAGGCGAGGCCGGAGAAGGCTGGATCATCGACATCATTGCGGGACGCAATGATGTGGATCTGCGCCGTGTACACGTGGGCGACCGCATTTGGAAGACCAACGACCCGGCGCTGGACAAGCGTCTGCGCCAGTCGTACGAAACGGATAAGCCGTACCGTGTCTTCCCGGTACATGTGCGTGTCAGCGGCTCTCCAGGGCAGCCGCTGTCGACCTGGTGGACCGACGTGCAGAAGGGCACAACGGTCCGCGTGGATTCCGAGCTGGAACTTGAAATCGCCCAGAAGCGTCCGATGACGCACGAACTGCTCGAAGAGCAGTTCGGCCGACTGGGCGGAACGGTGTTCCAGCTGGAAGAGCTGGACGTCCATCTGCATGGGGACGTCATCGTGCCGATGCGCGAGCTGAACAGCATCCGCCGTCAGGCGGTGGAATTGCTCGCGGGCGAGCGCCCCAAACCGCCCGTATACACGAAGCGGGCGGTAGAGGTGTATGGCGATGCATCCGTTCCGGCATCGTCTGTGGTACGCGGTCGGGCGGAGCTGACCGCGCTGTGCCGCAGCCTGCCGCAGGTTGAGGCTGCGCTGGAGGCCGGCGTGGAGTTCATCTACGCCGACTTCGAGTTCATCAAGCAATTCCCGGCCGCTGTAGAGGCCGTACACGGTGCAGGACGCCGAATTGCGCTGGTGACCCCGCGTATTCACATGCCGGGCGAAAACGGCTATCACAACAACATCCTGCGTCTGAAGCCGGATGCTGTGCTGGTGCGCAATCCGGGCGCGCTGTATTTCTACATGCGTCATCGCCTGGAGAACCCGGGTGCACATCACCCGCAGCTGATTGGTGACTTTTCACTGAATATCGCTAACCATAAAGCAGCTGACCTGTTCCTGGACTCCGGCTGTGATCTGGTTACGCCGTCGTATGATCTGAACATCCAACAGATGGTCGATATGCTGAGACGTACGCGCACTGACAAGCTGGAGATCGTTATTCAGCAGCATATGCCGATGTTCCATACCGAACACTGCGTATACTGTACCTTCATGAGTGAAGGTACGGACTACACCAACTGTGGTCGCCCTTGTGAGGATCATCGTGCCTCCCTGCGTGATCGGATTGGCATGTCTCACCCGGTCCGCGTGGACGAAGGCTGTCGCAACACGGTATACAATGCTATTGAGCAATCCGGTGCCGAGTACCTGTCCAACTTTATGGAGTTGGGTGTATCCCGCTATCGCGTAGAGTTTTTGGAGGAAACAGCGGAGCAAGTACATGAGGTTATCGATCTCTACAACCGTGCCCTGCGCGGAGAAATCAGCGGTACCCAGGTTTGGAAGACGCTCAAGGCGACGAACCAGTTGGGTGTTACACGTGGGCAACTGGTAAAGTAGATAACTGTATATTTGTGCTGGAGCAAGAAAGATCACAGAAGCATAATATAATCATATAGCAAGCTAGAGATTGGAAGACATGTTCTCTTTGAGGGAAGATGTCTTCTTCTTTAACCTATCAAATTCATATATCTTCCTGCTATAATCATAGACAGTATATCTATTCGTTATATTGAAGACAAAGGAGTTTTAACCTATGAAAATCCGTAAAGCGATTATTCCAGCTGCTGGACTAGGGACTCGATTCCTGCCTGCCACGAAAGCGATGCCTAAAGAGATGCTTCCAATCGTAGACAAACCAACGATTCAATATATTATTGAAGAGGCTGTAGCATCTGGCATTGAGGATATCATTATCGTTACTGGTAAAGGCAAAAGAGCAATTGAGGATCATTTTGACTATTCCTTTGAACTGGAGCAAAATCTGACCTCGAAGGAAAAATGGAATCTGCTTAATGAAGTGCGCAAACCATCCGAGATGGCAGATATTCACTATATTCGTCAAAAGGAGCCTAAAGGTTTGGGGCATGCGATCTGGTGTGCACGCAAGTTTATTGGAGATGAGCCTTTTGCCGTGCTTTTGGGTGATGATATCGTTGAGTCTGAGAATCCGTGTCTTAAACAGATGATTGACGTTTTCGATGAGTATCAGCGTTCGGTTGTAGGTGTAAAGCAAGTGGATTGGAACGAGGTTCATCGGTACGGGATTGTTGAAGGTCATGAACTTACCACCAAAATCTCGGAAGCAGAACGTTTGGTAGAAAAGCCAAAAAAGGAAGAAACGACCTCCAACTTGGCGATCATGGGACGCTATATCTTGACGCCTGATATTTTTGATATCCTGGGTCAGCAATCCGCTGGCGTAGGTGGAGAGATTCAGCTGACGGATGCATTGTCCAAGCTGGGAGAGAAGAGTCCGATCCTGGCCTACGAATTTGACGGGAATCGCCATGACGTTGGAGAGAAGCTGGGCTTCATTGAAACAACCATCCATTATGCCCTGCAGCATAACGAGATTAAAGATGAAGTATTGGCTTATATGAGACAGGTCATAGAAGAGATTGATCAACAAAAACAGGTGAAGCTGCAATAGCCTACCATACTTAATATAAAAATAGACTGCCAAATGATGTGATATCATGGCAGTCTATTTTATATACCTATTTCTCCGATTTCAACTGAGCAATTTGCTCTTTCTCCATCGGATCAGCTTTAATCAGCTTATCGTACAATGCTTTGTCATCTTGTCCCTGCTTTTGCAGAGCGGCAATATAATAACGAGCGACCTCGCGATTCGTAGCATCACTCAGGTCGTCCTTCAAGCCGTTTTTGAGGATGTTGGCAGCCTCGGCATACTTACCCGTGACGAATTGAATCTTACCGGCATTCAATGCAATCGATGGTGTGATCTCCCAAGAGCGGCCAGTGAACTGAGTAGGAGGCAATGTCTTTAAATGTGCCATACCATCCAGAATGCGTTGATAGGCGCTCATCCCAGCATCAAAATATTTTTTCTCATTAGCTGTGTCATTGGCCAATCGAGCTTTATTGCCAAACTCAAACGCTTGCGTAATCAACAAATTGTGCCAATCCAGATCCCAGTTGAAGTTAGTACGGTTATTTTCCAAAATGGCAAATGCCTTATCATTGTTTCCTTTGGCTTGCTCCAGTCGCATCTTGATAATCAGCATATTTTTATTATACGGCTCTGCCTGCAGCCCCAGATCAACAATGGCAAGGCCACCAGTATAAAACTCTTCGCGTTTGGTCTGCTGATATACTTGATAGTACATGCGACTCAACCCTACAATGGAATCAACATGAGTTGGACGCAAATCCAAATCTTTATTGTAAGCAGCTTGTCTTTGTTCAAACGAATTGCTGCTTTCCAACGCTTTTGCTTCCCAGGCAGCATTGTTGGCTTGTACAAAGCGCAGCCCCGCAAACAGAAGCACAATACTGAGAACACCAATGACGATACTGTAAATCGGACGGAAGCCTTCTGGCTTCATCGCTAAGCGTTTTACAGGTTGTGTATCCATTGCTGCAGCCATACCCCCGAGTCCTATAAACACAAGTATGCCCATGAACACATAGCTCATATTAAAGTCCAATAGACTATGGAGCAAAATGGACATCGCCAAGATCAGGTAAAGGAAGTGGCTATCCCGATTTTCCTCATCGTTTTTGATGTAGCCTTTAATATATTTGTAGAAAATATAAAGGATAAACGTCATAAAAATAATGAATCCAAGAATACCGACCTCTACCAAATACTGCATGAAAAAGTTATGTGCCTGTGCGCTTGTATAGCCATAGTCTTGATATTTCTCATACAGCGTAGCCCAACCGCCGCCACCTGCACCAATCAACGGATAATCGGCAATTAGCTTCGAAGCATCACGATAAAAAGTTATACGTTCCAGCACACTATGCTGTTGGAAGTTGATATTTTCCAGACGTGTCTCCACGTTGGCCGGCAGAAAGCTCCGTAGCCCTGTACCGATCAACAGAAAAGCAACTACACCGATTACGACCACAGAGCCAACAGGCAGCCACAGATTAGAGAGTTTACGTGAAGCTAGACCTTGCAGCCCTTTTTCCAAACGAGATCCCATAGAGGCTTGTATAAGCCATAGAACAACTGCAGTCACCAAGGAAGCCCCAAGAAGCAGTCCCCAGCCTTTAGCGGCCTCAGTGCCGTTGTAGGTCTGATTCAGTTGTAATCCCCAATTAGTAATAGGACTTAAAATTGCAAGTGAAACGACACCCGCAATTGCGGAATACAGAATCCACAAAATTTGACGTGCAGGTTTAAAAAATAAAAGTAATAGTACAAATACTACGGGCAGCATCACAAGACCACCACGCGAAAGAGTCAGGAACAGTGATACCAGAATAGGCACCAGCATAAAGGCGTGAGTCGCTTTTCCATACCACGTCTTTGACTTCATTAGGCAAAAGACGGCTGCGAACAAAAACGCCATCAAAAATGCTGCATACGTATTTGCGTACTGAAAGACGGATGTCAGACGTAAACCGTTAGAGTCCGTCATGACAGCATCTATGTAACGATTGTTAAATACTCTCGACGAGAACCAACCCACCAAACGCCCAGCCAAGACCCATTGTCCGAACCAGTTAATGAACCCGAAGCCTATAATAAGGTAAGCTACGGTCATAATTGCGGTTTGAATGATCTGGTTGCTCAACCGATCCCGCAAGGCGTACAATGTAATGATGAATAATGAGGCATAGATACACTGCACTACGATCATGTTCATTGCGAGATAATGAGAAGCAGCGGAAATCATCGAGAGCACGTATGTCAGCGGGAGCAACATAACAAGCACCGCCAGCCAGTCTCTTTGATCTTCCAATTTGAATTTCTTATAATAGGTTACGATTCCCAAGATCAATAGAATCGTGCTGATGATTAAAGCCCAATACTGAGGCTTTTCAAAGTCGAACATCTGCCCATTAAAAAGTGCAGCCTGGAAGGGGGCCCAAGCTAAAAACAAAATCATGCCAACAATTAACACCCAAAATATAGCCGGCCTTTTATCGTCACGGGTCGACGTTTTGGCCTGTTTCCCGTATACTGGATTCGACAAGGTTTACAATCTCCTTTTCTTGTAGATACGTCAATATTTTAGCATAGAATGTTGTTTAGTTGAAATTCATAAAATAAATATCAATGATATAGTTATTAGTTAGGGGATGCTTGAGTAGTGAGCTATTTGAAAGAGTACATTTCGAAAAGAAGACTGATTATAGATCTATCAAAAAATGATTTTAACAAAAGATTTAAGGGATCTTACTTTGGAGCTATTTGGGCATTTGTAAATCCAGTTATAACAATTTTGCTGTATTGGTTTGTTTTTGCAATTGGATTTAGAAGCGGTAGTACACCAGATGGGTACCCTTTTGTGCTATGGTTGATCTGTGGAATGGTTCCATGGTTCTTTTTTTCTGAAGCTTTTATGAGTGCGACATTGAGCTTTTCCGAATATAGCTTTTTAGTCAAGAAAGTTGTTTTTAAAATTAGTATACTCCCAATTATAAAAATCATTTCCGCGCTGTTTATACATTTATTTTTTGTTTTATTTTTTATTTCTATTTTATTTATTTATGGAGTTGAACCAGCTTTGTCGTGGCTGCAACTAGTATACTATGTTGTCTGCACGGTTGTACTATTATTAGGCGTAACCTTTATAACGGCGTCAATTTTACCGTTTTTTAAAGATATTGCTCAAATTGTTTCCGTCATGATACAAATCGGATTTTGGCTAACTCCTATTGTGTGGAACTTGAATATTGCTCCAGCCAACTATCAATTCCTGTTTAAGTTGAATCCTTTCTACTATATTGCTGAAGGATTTAGAGACACTTTTTTGTATAACAATTGGTTCTGGGAAAAACCTTTTCAAACTCTCTATTTTTGGATTGTTTGCGTAATTTTTCTTTCAGTAGGCTTAGTCGTATTTAAGAAACTAAAACCTCATTTTGCAGATGTTTTATAAAATGATTCGTGTAGGAGATACTATGATGACCCCAATAATAGATGTAAAAGAACTGACGAAAATATACAAGTTATACTCTAATCCCTCAGATCGATTAAAAGAGTCGCTTCATCCATTGAAAAAAAGTTATCATAAAGAATTTTTTGCTTTGAATAATCTTTCTTTTCAAATTAATAAAGGTGAATCAGTAGGGATTATCGGTAAAAATGGATCAGGGAAATCCACTTTGCTGAAAATTGTAACAGGTGTGTTATCGCCTACTACTGGAGACGTCCAGGTTCGTGGGAAAATATCTGCTTTGTTAGAGCTAGGTGCAGGATTTAATCCGGATTTTTCAGGGATCGAAAATGTGTATTTAAATGGTACTATGATGGGATTCAGTAAAGAAGAAATGGATGCTAAATTGGATGATATTATTCAGTTTGCGGATATCGGTGATTTTATTTACCAGCCTGTAAGAACCTATTCTAGTGGAATGTTTGTTAGGTTAGCCTTTGCGGTTGCGATTAATGTTGAACCGGAAATCCTTATTGTGGACGAGGCGCTGTCTGTGGGAGATATCTTTTTTCAAGCAAAGTGCTTTAAGAAATTTTCGGAGTTTAAAGAGCAAGGTAAAACAATTCTCTTTGTTACTCATGATATGAGCAGCATTATGAAATACTGTGAACGTGTAATTGTAATGAACGAAGGCGAAATTGTTGAAGAAGGCCTGCCCGGCCCTATGATTGATATATATAAGAAAATATTAGTTGGTATGTATGATATCAATAATAGTAGTGAACCTTTATTATCTAAACATAGTAGAGATGATAACGAAATTTGGAAAAATAAACTTAATATTAATCCAGGTTATTCGGAATATGGTGACAAAAGAGCTGAAATTTTAGATTTCGCCATTTTTGATCACAATAATGATTTAACGAATGTAGTTATGAAAGGAAAGTTTTTTAAAATTAAAATGAGGATTCGGTTCAATAACGACATAAGAGATCCTATTTTTGCCTTTAGCATCAAGGATGCCAGAGGAACGGAAATAACTGGCACGAATACGATGTTAGAATCTGTAAATATTGACAAAGTAGTACCTGAGAGAATTGTCGAAATTAGTTTTACCCAAAACAATGACCTTCAAGGTGGAGACTACTTAATTTCATTAGGATGCACGTGCTATGAAGGGAATGACTTTGTTGTTTTTCATAGATTGTACGATATTATGAATCTTCATGTTATATCTAATAAGAATAGTGTGGGCTTCTTTGATATGAACTCAACGATCCTCATTTCAGATTTCGAAAGGAAGAGGTAAGATGATTGAGTATATTGGAAGTGTGAAAATGAACTATAGTTATTATAATGGAGAAGATAGCTATTCAGATGGAGAAATAGAAGATGAACTACTGAGTATGTTGTATAATGGCCGCGATTTAAGTCAAGTTCTTCGAGAAGATAGACGATGGCCGATTTTGTATCATTTTTCTCCTACTCGTCACAATCTATTAGAATGGTATCAATTTAGACCAGGGAGTGAAATTTTAGAAATAGGTGCAGGTTGTGGAGCTTTAACAGGTCTGCTATGTGACAAGTCAAAGAGTGTTACATGCATAGAATTATCAAAGAAACGTGCATTGATTAATGCAAATCGTCACTTAGACAAGAGTAATCTCGAAATTATGATAGGGAATTTAAATGATATTCAGCTAAATAAAAAATTTGATTACATTACTTTAATAGGTGTTTTAGAGTACGCGGCTTTATATACGGAAACTAATTCACCCTATGTTACGTTTTTGGAAAATATTAAAAAATTTCTTAAAAAGGATGGTGTTCTTATTATTGCCATCGAAAATAAATTAGGTCTTAAATATTGGGCAGGAAGTCGTGAAGATCATACAGGTGATTTTTTTGACAGTCTGCAAAATTATCCTTCTAACAGGGGGGTGGCCACTTTCTCAAAGTTAGAAATAGAAAAATTGATTTATAATTCTGGATTTGGTGAGATGAAATTTTATTATCCGTTTCCTGATTATAAGATGCCTACACAACTCTATTCAGATCAGCGACTGCCTTGTGTGGGTGAATTAAGAAGCAGAAATACAAATTACGACCAAAATAGAGTGGTGCTGTTTGATGAGGAATCGGTCACGGACAACATCATCAATAACCAGCTATTTTCTACTTTTTCAAACTCATTTCTCGTTTTTTGTTCAAATTAAATGAGGAGAGGAGGTTAAGATATGGAAACTATTTATTCCAAATATAGTCGCGAACGTGCTCCAGAATATCAAATAAAAACAAGCATACATCATGACAAATTTATGTATGTTTCAAAGACAGCACTAACAGATCAAGCAGTGGATCATATTAAACGAATTTATTCAAACTATGAGATACTTAAAGCTGTATACCAGCCTGGTAAACTTGTCAAACCGCTTTCTTATGAAAAAGGATCAGTACTATTTGAGTACTTAGAAGGAAAAAGCTTAGACCAACTAATTCTTGAAGCAGTGATAGACAAGGACAAAGATTTAGTATACAAAGTATTGGAAATGTATACTGAATTCTTAGGAACTGTCGCAGAAGGTCATTATTGTGGATTTAGCAATACTCCCGAATTTATTAGTGTTTTTGGAGAGAAAAGTAAACTATTAGGTTTGGATAGTTTCACCATTTCTAACATTGATCTTAATCTGGACAACATACTTTTGGTTGATGACAATCAGCTTAGTATCATTGATTATGAGTGGGTATATTTGTTTCCAATTCCTCTAAATTTCATTAAATTTAGAGCGATTAATAGTTTCTATTATTCACATTATGCCAGTTTACAGAGATTTATTCATATTGAAGATATGTTTGCGTATGTTGGAATTTCGCAAAAAGAACTTCCAGACTACATTGATATGGCTAATAAATTTGCGGATATTGTGGGGACCGAAAAAGAACTGCTCTTTTTGCGAAAATATTTAAAAAAGACAGTACTATTTAAGTTTACCGAACCAGCAGAATATACAGCTCAACTTTTTATAAGCGCAAACCAAGAACTCTCTGAAGATAAAAGCATGTATTTTAAAATGGAAGAATCTAATCAGACGATTGTTTTTGATTTATCCGAGAAGGGGCAGATCAGTTGTGTCCGATTTGATCCTATGGAAGGCAGAGGGATTATACGTATTGGAGAAGCGAGATTAATAGATCTTGAAGATAACATAGTACAAATTAGTGAATTTTCTTCAAATGCTGATTGGATAGGTGGCGGATACTATGTTTTTCTTGATGATGATCCGCAAATATATTATCAGGTAGAGAATAAGGAGTATAAAAGGATAGAGTTTTCAATTGTCTATATTGAGGAATTCCCCGAAGGTTTAATGAAGGAGGTTCATAAGAAAAGTATCTCACTTCAGAGTGAGATTTTAATGAATCAGAGTAATTTTTCTGCTCAAGAAGAAAAAATTAATGAGCTGGTAGCTGAGAAAAATGAACTTCTAGACACTTTAAATGAAATGGGTTTGAACTTAAGTATTGTAAAAGAAAATCTTAGTGACAAAGTAGAAGAGATTAATGTATTAAATGATAAATTGGATTCTTCAAACCAAGTAATAGGTTCGTTGCATCAAGAAATTTATGCTCTACAACAACAAATTAATGAAATGACATTCACTTTGGCACATAGAGAGCAAACTATAAATGATATAACAAGCACAAGATGGTGGAAAATTCGCCTCTTTTGCAAAAGAGTTCTTAAGAAAAGTGTGGATTAATAATAAATCTTATATTTTAAGGAATGATTTAATTGAGAGAACTGGAAGTCGTTGATTTATTTGGAATTAACAGGAACGGAGACGAATGGGACAGTTTTAGCAATGATCCTCAGGTTTATTTGAGAGGTTCGTTTAAAAAAGGTTGGTATAAGATTAACTGTGAAGGTTCTTCGGAATCATTGAGGTTTCTTAAGCTGTATATTGACTATGGAGCCGGTTTTAGTGAAGATAATTCTTACATCATCGGAAAGCTGGATCGTCAGAATTCAAATGGCAGGCCTTTTGAATTTAAACATGATGTAGTGTCACTGAGACTGGATCCTGGTGACTCTCCCGGTGTATTTTACATACAACGGATTGTTATAGAGAAGGTTGGAGTGCTTTCGATCTTAAATCAGGCTTTTCACAGCTACAAAGAATTAAATTCGGGAAATAACTCCAATTTGTTTGTTAAAGTGTTTGAAAAATGGAGGCAACACGGATTTAAGTGGATGTGGAACAGGGCTATCACATTGATGGCAAATAGGAATGATAATCAGGTTGGGAGATTTGAACCATATACGTATAAGGAAGATACCCAAATTACCAACGTTCAATACCCTGTCAGACATTTGTTCTCTATCATTATTCCTGTGTATAAATTAAATCAGGCTTATCTAGAGTTTTGCTTGAGTTCTTTAACTAGCCAAACATATTCCGAATTTGAAGTAATTATAATTTCAAGAGAAGAGATTGTTAAAAGTCAATTTACGATTGGCTTTGATTTGAGCAAAGTGCAGTTTATTCATACTGCTAATAGTATGCTTTTGGATATGGTAAGAGAGGCTAGTAAGAGTGCGCAAGGGGAATATATTACGGTATTGGAACAAGAGGATTTTCTATCTATTAACACATTACACTATTTGGCTTTAAATTCTATAGATAATGAAGATTTGATTTTTACAAATGAAGACAGATTCCTTGATAACGGTGATCATTTTGCTCCTTTTTATAAAGAGGAACATTTAACTTCGGAAAAGTTAGATTCTAAGGTAGCTGGATCATTTATTGTAGTTCAGTCCACACTTTTTAAAGAAAAGATTTTGCTTGATGTTAAGGGCTATGATTCTTTTATTGAAGAACTAGTTGCAAGTGCAAAGAAAGTAAAACATATTTCTGAGTTTAGTTATCACAGAAGGTCTACAGCATCCGCTTGGCCGGAAAATCAAAACAAAACAACAAATATTGTTTCTTTTTATTTACCTCAGTTTCATGCTATTCCAGAGAATGATGAATGGTGGGGAGAAGGGTTTACAGAGTGGAGAAATGTTCGTAAGGCGACACCTTTATTCAAGGAACATTATCAACCACATGTTCCTTCAGACTTAGGATATTACAATTTGGTTGAGGATAGTGACATTCAGAAACGTCAAATAGAACTTGCTAAAAATTATGATATTTTCGGTTTTTGTTACTATTATTATTGGTTCGATGGCAAGAGGCTTTTAGAGAAGCCAATGAATGCTTTATTGGAAAATAAAGATTTGGATTTTCCTTTTTGTATTTGTTGGGCTAACGAGAGTTGGACAAGGCGATGGGATGGACAAGAGAAAGAGATGCTTATGAAGCAAGTGCATGATGAAGATTCAGATAACAGATTTATTGAAGAAGTTATTCCTGTTTTAAAAGATGAAAGATATATCCGTATTGATGGTAAGGACCCCATATTGTTGATTTACAGAGCTGAATTGTTTCCTAATCTGAAAGCAACCGTCCATACATGGAAAGAAAAGTGTAAAGAAAAAGGCATTCCAAATCTTCATGTATGCATGGTACAGTCCTTTGGTCAAGTAGATCCAACGATCTACGGTTGTGATTCAGCAGTCGAGTTCCCACCGCATGGTGTTTATGCCAACGAAATTTCTAAAACTATGAATGAGCTGGTTCCTGACTTTTCAGGAAACATTTACGATTATCGAGAAGTGGTAGATCGTTCGCTTCAGAAAAAGAAGGCTGGGGACTTTACATGGTTTAGAGGTACTATGCTAAGCTGGGATAATACAGCTAGAAGAAAAAGTGCAGCTAATGTCTTTCACTATGCGAATCCTGTAGAGTATGAAAAATGGTTGGTGGGCTTGGTTGATTATACTCGGAGATTTAGTCAAGGTTCGGAACAAATGATTTTTGTTAACGCATGGAATGAATGGGCTGAAGGTACACATTTAGAACCGGATCAAAAGTATGGACACCAATATCTAGAGGTTACCAAGAGAGCATCCAGGGTTCGATAATGAACAAGGAGAAAAATATGAATAATCAAGATACGCCCTTAGTCAGCGTTATTGTACCATCCTATAATTATGAGAAGTATATTGAGGCTGCCTTAAAATCTATTTATGAGCAGACATACGATCAACTTGAATTGGTGGTGATTGACGACAATTCGAAAGATAACAGTTGTCATATCATAAATGAACTAATCTCTAGTGAAATATATTTAGAAAGATTTAAAAATCGTTTAAAATTCCTTTCACATGACCAAAATCAAGGTGCTCACAATTCAATTAATGAAGGTATAAGGGCCTCACAAGGGAAATATGTAACAATACTTAATGCGGATGACTTGTTTGAGCCTAACCGGATAACACAATTAGTTAAGCATTTATCCGCTTCTAATTCAGACTTTGTTTTTTCGAGAATTAAAGTAATTGATGGAGAAGGAAACGATATTAGTACGGTGTCCGATCAGGCTATAAACTTCATTAATACTCAAAATTCTATAGAAAAATTCCCAAGTATAGGTTGGTCTTTGATTCCTCATAACACTGCTATCTCAACAGGGAATATGTTATTCAGTAGGGAGATCTTTGATAAACTGAATGGATTTCGGAATTTAAAATACTGTCATGATTGGGATTTTGCATTGAGGTGTTTACTTTTATCAGAGCCGTTATTTGTTGAGTCTACGTATTATTATTATCGATTACATGGTAGTAATACATTCTTGACATTAAATGATGTCGTAGATAAAGAAGTGAAGACAGTACTCGGATCCTATTTTAAATCTTGTAGAAAAAAAAATGTTCTTAATAAATTGGCTCCTTCTCCTCAAAATTGGTCTGAACAGTTCTTTGAAATACTAAAAGATTCTTCAATAATAAACTATTGGTATTATTCTAGAACTATAGCAAACTTTTTTTTGCAGCTCAGACAAAATCAAATTGATTATAAGGACACTAAGTAACACTTAATTTAGGAGGTTATTATGAAAGGAATAATTTTAGCAGGGGGAACTGGAACACGGTTATACCCATTAACAAAGGTTACAAATAAGCATCTTCTTCCAGTAGGAAAGTATCCAATGATTTTTCACGCAGTATATAAGCTGAAACAAGCTGGTATTCAGGATATCCTTATTGTCACAGGTAAAGACCATATGGGCGATGTAGTGAATCTTTTAGGAAGTGGAAAAGATATGGGGATTACTTTTACCTATAAAGTACAGGACGAGGCAGGCGGTATTGCTCAGGCATTAGATCTAGCTGAACAATTTGTGGGGAATGATCAAATGCTTGTTATTCTAGGTGATAATGTATTTGAAGATGATATATCTCCATATGTTCAAAACTTCCGTAATCAAGTGTCAGGTGCTAAATTGCTTTTGCAGCAGGTAGAAGATCCGAAACGGTTCGGTGTCGCAGAATTACAGGGAGATCGAATTGTTTCAATTGAGGAGAAGCCTCAAAAACCCAAAAGTGATTATGCGGTAACAGGTATTTATATGTTTGATCACAGCGTTTTTGATATTGTCAAAACCCTTATTCCTTCATCACGTGGGGAATTAGAAATCACGGATGTAAATAATGCGTATATTGCCAAAGGAGAACTGACTTTTGATATTCTTCAAGGTTGGTGGACCGATGCAGGTACACATGCATCCCTTTCCAAAGCTAATGAACTGGCCAAAGAAATAATATTTAGTGACGAGTTTGGGAAATTAAAATTATAAGGAGATTAATTGTATGAAAGTACATGAGTTAAAACTGAAAGGTGCTTTACTTATTGAACCGATGGTTCATGGGGATCACCGAGGTTTTTTTATGGAAAGTTACAATCAAAATGTATTGAGTAGCTTTGGTATTAGAAATGAGTTCATTCAAGATAATCATTCTTTGTCTGCTGAAGCAGGCGTTCTACGAGGCTTGCACTATCAATTATCCCCTAAAGCTCAAACTAAATTAGTTCGTGTAGTTGCTGGTGCTATTTATGATGTTATTGTAGATATTCGACGTGATTCGAAAACATTTGGGCAGTGGGTAGGAGTAATTCTCAGCCAATATAATAAGAGGCAATTATTAGTCCCGAAAGGATTTGCCCATGGTTTTTGTACACTAACACCAAACACGGAAGTTTTGTATAAAGTTGATGAATATTACTCTTCAGCACATGACCGGGGGATTTTGTGGAATGATCCTGTGCTTGGAATTGATTGGCCCGTATCTCAGCCAATACTATCTGAAAAAGATGAGCGTCACCCTTTACTGGATGCTGCTGAGATTTAAATTTCTTTGCGTGAAAATCGGAATATAGAGGATGAATTTATTTATGAAGTTGGAAATAAAAGTGGATGATAAGTATTTAAATATATATCGTTTAATTATCATCGCTTTGGCCGTGAGCATGTATTTATACATGCTCAGAATTAATTATTTTGTGCCGTACTGGAATGATGAATTTGCTTACAGTTTTATTATGGGTACAAATCAAAGAATTGAGAGTATGGCTGATATTCTCCAATCTCAAAATTATTTGTATCATAATTGGACCGGGAGAGTTATTGTACACTTTTTTGTACAATTATTTCTATGGTTAGGCAAAGATGTATTCAATATTGTAAATGCATTTTTTTATGTATTGTTGTTATTTTTAATCTGCTCGTTCTCAAAAATAAGAAAATTTAACACTAGAGAAGATTTGGGTGTTTTTTTACTCGTTTTTTTGATGTGTTGGTTTATGCTTCCTGTTTTGGGTCAAACAGCTTTTTGGTTAGCAGGTTCCGTTAACTATCTCTGGGCTACTGTCTTTATTTTAATATTTTTATTGCCATACAGATATCTTATTGATAATAAATATTTACTTAAAAGTAATTTGATAACCATACTGGCGATGTTTTTTTTGGGTATTTTAGCAGGATGGAGTCAGGAAAATACTGCTGTAATAGCAGTAGCATTTGTCGGTAGTTCTTTTCTAATTGCTCTAAAAAAGAAAATTAAACTTCCTTTATGGTTTTTTAGTGGAATTATTGGTTGCCTTATAGGATTCGTCTATTTGGTACTTGCTCCAGGAAACAAAGTTAGAAAAGAAACTATGTACTTTAATGTTGGTTTCAAAGATCAGATAATTAACTTTTTACAAACAATGAAAGGTATATTGTTACAAGACCAGAGATATTTAGTCCTAATACTTTTTGTAGCAATATTATTTTATGTTTATAAAAACTTTAAGAATTCTAAAAGAGCTCTTTGGATTGCTTTACTAATTATGTTCACAGGCTTCTTTTCATATGTAGCAATGGTGGCTTCTCCTGAATTTCCTCTTCGTGCAGCTTTTGGTGGGGCTGTAATGATTATTATTTCAATAACTATGATAGTTAAACCGAGTAAGAATCTACTTGTCGTTGTGTTGGTTGCATCAATTATCCCTCTATATATTACAATGCATAATGTGTATACTCAATATAAATTAATTGCAGAGGAAAGTGCTCAAAGACTTCAAATCGTGAATAAGAATCTAGAACAGGGGAAGAGGGTTGTGAAACTTCCAAAGTTAACAGCCAAAGAGAATAGCTATGTTTTTATATATGATATTTCTTTGAATCCAAGTTATACTTCCAATGATCATTTTGCAAAATACTATAACCTAGCATCTGTAAGTATTGACAAGCCAATGATGATTGTTCAGTTGGAGGAAGCAAAAATTAACATGTATCAGCTATACTATGATATTGGTGATGGTATCAATGAAAAGGATTCATCCAAAGCATATATTTATAATCAAGTCGATGGGAATAAACTGTTCTTTGAACTGCCCAATAAGCCAATTTATAGTTTCAGATTAGATCCTGGTATTTTAATCAATCAGAATATAAAAATAAAGAGTATCGAATTTGAGGATAATAATAATCATCTGAAATATGATGCTGAAAAGTTGGAAAGTCTATTTTATCCACTTCATGATATTTCTAAAATCAAAGCAGAGGATGGTGTATTAAACATACACACTGATGGTTATGATCCGCAACTGAAATTCGTTAATGATTATACAGAAGATGTGGATATTCAGGTTGAATTTAAGTATCCTCAAACTGATGTTTTTCAACTTTTTTATGATAAAGGTAATGGATTTAACGAAAAAGACTCTATCAGTCAGCAATTAGATAATAAGAAAGTATTTAAAGCAACTATTCCATTAAATCATATTCAAAGTTTCAGATTTGATATAGGAACTACCCCGCATAAGTTAGTACCTATTAAATCAATTATTATTACAAAGAAGAATAAAAGCGCCTTGGTTCTTAAGGGGAGTGCGCTACGAAACAAAATCAAAGAAACTGTACAAGTTGAACTAAAGGATCCTGATGGTGATTTCACTAACTTGTACACTGAGGGAGACGATCCATATATTCAAGTTGGGGATTTAGTTTACTGAAGTAAGTAGGCTTGAATTAAGAGGGGATATAAGAATGGAATTTAAAATGTCATTAGTTGTACCTATGTATAATGAAATTGACAACGTTGATTTTTTTTATGAACGCATTTCAGAAGTACTAAATAAAAATAACTATGATTATGAAATCATATGTATTAATGATGGTAGTAAAGATAATACTCATGCTAGATTAAAAGAAATTGCCTCCACTGATCACAGAATCAAGGTCATTGATTTATCTAGAAATTTTGGTAAGGAAATTGCGATGAGTGCAGGTTTGAAATATTCTAGAGGGGATATAGTAATTCCAATAGATGCCGATTTGCAAGATCCACCTGAACTCATTCCCTCGATGGTTGAAAAGTGGCAAGAAGGATACGATGTTGTCTATGCAACAAGAATTAAAAGAGATGGAGAGACTTTCATAAAGAAAGTAACAGCTAGTTTTTTTTATAAATTTATAAGACGAATAACAAAAATAGATATTCCGGCCGATACTGGAGACTTCCGTTTGATGTCTAGACAAGTTGTGAACGCTGTAAATAACTTACCAGAAAGTCATCGATTTATGAAGGGGCTTTTTAGTTGGGTAGGCTTTAAGCAGACAAGTATATCGTATCTTCGTGATGCAAGGTTTGCTGGAAAAACCAGTTTTAATTATTGGAAATTATGGAACTTTGCTATTGAAGGAATTACATCTTTTAGTTTTGCTCCTCTACAACTTGCTATGTATTTAGGTTTCATTGTATCAATTTTTGCGTTGATTCGTGCATTCTTCTTAATGATAAATACACTGATATATGGGAATCCTGTTCCCGGTTATCCATCTCTTATGGTTACTGTATTGTTTTTGGGGGGAGTTCAGTTAATTACTATTGGAATCATTGGAGAATATATTGGCCGTGTATATGGCGAGAGTAAACGTAGACCACTATTTCTTGTAAGAGAAACTATAAATATTGATATAGAAGCTCAGCAACAAGAAAAAGAGTTGTACAAATTATGAATATTTTAAAAAGATTTGAGTTCTTGAGATTCCTTTTAGTAGGGGTTATTAATACTTTAATTGGTTTGTCTATTATTTATCTTTTTTATAATTTATTTCATTTTAATTATTGGATTTCAACAAGTTGTGGAAATATAATTGGTGGAGTTTGTAGTTTTTTTTTGAATAGGAATTTTACTTTCAAGGTGAATGAATGGTATTTAAGTCAGACTTTGAAGTTCGCCTCTGTGACTATAGTTTCTTATGTAACCTCTTATTTTATAGGGTATTATTTGATGCCATTTTTGAAATTTATGGATAAATTAATAATTTTGAATGTTATAGGAGTTGGGAACGTTTCGATTTTAATTGCATCAGGTCTTTACACACTGTTTAATTACTTTGGGCATAAGTACTATACGTTTAACACTAAAATAATGGATAACTGAATTTAGGAGGTCTTTATGAAACTTCTTGTCACCGGCGGTGCCGGATTTATTGGCAGTAACTTTGCATTGTATATGTTAAAACTGCATCCAGATTACGAAATTGTGAATGTAGATGCGCTTACGTACGCAGGTAACCTGGAAAATTTGAAATCCATTGAAAACCACCCTAGACATACTTTCGTGAAAGCGGATATTACTGACGCGCAAGCGATTGATCAACTGATGCAGCAGGGGATTGATGTGGTGGTGAATTTTGCGGCAGAGTCGCATGTGGATCGGAGTATTTTGGAGCCGGAAGTGTTTGTGAAAACAAACGTATTTGGTACACAGGTACTGTTGGACGCAGCCAAGAAATATAATGTGACCAAGTTTGTACAGGTATCGACAGATGAGGTGTACGGATCTCTGGGTGAAACAGGCTTGTTTACGGAGGAAACTCCGCTGCAGCCCAATAGTCCTTACTCTGCTTCCAAGGCAGGCGGCGATCTGCTGGTTCGTGCATATCATGAAACCTTTGGCCTACCTGTGAATATCACGCGTTGTTCCAATAACTATGGTCCGTATCAGTTTCCGGAAAAACTGATTCCACTGATGATCTCGCGTGCGTTGAGTGATCAGCAGCTACCTGTATATGGAGATGGCTTGAACATCCGCGATTGGTTGTATGTGGAGGACCATTGCAGCGCAATCGATCTGGTCATTCATCAAGGGAAGCTTGGTGAGGTATACAATATCGGTGGAAATAATGAGCGGACGAATGTGCATATTGTCAAAACGGTATTAGAGGAGCTGGGCAAGCCAGAATCTCTGATTTCGTATGTGCAGGATCGCCCAGGTCATGACCGCCGTTATGGCATTGATCCAACGAAGACCATGAATGAGCTGGGTTGGAAGCCAAAGCACTCTTTTGAAACAGGTATTAAAGAAACAATCCGTTGGTACTTGGACAACAAAGAATGGTGGACTCGTATTCAATCCGGCGAGTACCAGCAATATTATGCTAAGCAGTACGGTTCCCGCTTGGGGGATGCGTAAGATGAAGGTACTGGTTACTGGAGCATCCGGTCAACTCGGCAAAGATGTAGTAAACGTTTTTCAGGAGCGAGGACATGATGTCCTTGGATACGATCGGGAACAGCTGGATATAACGGATATGGAGCAGGCTGTAAAGATCGTGGGACAGTACCAACCTGATGCTATCATCCATTGTGCAGCGTATACGGCAGTGGATGCAGCCGAGTCTGATATAGATATGGCTTACCAAGTCAATGCGTCGGGAACACGCAATATGGCATTGGCTGCGGAAAAAGCAGGAGCCAAGCTGGTGTATATCAGCACGGATTACGTGTTCGATGGAACAGCGGAGCAACCATATCATGAGTATGACAATACGAATCCGCAGAGTATTTACGGAAAGTCTAAGCGGGCCGGAGAGATACTGGCCCAAACACTATCCTCCAGATATTTTATTGTTCGTACTTCTTGGGTATATGGATTGTACGGGAACAATTTTGTGAAAACAATGCTGAAGCTTGGACAGGAAAAGCCGCACCTTCAGGTCGTGAATGATCAGAAAGGCTCACCTACCTATACGGTGGATTTGGCTCGTTTTCTGGAGGAATTGGTTCGAACTGATAAGTATGGCGTATATCATGCGTCCAATAGCGGTTCTTGTACCTGGTATGAGTTTACGCAAGCTATTTTTCAGGATGCGGCAGAACTATTAGGTGCCAAGATGACAGCGAAACTGGACCCATGTAGTACGGAACAATTCCCTAGGCCCGCAGCACGTCCACGTAATTCCGTCATGGAGCATATAGCGATTCGAACCAATGGGCTGAATGATTTGCGCAATTGGCGTGAAGGATTACGGGAGTTTTTAAAAGAGTATCTGGAAAGTTCCAATAAATAGAGGTAGGCTATATATCTGCAGCGATCTCCCATCATGTTATGATTGGGAGATTTTATTATGTAGAGACATATGTCTTTCAAATTTCAATGCGTTATAAAGATATTGAACAATTTCTGGACAGCTACCAAAAGGGATTATTTCCTCGCATGAAATACATTTGAAACTTTTTTCCAGATACAAGCGTCAAATAATCAAAGGTACAAATGAATGCTAGATAAAAAACCATCGAATGCATGTTCCTTTATGGAAAAATATAGTATAATTGAGAGGCACAACCGATATAGGCTGGCAAGGGCGGTCGGCTAACTCTCCCGAGGAGGGGGGTGAAGCCTGTGACAGTGTTTGAGGCGCTCAGTTTAATGCTGACGTTCGGGGCGTTAATCGTCACACTGTTAGAGTTTAACAAACGAAAATAGACCACCCCCTCAAGGAAGGGTCTATTTTCGGCCTGATTGTTTCAAAACCGTCCGCTCTTGGAGCGTTGGTTGTGCAGGGGCTGGCTGGCACCAGCCCTTTTTCCATGTATATCTTACCACGATGATTTTTAGACCTCAAGAATTTTGCAAAATCCTGTATGCTGTGTAAGGTTACAAGTTATGTGCTTTTTTGCGTCCCGTAGTCTGTGGGGTATGCTATAATAGTCGATAGTAGAATAGATTACTGAATTTGTCAGGAGCGTTTTGAATATGGATGTAAGCATACTGGTCGTCAACTATAATACATGTCGATTGACGCTGGATTGTTTGCAGTCGGTGTATGCGTCCAAGACGCAATATCGATTTGAAGTGATTGTCATCGACAATCATTCCAGTGACGGGTCTGTTGAGGCTATCCGTGCTGCATACCCGGAGATTATATTGATTGCCAATGAGGATAACACTGGTTTCGCCAAGGCAAACAATCAGGGAATGGAAGTGGCCAGTGGGCGCTATGTATTGCTGTTGAATTCCGATACGCTGGTGCAGCCGGACACACTGGATACGATGATTCAGTTTATGGATACGCATCCGGACATGGGAGCAGCGGGCTGCAAGGTCATCTTGCCGGATGGTTCGCTGGATAAGGCATGCAAGCGTGGATTTCCAACGCCGTCTGCTTCCTTTTATTACGCCTTTGGCTGGTCGAAGCGTTACCCGGATAATCCGAAGTATAACCAATATCAGCTTGGACATCTAAGCCCGGATGATGAGTATCCCGTGGATGTGCTGGTTGGAGCTTTTATGCTGGTGCGTCGCGAGACGATTGAGCAGGTCGGCGGCCTGGACGAAACCTTTTTTATGTATGGTGAGGATATTGATTGGTGTTACCGGATTAAACAAGCAGGGTGGGGCATTTACTACTACCCGCGCACATATATTGTTCATATCAAAGGGGGGAGCGCTCGCCGTCGTCCTTTGAAAATTATTTATGAGTTTCATAGAGCTATGTGGGTGTTTCACCGCAAGCATTATAAACAGCAGTACAGCTGGATCACCAACATGGCTGTCTACGCGGGGATTGCGGTGAAATTTGGAATGGCCTTTTTGAAAAACAAACTGTCTGCACCGGTCAAACCGGACAGCGGCGAACAATCTCGTACCGAGGTGAAAGCATGATACGCAGAAATCAACGATTTTTAACCCAATTGTATATTGTGGCGGATTTCGCGGTCATTCAGTTATCTTTCCTGATCGCTTGGTTCTTTAAATTTGAAAGTGAATGGATTACCTATACAGAGCCGCTTCCTATTCAAGTGTACGGGGGCTGGAGCTTAATTTACGGTCTGATTGCCGTGGTACTGGGAATGCTGTTCTCGCTCTATTCACCCAAGCGCAAAAAGCGATTTGCAGACGACGTATTTCGTGTCACCCAGATTCACATTGTTGGCTTGTTTGTATTGCTGAGTGTCATGTTCTTCGTCAAGCAAATTGATATTTCGCGCTCCTACCTAGCGATCTATATGGTTGGGAATGTGCTGCTGATTTTATTTTACCGATATTTTTTGAAGCGAATTCTTAAAGCTCTCCGTCAAAAAGGGTACAATAAGCAATTCATGCTCATTCTCGGGGCAGGCTCTTTGGGCCAACGGTTTTATCATAATCTGGGACAGTATCCTGATTTGGGGTATGAAGTGGTGGGATTTCTGGATGATAATCGCTACTGGAGCGAAGAGGAAAAAGCCCATTTCCGCCCGATTCTCGGAGGATTAGATCAATTGGAGGCAACGCTGTCGAGCCTGATGATTGATGAGGTCATTCTGGCTCTACCGCTGGATGCCCACGATAAGTACCCTAAAATTATCAACATGTGTGAAAAGGCTGGGGTACGCACGCTTATTATTCCCGACTTTTTCGACTATTTGCCAGCTCGACCGTATTTTGATAACTTCGCAGGCATGCCGATGATCAATGTACGGGATATTCCGCTGGATGTAGCGGGAAACCGGTTATTCAAGCGTCTGTTCGATATTTTATTCTCTTTATTCGCTATTATTCTGACCGCTCCGATCATGCTGGCCGTGGCGATTGGTGTGATGGTTACATCGCGAGGCCCCATCATTTTTAAGCAGGAACGGGTAGGCTTGAATCGTCGTACCTTCCGAATGTACAAATTTCGCTCGATGAAGGTGCTGCCGCCTGGGACTGAAGATACAGGATGGACGACTGCTAATGACCCAAGGCGCACGCGTTTCGGTTCCTTTATCCGTAAAACGAGCCTCGATGAGCTGCCACAGTTTTTCAACGTGCTGCTGGGAGATATGAGTGTCGTTGGCCCTCGTCCGGAAAGACCGTATTATGTGGATCAGTTCCGTGAGGAAATTCCTAAATACATGGTGAAGCACCATGTTCGTCCCGGAATCACAGGCTGGGCACAGAGTAACGGGCTGCGTGGAGATACGTCCATTGAGGAACGGATTAAACATGACATTTTCTATATTGAGAATTGGTCGCTCTTATTCGATATTAAAATTATTTTCCGCACGATTCGCAACGGTTTCAAAAACGCATATTAATCCAGAGTCACCCTTCGGTTCAGCCGGAGGGTGTTTTTGTGTTTATATAAGCTGAACTTAAAAGTTACCTATTGTATTGTGCGACTGCTCAGACGGATGGTGCTCTAGTGGAAACCTTGCATCAGTCGGGGGGAGCTGAGTGTTCCCATCGAATACGAACATTGACACCATTTGAGCACTGTCATAGACTTAGCATAGAACGCTTTTGGATATCGAATTCAGATTGTACGGATTATGACAAAAGCATAGGATGCTGGAGGAATGTGTGTTGGCAGATTCAATTCAATCATGGAGACATGTATTTAAGCTTGATCCTGACAAGAAACTGGACGATGAGGCGCTGGACGCCGTGTGTATGTCTGGTACGGACGCCATTATGGTAGGAGGTTCATCAGGCATTACCTATGAAAATACGGTGGATTTACTGTCGCGGGTTCGGCATTATGAGGTGCCGTGTGTGCTAGAGGTGTCCGATCTGGAGGCTGTCGTGCCGGGGTTTGATCTATATATGATTCCCATGGTACTGAATACCATGGACAGTAATTGGATCGTAGGGCAGCACCAGCGTGCGATTGAGCAGTTTGGCTATATGATTCCTTGGGATTTGCTTGTGACAGAGGGATATATTGTTTTGAACGGAGACTCTACAGTTGCTAAGCTTACCGGGGCAGAAACTTCGCTGAGTGCTTCATCAGCTGTCTCCTATGCGCAGATTGCTGACAAGCTCATGCATCTGCAGATTGTATATGTGGAATATAGCGGTACCTTTGGGGATATGGAGCTGGTACAAAAAATACATCGTAGCACAGAGTGCTCTCGTGTCCTGTACGGAGGAGGTATCGTGGATAAATCTACCGCGTTACAAGCGGCTGCCGTTTGTGACACCATTGTAGTAGGGAACATCATTTACCGTGACTTGGCAAAAGCGCTGGAGACGGTGGCTGTGAAATTGAAAGTATAGAACGTTTATTTTATGGAAGCTCGGAGAAAGGAGCATGCACGCATGCAATCAATAGATATACACGAGGCTGTAGCTCGCCTAAATCCACCTCAGCGTCAGGCCGTGGAGGTAGTGGATGGTCCACTGCTGATTATGGCTGGTGCAGGCAGTGGCAAGACACGGGTGCTCACGCACCGAATAGCCTACCTCATCGCGACCCGCAAGACGGCTCCATGGGGTATTTTGGCGATTACCTTTACGAACAAGGCTGCGCGTGAGATGCAGGATCGCGTATCCAAGCTGATTGGCCCGCAGGGGAGAGACGTGTGGGTATCCACATTTCACTCGATGTGTGTGCGTATTTTGCGTCGGGATATCGAACGGATCGGATTTACCTCCAATTTCAGCATTTTGGATTCGACCGATCAATTGTCTGTCATTCGGAACTGCATGAAGGATCTGAACATAGATACCAAAAAATTTGAACCCAAAGCGGTTCAATCTATGATGAGCACGGCTAAAAATGAACTGGTCACTCCTGAAATGTATGAGCGCAAGATTGGTGACTATTTTGAAGGAATTGTGGCGAAGGTATATACCAAGTACCAACAACGGCTCAAAAATAACAACTCTCTTGATTTTGATGATTTGATCATGGCAACGATTCAGCTTTTTAAAGAAGTACCTGAGGTGCTGGATTTCTATCAAAAGAAATTTCAGTACATTCATGTCGATGAATATCAGGATACGAACCGTGCGCAGTATATGCTGTGCAAAATGCTGGCCGATAAGCATCACCGGATTTGCGTAGTAGGTGACAGTGATCAATCCATCTACAGATGGCGGGGCGCGGATATTAGCAACATTTTGAACTTTGAAGAGGACTACCCGGAAGCACGTACCATTTTGCTGGAGCAGAACTATCGGTCAACCTCGAACATACTGAATGCAGCGAATGAAGTGATTGCGCAAAATACAGGCCGCAAGCCGAAAAAGCTATGGACCGACAAAGAAGGCGGAGCCAAGATTAAAGTTTACCGTGCTGACTCGGAGCACGACGAGGGCTATTTTATTGCCTCCGAAATTAATAAGAATATTAATGCAGGCAAAACCTATAGCCATCATGCCATTTTGTATCGTACCAATGCTCAGTCTCGGGTCGTCGAGGAAATTTTGATCAAATCGGATATACCGTATCAGATCGTTGGCGGGATTAAGTTCTATGATCGTAAAGAGATTAAGGACCTGCTGGCCTATCTGCGCCTGCTCTCTAATCCTGACGACGATATCAGCCTGATGCGAATCATTAACGTGCCCAAACGCAGCATCGGAGACACGACCGTTGGTAAGTTGCAGGCAGCCGCAGCGGAGCGTGGAGTCTCTATCTTCCGTGTGTTACAAGTGGTTGACGATTTGGGCTTTGCCGGACGTACACGCAATGCGCTGGTCGAGTTTTACGATATGATCGAAGGCTTGAGTCGGATGGTGGACTATTTGTCGGTCACGGAGCTAACAGAAAAAATGCTGGAAACCACCCAGTACCGACTGGAGTTGCAAAACGAGAACACCCTCGAATCACGTGCGCGCCTGGAGAATATTGATGAGTTTCTATCGGTAACCATGGAGTTTGAGAAAGGGGCGGAGGACAAATCGCTGGTCTCCTTCCTGACCGACCTTGCTCTTATCGCCGATATAGATTCCATGAATGACGATGAAGACGAGCAAAGTGATGCTGTTGTATTGATGACCATGCACAGCGCAAAAGGTTTGGAGTTTCCGATTGTATTTATTGTCGGTATGGAAGAGGGAGTATTCCCTCACAGCAGGGCCTTTTTGGATAATGAAGAGCTTGAGGAAGAGCGCAGATTGGCGTATGTCGGCATTACCCGTGCAGAGGAGCAGCTGTTCCTTACATGCGCACAAATGCGTACTTTGTTTGGTCGTACAACAGCCAATCCGCCGTCACGCTTTCTGGAAGAGATTCCGGATGAATTAAAAGAGGATACGATCATCAAGCAGGACCGCTACCGTCGTTCAGGCAATGTAGGTGGCTCTTATGGCGGGCGTGGACTGGGTAAAAGCAGTGGCAGTAACTTTGGCGGAGAGCGTTCCTTTGATTCGATGAGCCGTAGTGGCTCAACCGCTTCTGCGTCGTCGCGTGTTACCGTAACGACATCTTCATCGCCTAAGCCTTCCCCGGGAGTTTCGGCAGGGGGCCCTGCTATTTTTGCTGCTGGAGACAAGGTACAGCATGGCAAGTGGGGAGTGGGGACCATTGTGGCTGTCAAAGGCACAGGCAATGATATGGAGCTTCAGATCGCTTTCCCGGCTCCGGTCGGGGTCAAACGTCTGCTGGCTGGCTTTGCGCCGATCACAAAAGTAGAATAAATCTTACACATCATTAAATCTCGAGCCTCACAGTGGCAGAGTGCCTAGGCTTCTGCCCTGATGAAGTTCCCGGAGGGATACGACTGCATGAACCCAATGCACAGGATGGAGCAGCTTGTTGCTGAGCTGAACACATATAACTATCATTATTACACACTGGATGAGCCCATGGTCAGCGACAAAGAATATGATGTGCTTTATGACGAGCTGGTAGCGCTTGAACAGACGAGCGAACTGGTGCTGCCAGATTCGCCAACACAGCGCGTGGGTGGGGAGTTGCTTAAGGGATTCACGCCACATCGTCATCTGGCCCCGTTATGGAGCCTGGATAAAGCACAGAATATGGAGCAGCTGCGTGCATGGAACGCGCGTGTCGTAAAGCTGGTCAATGATTACAATACCAAGAACTTGGAGCAGCTTCTGCCTTCTCCAAGCTATGCGATAGAGCTTAAATTTGATGGACTAACGCTGAACCTGACTTATACGGATGGAAAGCTGGTGCAGGCTTCTACCCGCGGCAATGGCATCGTGGGTGAAGGGATATTGGCACAGGTAAAGACAATTAAATCCGTACCGCTTACGATTCCCTTCCAGGAAGGAACCATTGAAGTGCAGGGAGAAGGCATAATGAATCTGTCGGTGCTGTCGAAATATAATGAGACCGCTGTGGACCCTCTTAAAAACGCACGTAATGCCGCAGCTGGCGCTTTGCGTAATTTAAATCCCAAAGTGACAGCAGAGCGGCGACTGAATGCGTTTTTCTACAATGTGGGATTTGCGGACCGTATTCAGTTTGATAGCCACCAGGATATGATGGCCTTCCTACGCGAGAATCATTTTAAGGTGAACCCATATCTGACTTACTTTGACAATTTTGATGATGCCATGGAGCAACTGACTGAGATTGAAGAGTCTCGTGCCAGGTTGGATTATCTCATTGACGGGGCTGTGTTGAAAATTACGGATATGCGCACACGCGAGGTTCTTGGGTATACCGATAAATTCCCACGTTGGGCGGTGGCATATAAATTCGAAGCAGAAGAAACCACCACGGTGCTTAACTCGGTCGAGTGGAATGTAGGCCGAACGGGTAAGATTACACCACTGGCAAGGGTAGAGCCGGTAGAGCTGGCGGGAGTCACTGTACAAAATTGTACACTGAACAATGCTGGCGATATCGAGCGTAAAAACCTGAAGTTCGCTTTGGGGACGCGTGTGTTTATTCGCCGCTCCAATGATGTCATTCCCGAGATATTGGGAAAGGTGACATCTGAAAATGATGGGGAGGAAATTGTTGTACCCGATCATTGCCCAGCCTGTGGATTTCCATTACAGCAGCGGGGGGCCCACTTGTTCTGCGACAATAAGCTGGGGTGCAAACCACAGATTGTGGCCCGTATTTCCCATTTCGCATCACGTGATGCCATGGATATTGAAACATTCAGTGACAAAACAGCGATCCAGTTGCATGACGAACTGGAAGTTCGCGAGCCTGCGGATTTGTATACACTCCGATATGATGATCTAGTGAAGCTGGAGCGGTTTGGTGAGAAAAAAGCCAATAACCTCCTGGCAGCACTTGAGAAGAGTAAAGAAAGAGATTTGGCTTCCTTCCTTTACGCTCTGGGTATACCGAATACAGGTAAAGCGACAACACGCATGCTGGCTGAACATTATCGTGATTTGCATAAGGTCATGTCCGCTACCGTGGAAGAACTGATAGAACTACCGGATGTGGGCGGGATTGTAGCCGAAAGCATTGTTGCGTTCTTCGCCGATCCATTTATACAGGCGGGGATTGAAAAGATGCTGTCGCTAGGAGTGAAGGCCCAAGCTCCTGAAGCTCCACAGCAGAAGAAGACAGACAGCTTCTTCAGTGGCAAAACGGTCGTGCTCACAGGTACCTTGCATCAGCTTACGCGTGACGAAGCGGCTTCCAGACTGGAGGCGCTGGGAGCCAAGGTGGCTGGATCCGTATCGAAAAAAACGGATTTAGTCATAGCTGGTGAAAAGGCCGGGAGTAAACTGGCCAAAGCCCAACAGCTCGGAGTCGAAACCATAGAAGATGAGGACGAATTCATCAGATTGCTGGAACAAGAATAATCGTTGGTAATGAGTGCAGCCATTCCGTTTGAGGACGGGATGGCTGTTTTGTTAGTCGCTATTCAGTGGTAGGTAAAAGCTATAGAAAAGTTTCTTGAAAAAAATGCTTGCTAAATAGCTTTAAGCATGTTACATTATTAGACGTTGCTTTGAGAGTAACTTTTCTCAAAGTTGAGGTTGCTGAAAGAAAATCAAAAAAAGATTTGACAAGAAAGTGACCAACATGATATGATCTAATTCCTGGCTCGTTGAACAGTCGAGTACAGACAAGTTCTTTGAAAACTGAACAAATGGATGATGAAAATAAAGATTTCTTCTTTTATAGAGAAGAATCGCTAGCATTAAAAATGAGCTAATCGCTCTTTCTATAACCAACTTCGGTTGGTCTTTATTGGAGAGTTTGATCCTGGCTCAGGACGAACGCTGGCGGCGTGCCTAATACATGCAAGTCGAGCGGGGTTGTTTAGAAGCTTGCTTCTAAACAACCTAGCGGCGGACGGGTGAGTAACACGTAGGCAACCTGCCCACAAGACAGGGATAACTACCGGAAACGGTAGCTAATACCCGATACATCCTTTTTCTGCATGGGAGAAGGAGGAAAGACGGAGCAATCTGTCGCT
>NZ_AGFX01000048.1 GCF_000236805.1 Paenibacillus peoriae KCTC 3763 | reverse complement strand
ATGGGGAGTCAAAATCATAAAAGAACACCTCCAGTGCATGCGTGTATGTACTTCCCCTATAGTTCCATATTGTTATATCCAAGTTCATTTTATTATATATAAAAGCAGATCTCTGTATTATAAGATAGGATTATTCTTATATATAGAGGTGATTAGCATGATAAGTGGCAAACTTCCTAAAGTATTTTATGGTGGAGATTACAATCCCGAGCAATGGGACAAGGCCACACATCAGGAGGATTTACGGATGTTCAGGCTGGCAGGGATTGATATCGCCACAATCAACGTATTCTCATGGGCCAAAATTCAGTCGGACGAAATCACATATCATTTTGAATGGCTGGATCAATTGATTGATAGCCTTTATGAAAACGGTATCTTCGTTTGTCTTGCTACCAGCACTGCGGCCCATCCTGCCTGGATGGCTACCCGTTATCCGGACATTCTTCGGGTCGATGCTGACGGACGCAAGCGGAAATTCGGCGGGCGCCACAATTCCTGTCCGAACAGCCCGACCTATCGCAAATACGCCGAGCATATGGCTGACCGGCTGGCGGAGCGATACAAGGATCATCCCGCGGTTCTCGTATGGCACGTGTCCAATGAATATGGCGGAGATTGCTATTGCGACAACTGCGCCTCCGCATTCCGGGTGTGGCTTAAGCAAAAATACGGTACGCTGGATGAACTAAACCGGGTGTGGAATACCTCCTTCTGGGGACACACCTTCTATGACTGGGATGAAATTGTGCCTCCAAACAATCTGAGCGAGCATTGGGGCGAAAATCACTCCACCTTTCAGGGGATTTCCCTCGATTATGCGCGTTTCAATTCAGACGGTATGCTCGATTGCTATTTGCTGGAATATAACGCAATCAAAAAGCGCATCCCCCATGCTGTGGTAACGACCAATCTGATGGGCTTTTTCAAGCAGCTGGACTACTTCAAATGGGCTAAACACATGGATATTGTGTCTTGGGACAGCTATCCGCGGGCTAATACCCCCGTAAGCTATACCGCGATGGCACACGATCTGATGCGCGGTCTGAAGGATGGGCAGCCCTTTATGCTCATGGAACAAACACCGAGCCAGCAAAATTGGCAGGCATATAATTCACTCAAGCGGCCCGGGATCATGCGGCTATGGAGTTACCAAGCGGTAGCGCATGGCGCGGACACGGTCATGTTCTTCCAGCTTCGCCGCTCGATCGGTGCTTGTGAGAAATTTCACGGAGCTGTGATTGAGCATGTCAGCCATGAAAACACACGTGTATTCCGCGAGGTGGCTCAACTTGGCAGCGAGCTTGGAGCATTAGGAGACAGGTTCCTTGACGCGACCGTCGATGCCAAAGTAGCCATTTTATTCGATTGGGATAATTGGTGGGCATTGGAAAAATCAAGCGGGCCCTCTGTCGCATTGAACTACGTCGATCAGGTGCATAAGTATTATGCGGCCCTTTTCCGGCGCAACGTGCAGGTAGACCTGATTTCCGTAGAAACGGATTTCCAGAAATATGATCTCATTATCGCGCCTGTACTCTACATGGTCAAGCCGGGCACTGCTGAGAAGCTGGAACAATTTACGGAGCGCGGCGGCACCTTTGTTACCACCTTTTTCAGCGGCATCGTCAATGAAAACGATCTGGTCACAACCGGAGGATATCCGGGCAAGCTGCGTAAGCTGCTCGGGATTTGGGTAGAAGAAATTGACGCGCTTTTGCCGGAATCAAACAATCGTATCATCATGAAAGAAAAGGTGGGTGCATTGCAGGGAGAATATCAATGCGGCATGCTCTGTGACCTGCTGCACAGCGAAGGTGCCGAGGTGCTGGCCGAATATGGCGATGATTTCTACCAAGGTATGCCGGTGCTGACACGTAATCGTTTAGGTCAAGGTGAGGCCTGGTATGTCGCCTCAGACCCTGAGGAGTCTTTCCTGGATGGCCTGCTGGATTATATTTGTGAGGAAAAAGGGATTGCATCCCTGCTGCGTGCTCCTGCGGGTGTAGAAGCTACTGTACGTTCCAAGGACGGAAAATCGTATCTATTCATCCTGAATCATAACGCCCAGGTACAACATGTTCATCTGGGTGACCAAAAAGGAAATGAGCTGATTAGCGGTGAATTTCTGGAGGGAAATATCTCCATTGAAGGCTACGGCTTTCAAGTGCTGGAGCTATCATTCTAGGTATCAAAGGAGTTCAACATGAAACGACTGCTATGGATGGGCATTCTGTACGCCCTACATGTGCGCAAAAAAATACACCGGATCAACCATGAGGTTATCCGGTGCTCATTCTGGAGGTGCATTTTGCTGTTTCATGATGTGGGCTGGTTTCCAGAAGCGAATAGAGACACGCTCCCAGCTGTTGTTCCAGTATCTGAGCCGATATTTATAACCAAGGTATAAAAAGGTCAAAATTTGACCTTAATGTAGTAAAATAATCGCGCTGTTTGAAAGCGCAGTCATGATATTCTTAAGAAGCATATTGGCCAAAGTTTTAATTGTTTAGACTAACTAAGAGGAACAGAGGAAAGGAAGAGACTGATGAGTCTTGAAAAAGAATACGTTAAAATAGCCCAGGATGTAATTAAAGGGCTTGGCGGAGAAGACAATATTATTTCCATGGCACATTGTGCCACACGGCTGAGAATGATTGTAAAAGACAGGGACATTATTGATGATGAGTTTATTGAGAATATTGATAAGGCCAAGGGGGTATTCTTTACATCCGGGCAATATCAAATTATTTTTGGAACCGGTACCGTAAATAAAGTTTATGAAGCGATGGTCGGCCAAAACGTATCTGCTACATCCAAGGCAGAGCTGAAAGAGAAGGCTTCAACGCAAGATGACAACTTTTTCAAAAGAATGATCCGGGTTTTCGGGGATGTATTCGTTCCCATTATACCTGCATTGGTAGCTACAGGATTGTTTATGGGAGTTAGGGGCTTGCTCACTCAGCCTGCATTGCTTCAGCTGTTTGGACTTACACCGGATCAAATCTCTGCGAATTTTATATTATTTACGCAGATACTGACCGATACCGCTTTTGCATTTTTACCCGTGCTGGTGTGCTGGTCGGCATTCAGAGTATTCGGCGGGTCGCCTATCTTGGGAATATTGCTCGGATTAATGCTGGTGAGTCCTTCCTTGCCTACATCCTGGGATGTCGCTCAACATGTTAAGGAGCCCCTTTTATTTTTGGGATTCATTAAAATTGCAGGCTATCAGGGCTCGGTTCTGCCGGCGTTCATTATAGGGATCGTGGGGGCGATGCTGGAGAAGAGAATCAGGAAATCCGTTCCCGAAGCATTGGACTTGATTCTGACACCATTTCTGACATTGTTGCTCACACTGGTACTGGGCTTGTTCGTGATCGGTCCCATCTTCCATGAGGTGGAAGTTTTAATATTAGCGGGAGTTACAGCTATTTTGAAATTGCCGTTTGGCATTGGCGGGTTTATTTATGGTGGCATTAATCAGATTATTGTTGTTACTGGAATGCACCATGCTTTGAACCTGATAGAAATACAGATGCTGGTGGATAGCGGCTGGAATATGGTCAACCCGATCAGTTCGGCGTCGATTTGTGCACAAGCGGGTGCTGCGCTGGCTGTCGGCCTCAAATCGAGAAGATTAAAAACCAAATCTATTGCCTACCCTTCTGCCTTGTCTGCATTGTTGGGCATTACAGAACCGGCTATCTTCGGGGTGAACATTCGATACGGCAAACCATTCATGATGGGCTTGATTGGGGGAGCGGTTGGCGGATTTTTCGCACGTATCTTTAATGTTCAAGCAACGGGCATGTCGATTACAGCCATCCCTGGATTGTTATTGTATCTGAATAATCAGATTTTTCTGTATATTTTAGTTTGTTTAATCGGTTTTGGTGTAGCATTTGCATTGACATGGATCTTTGGGTTTAAAGAAAAAATAGAGAACAAATAAAATTTGGTGGAGAGAATCATGGACAACAAAACACTGCTTGATAAATTGAACAGCCTTTCAATAGAAGAGAAGATTGGCCAGCTCATCCAACTAACCGGTGATTTTTTTGAAGGCGATATGGATACGGTTGTGACGGGTCCTCTCAAAAAATTAGGGTTAAGCGCCAGTTACAATGTTTATAACACCGGATCTATATTGAACATTACCAATCCGGAAAAAATTATTCGCCTGCAAACGGACTATTTGGAAAAATCGGTTCATAAAATTCCATTGCTGTTCATGGCAGATATTATCTATGGGTATCGAACCATCTTCCCGATTCCAATTGCACAAGCTTGCAGTTGGAACTATGAGGGGATAGAACATGCGGCGTCGATTGCTGCTCGGGAATGCTACGAGGAAGGTGTTCACGTGACCTTTTCCCCCATGGTAGATATCGTTAGAGATCCCCGTTGGGGGCGGGTGATGGAATCCCCTGGAGAAGATACATTGCTGGCGAAGAAATATGCGCAAAGCGTGGTTTTGGGAATCCAGGGAAGGGATTCGGAGAGTACAGCCGTGCCGGCCAATAAAATTGCCGCTTGCGTTAAGCATTTTGCCGCTTATGGAGCGTCTGTCGCTGGACGTGAATACAATGCCGTAGATATGTCGGAGCATGCGTTGCGGGAATATTATTTACCCGGCTATCAAGCTGCAATAGAAGCGGGTGCAAAGCTCGTCATGACGGCTTTTAATACCTTGAATGGTATCCCGGCGACTGGAAACGAATGGCTTAACCGAGATGTGCTAAGACGGGAAATGAATTTTGACGGTGTGTTGATCTCGGATTACGCTGCTATAGAAGAACTGATCATGCATGGTTATGCCGAAGACGAGGCTTCCGCCGCAAGGCTGGCATTGTTGGCGGGTGTGGATGTGGATATGAAGACGGCAGTATACGCTAATCAATTGAAGGATGTAGTATCTGGTAACGACCACATGCTGGAGCTTTTGAATGAAGCTGTACACCGTGTCTTAAAGCTGAAAAATGATTTGGGGCTGTTTGAGGACCCGTTCCGCGGATTACATGAAATCGTTAAACTTTCAACAAGCAGCATTCTGTCAGATGAACATAAAAAAGCCGCGTTGTCCTTGGCAGAAGAATCCGTTGTTCTACTGAAAAATGAAAATGATGTATTGCCGTTTTCAAAGGATACCAAGGTAGCTTTAATCGGTCCTTATGCAGAAGAAAACTCCACCCTGGGTATGTGGGCCATTAAGGGGGATGAGGCGGATACCGTTAATTTGAAAACAGGGCTGTTAAAGCATGTTGATCCCGACAATCTCTCGGTGTGCAGAGGGGCTTATCTGCTGCCTCTTGCTGCAAGGGAGGCCCTCGGTAAATATGCAGACAAGCTGGCTGCTGAAACGGTCGAAGAGGAAGTTCTGCTGCACGAAGCGATCCGGAATGCTAACGAAGCAGAAGTCATTGTCCTTGCCTTGGGAGAAAGTGTTTATCAGAGTGGAGAAGGAGGATCGCGGACGAACCCGACGCTTCCGGAGCCGCAATTGAAACTGCTTCATGAATTAAGTGTATTGGGCAAACAGATCGTTCTGATCGTATATAGTGGAAGACCTTTGATCCTTACTGATGTTGCTGAGAAAGTTGACGCCATTGTTCAGGCCTGGTATCCGGGAACGATGGGTGGAGAAGCGCTGGCCAATGTATTGTATGGGGAAGTAAATCCGTCGGGGAAATTAGCGATGACCTTTCCACGCAGCGTCGGTCAAATTCCGGTGTACTACAATGAGTTGAATACAGGCAGACCGAACCTAAAGGAAAATGGCTCTTATCGATTTGCGTCCCGATATATAGATGAAGTGAACGAACCGTTGTATCCGTTTGGCTATGGTAAATCCTATACTTCATTTGAATACAGTCTATTAACAGTCAGCCCAAAAGAAATGAAAACAAATGAGTCAGTGGATATCCGTATATCTGTATCCAACACTGGAACTTATGATGGGAAAGAAACGATCCAATTATATATTCGCGATAAATTTGCTAGTGTTGCAAGGCCAGTTAAAGAATTAAAAGACTTTAAAAAGGTTTTTTTACAAAGTGGCGAGACCAAAATTGTTGAATTTTCAATTCATGAAGACATGCTTAAATTTTATGGACGTGACATGGAATACAAGAGTGAGCCCGGTGAATTTGAGGTTTATATCGGTTCAAGCTCACAGGAAATTTTGCTGAGCTTTAGTTTTATTTTTTTACCGGAGGATAAACATGAATAAAAGTGACAGTTATAATCTTAAATATCATATTACCCCTCCTTACGGGCTATTAAATGATCCTAATGGACTTGCCTTTTTCAATCATCAATACCATGTGTTCTATCAGTGGAATCCAAAAGGAACAGAGCATAAGCATAAATGCTGGGGCCATGTTGTTTCGAGTGATCTGGTACACTGGCAAAGGAAAAGTGTCGCGCTGGAGCCTTCGGAATGGTATGACAAGGACGGCATTTATTCCGGCGGGGCCATAGTCCATAATGAACAGCTGTATCTGTTTTACACAGGAAATGTAATCAGGGATGATGGAATAAAAGAAAGCTATCAATGCGCAGCCATTTCGGAGGATGGCGAGTATTTTCAAAAAATCGGCCCTTTGTTTGAACATCCCCAGGGTTATACCAGGCATGTCCGAGATCCGAAAGTATGGAGAGACCGGGACGGGGTCTGGTGGCTGATCGTTGGCGCTCAAAGAGAGGATTTGACTGGAGATACGCTTGTCTACAAATCTACTGATTTGTCTGATTGGGAATGCCAAGGATCATTTTTTGAGCATGAGCATGAATTTGGATATATGTGGGAATGCCCGGATATACTGAATTTTGCGGAAAATGATGTTTTTGTTTTTTCTCCTCAGGGGTTACCGGAGGCAGGCGAATATTATAAAAATCCTAATCAATCGGGATATATGGTTGGAAACTTATCGGAGACAGGAAAATTCAACGGGAAGCTTGCCGATTTTCAAGAGCTTGACCGAGGATTTGATTTTTACGCGCCACAATCGTTTAAGGTGAATGACAGAATCATTATGTTCGGGTGGATGAGCGCTATGAATGAAGAAACGGAGAGGGCTGTTCCGACCATTCAGGAAGGCTGGATTCATGCGCTGACTCTTCCTAGAGAAATAGTGCTGATTAACGGTGCGCTATACCAGAAACCATTGCCGGAATTACAATTGTTAAGACTGGACGATATGCATTACAAGGGGAATATTCAAAAAGGTGGTGGGTGGCTGCTGCCTTCCTTGCAGGCGGAATTCATTGTTCATTTTTCGATGCTTACAGAAAACTTCAAAATGATATTAAGAGACGCTGTGCAAATTGACTATAATTCGGAACAAAACAGTCTAACCGTATGGAGAACCAACTGGTTGACGAACCAGAGGGAGTACAGAAAAGCAACATTAACGAATAGACTTGCAGAAATGCAAATATTCATTGAAAGCTCAAGTCTGGAGATCTTTGTGAACGAAGGCGAGGAAGTGTTTTCTCTGCGTTATTTCTTAGAGGATACGGAACAACGCAGTGTGCTGCTTGAAGCAGGAGACAATGAAGGAGAAGTTAGGATTTATCAGCTTCAGGAAGGTGTAGAGTAAGAGCGAAGTTGCAGGTGTAAAGACCGGGAAGCAGGCATGGAAAGGCTGTTCATTACTCCGTTTGCGAGAGGAACTGCCTTTTTTGTCTTGGTCAGCTGAATAGATTTCAGCTTGTCTGGGCATTTTACTATCGGTATAGTATGAGTATTAGAGTTTCTGACTTAACATAGGTACTGTTGATTACTCATAGCTGGTTGATGAGGTGTCGTATGAAAAAAATATATGAGCATATTGAAATAGACAGAAGAAAAATGATTAATCTCTTTATGTTTCAATCAACAGATACAGAAAGAGTCATCCCCATGCATTTTCACAGCAATATGGAGTTAATCTACTGTACAAGTGGAAGTCTAAAGGTGTGGCATGAAGGGAAAATAACCATTTTGCTGGAGAAGGATGCATTGTTCATTAATAGCAATGTGCCGCATTCCACACAGAGCATTACGGAAAACCAAGTCGTTGTATTGCAATTTCCAGACACTTTTTTTGCCAATGAACAAGTAATCATACATTTAAACACGCAAGAGAAACAAGTTGAAGAACCTATACTCTCTAAATTAAGAGGGTTGTTTATGGATATATATGAGCTACATATCTCCCAAGGCAAATACGACTATATTTTAGAGCAAAGCCGAATTATTGAGCTTAAATATTTGCTCGTTAATCATTTTAGTCAGGCAACAGGCATACCACCGGAGGTATTTAGTGAAAAGCAGCGAAAGATCAAGACAATCATGGATTTTATTAAAGAGCATTATAATGAAAATATCAGCCTGGCCAAAACGGCTCGAATATGCGGTTATTCGGAGGCCTATTTGTCGAGAATGTTTCATGAATATACAGGTCAGACGTTTACGGAGTACAAGCAAATTCTTTGTTTGGAAAAGGCGATCGATTTATTGGAAACAACCAATAAGTCACTTACAGAAATTTCTTACGAGGCCGGCTTTCCAAACGAGAAATCTTTTAGAAAAGCTTTTAAGGAAGTTATGGGTAAAACACCTTATGAATACAAAAAATCAAAATTTGATATAGAGCCATCCTCCCCTTCGCAAATACCAAGGGGCTGTCCCTGAGTCATTTTAAGACTTTTACAGGACAGCCCCTTGGTATTTTTACGCTGTGTCAGGAGAGCTATGAGCTTATCGGTTATCCACCGTCTCCGGGTACATATCATGATTCATCATGCGATGCTCAGCCATTTGCTCATACTTGGTTCCCGGTTTGCCGTAGTTCGTATAGGGGTCTATGGAGATGCCGCCGCGCGGCGTGAACTTGCCCCACACTTCGATATAACGCGGGTCCATCAGCTTGATCAGGTCATTCATGATGATGTTGACGCAGTCTTCATGGAAATCGCCGTGGTTGCGGAAGCTGAACAGGTACAGCTTGAGGGATTTACTTTCTACCATTTTAATATCGGGAATGTAGCTGATGTAGATAGTTGCAAAATCAGGCTGTCCTGTAATCGGGCACAGGCTGGTGAACTCCGGGCAATTGAATTTTACAAAATAATCGCGGTATGGGTGTTTATTATCAAAGCTTTCAAGAATGGCGGGATCATAGGCAAAGGTGTATTGTGTGCCTTGATTGCCAAGCAGGGTAACGTCGGTCATTTCTTCAGGTTTTCTTCCGGTCATGTTGGGTTAGACTCCTTAAGATTAGTTGGGTAAACGAGATGGGAGTTATGGTGGTGAAGGTTCGGTTAGGAGGTCGCTCCGCGGAGGATTTGAGCTTCCGATCGCTGTTGAAATGGGATTCTTTCTGATAGTTGAAAGATGTATAGGTTAGAATCCCATTTCAAAGGCGAACGCTAACGCTTCTCCAGCTTCAAATCCTCCGCTCCGCTGCCGACCGCCGTTAACCACCCTAAAGTCCCTACTCGTTTATATGTGGGGTGGGGCAGAAGTGAATAGTGTTCGCTCCTTATATTTAAGGAGCGAAATTTTGTGAGAAAACCCGTCCTCACGGACGAGGCTTTCTCTTGTTCTGTAACTTAGATGTCGGAGGTGTACTCGACGAATTTGGCGTGTCTGTGTATCACCTACAGGCCCATACGGAATATATTACATTTAAGTGCTATACGCCGCGTTTATTGCCCCATACAAGGGTGTGGAGCTGCGGGAGTACTCTTACGTCGTTTAGTCGGGAATCGTCCATGACACGGTCGATAAGCCATTCATAACGATGCAATAGGGATTCCGCAATCTGTTCCGTGTTCTCCGTGTTCACATCTGGGTTACCGGTCTGGAGAAACAGTGGTACATGTGGATAGCGCTCGTGAACGGTGCGTGCATATACTAGATCTGTATTATCGAATATGACGACCTTCAAGCTGCATGCTCCATGGTAGAATCTCACTGATTCATTAGCAGCTTCCTCCGTGCATGCTGCGGTTGAGACGTGTGCCGCGGACATGGACTCTCCGACCGTCTTCCAATCATTCCTTTTCCGATTCGACAGACGGCCGACGATATCATCCAGCACGTCCCAGTTGGTCGTCATGCCCGAGCTGGGCGGCTTGGGGGACAAGGTTACTTCGTCGATATCGTACAGCCAATCCTGCCAACGGGAGCCTTGCGTTTCAACGGCGGTGGCAATGCCTTGACTGCGCAGCAGGGCGACCAGCTCCCCAAGCTGTGGCAGCAGAGCCGGGTTGCCTCCCGAAAGGGTCACATGCGAAAAGCGTTCGCCGCCGATGGCCTTCAGCTCCTGCCAGATATCTGCGGCACTCAGACGACGGATTTGATCCTTGGCGCTGCCGTCCCAAGTAAAGGCGGAATCGCACCACGAGCAATGGTAATCGCAGCCTGCGGTGCGAACAAACATCGTTTTACGTCCTATGACCATGCCCTCTCCCTGAACGGTGGGACCAAACACCTCCAGTACGGGGATGGGAGCTGTTTGGGTCACATGAGAGGGCGTTGTTGTTTGATGAGCTGTCACAGTATGATTATTCATCCAGCATCCACTCCCGTCTGAATTCGGCGTAGCTGGTAGGTGTCTCAAACAGCCGCACAAATTCGGTACGCCCACCCTCCACGCGGGAGCGGTATGCATCCGAGGTCAGGGCGGACTCCATTTGCTCAAAGATCCAGACGACCATATTTTCCGCAGTTGTATTCATCGGGGGCAGGGTCTCATTCAGGTAACGGTGATCCAGATAAGGCTCGATTCGTTCTTTCCAGATCGTTTTAATGTCTCCAAAATCCATCGTTAGACCCGTCTCGCCCGGTATGCCGCTTATACCAAAAACGACGATATAGGTATGTCCGTGCAGATTTTTGCATTTGCCTTCATAGCAGTGCAAATGATGTGCTGCATCAAACGTAAATTGTTTGCTGACTAGTACGCGTTTGCGGTGATAGCGCAGCTGAGCGTGTTCAATGTCTGTCCCGAACTGCTGGAGCTTGTCGACAATATGAAAGATACCCGGTTCACGCATGGCCTTCAGCTCCTTGGGACGAAGCTCCGCGAACCGCAAGATACTGCTCCAGCCCGGCACGGCGAAGTTTGCAGGCAGGGCATTCGCCACAGCCATCGCCAATGACGCCGTTATAGCACGTTAGTGTACGGGTTCTTACAAATTCAAAAGCTCCCAGTTCATCGGCCATTTTCCAGGTTTCAGCCTTATTCAACCACATGAGCGGGGTATGAATCACAAAGGGATAGTCCATCGAAAGGTTGAGTGTGACGTTCAGCGATTTGATAAAAGAATCCCGGCAATCAGGATAACCACTGAAATCCGTCTCGCAAACGCCAGTAATGATGTGGCGCGCTCCTTTTTGCTTGGCGAGCACTGCTGCGAAGCTCAGGAACAGCAGATTGCGACCGTCTACGAATGTACTAGGCAGTTCGCCTTCCTCTTGCGTAATGTCAATGTCGGTGCGTGTGAGGGCATTAGGGGCTAGTTGATTGAGCAGGCTCATATCCAGCACCGTTTGCGGAACACCCAGCTTGTGAGCAATTCCGGCGGCTACTTCGATTTCCTGCTTGTGACGTTGACCGTAATCGAAGGTTACGGTTTCTACTTCGGCAAAATGCTTTTTCGCCCAAAATAAACAGGTGGTGCTGTCTTGACCGCCGCTGAATACGACGACCGCTTTTTCGTTTGCAAACATAAAAAAACCTCTCGATCTTCTTGGAATGGTGTAAGACACAGCGTCTTGTCACTTGGAAGAAGGAGAGTTCTTGAACCGACTTCAACAAAAAACAGGCCTTGCCCCGCGAGTTCATTTTTCATACGGAGGACAAAGCATCGTTAGTTTTTTATAGAGGGAGTTCGCGAACCTCTCCCATGCATGATGCATGGATTTTCTTCATTATAATGCCGGCCACGTGGACCGGCTGCTATACAGATAGCATTGCCATTATAGCATGGCAGGGCTATTTGATAAACACTCCGCCAAAGGGAATAACTTCCCTTAAAAATCGTTTGATCACGCCATCGTCGTTCATATCCTGCTGGAGACGTCGATGATGCTCCCCGGCGTGAAAAAGCACGGAACCCTGTCCAGTCATTTTAAAATGATAGTTCATATGCTGGCTGGCCAGATGGTTGCCGTACACGGTCAGCTCCAGTTTGGCGTTTTCGGGATAGGCGATGACGCTGCTCGCATCGACATATATCGGCTCTGTCGGATGAAGCTGCTCCTGGCATACCAAACCCTGAGTCAAAAGACCAATTTGACCCACACCGTCAAATTTCATTTTAATAACATCGCGGCTGAACAGCATGTTTTTCATGCTCAGCAGCTTGGTACGCATATGGATCCCAGAGCTGTACCAGAACAGGTTGCGAAAATCGTATAGCAGATCATCGCCTCCTTCAAGCTCAATCATTTTGAGGCTAAAGCCGGGCGGAAGTGCGGCAATCAGACGACAAGCCCCTGTAAAATCGGCCTGAATCAGCTTGTGCTTGCGGTACATGCCTTTGATATTCATCAGCTTGTCACTGCGGCCTGAACTGGGGCCACGGTAAGCGATAATTTGCTGCGGATGCAGAACATGCAGCTTTTCCCCCTCCGCCAGATTGAGCGTTACAACCGAACCGACGCTTTCATCATGGTATTGCCCTGCTTGTATGTCCATTCAGACGTTTCTTCCTTTCAGGCAGTTAGTATCTAGTATCTTCCCGAACGTCGACGCATCCCGTAACGCAGCAGGCGGATACCTACAAAATAACCAGCCAGCAGGATTACAGCCGTGATCAAAAGTATCTTATTTCGGTGTGAAGCCTGATCGCGCTGGGTTTGAAGATTTTTCAGCTCAGTAACTGTGTCGGTCAGCTTGCGATTTTGCTCCAGCAGCTGTGCGTTTTGCTCTTGATAGGCTTCTATACTGCTGCGGGCCTTTTGCAGATCTTCCTGTGTTTGTCGGTAGCCTTCCTTGAGCTGATATACATCGCCGGGCAGCCGGGAAAATTGCTCAAAGCCTTGGTATACATCGTCCCAATAGGCGGCCTGCGCTCCGGGCGCACGAGTTAACCCAAAAATAAAGAGCAGTGCAATAACAGCGCAGACAACACGGCGATAGAAAGCAATACGGCAAGTTTGTCGTGCCAAGAGTTGTTCCCCCTTCTGATACACCAAGATGTTAGATGGTACACATCATTACCCATATCTCATGGTTACGTACAGAATAATGATTAGGATGCAGATTTTAGAATAAACGGACGATAATTACGGGAAAAAAATTATCCAAAAAAGTCGATATATAAGTTTAAGTGTACCGCAAAAAGGGGATATCAAGGAAGCATCTGCCTTCCGATATTTTTCCCGCCGTGTGTACCCGAAACCTTCAATAAATGATCGCGCTTAAATCGAACATCAGAACTGAAAATATAGGAAGAAAGATATAGAAGGAGAAATGAAAGATGAACAAGAGAGAGCAAGATTATAAAATTCTAAAAATCACGGTCAATGGAAAGCCATTATCGAAAGAACTCATAGTGGATAGTATTACTTTTGCGCCAATATCCGATATTTGCACAAAAACGAACGTTTCATTAACAGAACCTCCAAATTCGTAAGTTTGTAATATGGAACCAGCCTATAATGTAGCCCGGCAAAAGTCGGGCTATTTTTGCGTTTTTATGCAATTTGAATGGGTTAAATTGTTATTTTTCGAAGCAGGTCCCCTTTCATAAAGATTGCTATGTATAATTTTCACAAGCAAACGTATGTTCCCTGACAATATAGTGTCAGATAACACTGTTAATTTAGAGTTACATGTTCTTTTAGGGGGAAATTACCAGTGGTAAAGTCAATGGTTAATGTAACATACACATGGGACAAAGAGTCTATATCTGCGAGTGGGGCCGAACAAGTAAATCTGCTGATAGAATGGGGCTATGGAGCTATCCGTAAAAGAAAAGGGAACCTAGTACCGAAAACGGTGGGATGTGACCTTCAACTCCGGTTCATCCCAGAAAACGGGGTAAGTCTACTAAAAGTCGAAGGAGTGAGACTCGGTTTCAAACGCTCAGAAGACGGAGATTGCATGTTGATTCACTGTGGAGATGTGCGGCGGGGAAAATATAGACAGGCTGTTTTGACGTTCTCTATACCGGCTCACTCATCTGGGAGACATACCATTGGATTGATGGAGTGGAGCTGGCGCAAGCCATCTCAGGAAAAGCGAACGCTGATCCGGACGGACCAGATATACATCAATTACACGCATCATCTGGGTCTGCTGAGCGTTCCACCCCATCCGATGGTGGAAAAATACATAAAGCTGAATGAGACGTCTACGATTGTAAAAAAGGCATTGCGTATGTACGAGAAGGGTGAGCATGAGCGAGGTGCGTTTATTCTTAACAGACAAGCAGACGAATTACTAATACGTGCAGCAAGAACCGATGATATGGATTACATGAAGGAAGCAGAGTTACTTCTAGCCATACGCAATAAATGGGATGAGACTTTTGTATCATTTGCTTCCTATAGTTCTAAAGGCCTATTCGATCAATCTATATCGGCAGAAAATGTTTCGTTTGACGAAACTAACACTTTGGAATAGGTGATTATGCTAGTTTGTTTGTGTAACGTAGTGAGTCTAATTTACTATCTTTTTGTAAAGGAGAGACTTCCTTGACTGATCGTTTAATACGTTTAATGCGGATTATTACTATTGTTCAGGCCAATCCGGGGATATTGGCAAGAGAGCTTGCGGAACGTTGTGAAACATCAGAACGTACCATCTACCGGGATATGGAGGCGCTTAGTGCTATGCATATTCCAATTACGAATATGGGGCATGGCAAAGGGTACATTTTTATCAGCAATTTTGCTTTGTATCCTCTGAATTGGACGGAAGAAGAGGCAGAGGCTTTTGGCAAGCTGGGAGATATTATGGAAACGGTGAAGCCTCTTTTGCCGCCGGCTTTTGAAAGTGCTTATGAGAAGGTGATGGCCTCTAGTCAGAAAAAAAAGATAGACCAGACGAGCTTCGCGCAGGAGATGAAAAATATCATTCGGCTCGGCTCGACACTTGATCGGGAAAACCAGCCCTATCTGCTCAGGCTGATTGTTTTGGCAAGTCTAACGCAGCAGACCATTGAAGCGGAATACAGCTCACCTCAAAATGAAGATGTGTCACTGGTTCAGGTAGATCCTTATTGTTTGGTGCCGCAGGATCGGCGGTTTTATATGCTTGGTTTTTGTCACAAGCAATCTGCCATGAGAACCTTTCGAATCAGCCGCTTTCGGAATATGAGAATTCTGCCGTATACGTTTCAAAAAAATACGACGGAGATGGAAATGTTTTTTAAAGGGACCTGGTCGGTTACCAAGGGAAATCAAAACATTCGCTTTGTGGTGCGATTTTCTGCCGGATCTGTATATCGGGTCAAGGAAGAGGAATTGTTCATCAAGCCTTTGCTCAAGGATTTGCCGGATGGAAGCTTGTTGTTTGAGGTGACGGTCAATCATGACCGTGAATTTCTGGATTGGCTCACCTCGTATGGAGCAGAGGCTGAGATTCTGGAGCCTTTGCGGTATCGTAAGCGGATGCAGGAAATGCTGCGGACCTGGGGGGCATTTTATTACGATAAAAAGGCGGGAAATTAAGAATAACAGGGGGAGATCCCCCGGAACGGGCCGGGGAGCTATCCGCTTAATGGTCCTTAAACAGGTTGGCGAGATTGCCAAATGGGCTGTAATGCTCCTGTTCTTCCTCCGGTGAGGAATATACGAGCTTTGAGCCTCGGCTTTCCTCATCGTCAGCAGCGTTATTTACTAATGTAATGCGATCAAAAAGGTGCATAAAAACCTGAGCGGTGTTTATGGCATCATCCAGTGCACGGTGCTGCTGACCGTCAAAGTCAATGTGGCACAATTCCAGCGCCTGAGACAGACTCAATTGACGATATTTGCCGCCTGAGCCAAACAGACGGGAGATTGGCTTCTGTATATCATTCGTATTATGAATCCATCCAAGATCTACATGATGGGTACGACAATGGGATACCAGCTTTTGGCGGTCATCCGGTCCCCATGCACACAAATAATAGGATGAATCCGTACCGAGCCAGGCAACAAATTGCTTCACAGCTTCGGGAAAGAGTGGAGCGGCATCGATATCTCGTTGAGTAATGCCCGTGAACTGAACGGTATCTGTAGACAGTACAGGTCGATTTGAGGGTCTTACAAAACTGTGAAACGTATCTGCAACGTATAGACCATCGTCTCCCTGAACGACCTTGACAGCACCGATATCAATGATTTCAGAGGAATATCTGGCGTTACGGCTAACAGTAAATTCAAGATCATAAATAATGTATTGCATATTTGGACTCCTTCCACACACCTGACTGGTCCCGATAGACACCGGGATGAACGTTCTCTGCCCGAATGGCTCTTCTCCATCATACCTCTCGGCCTACAACTTGTCAGCGGTTAAAAGGTTCGCTTTTAAAAAAAATATGCGATGTCCAAATGAGCCTGGACTATCGCATACTTCAAATCTTCTGACAAACTATTGAATTAGGCCGGGAGGTTCAACTTTTGCCCCGGATAAATGCGGTGAGGATTTTTCAACTTGTTCAGCTTTTGAAGCTGTTGCCAGGTGGTACCGTGTTTGCGGGAAATGTCATATAACGTGTCCCCGGATTTCACAACATACACATGGCTATTTGCAGCTTGGGCAGAAGCTGATGCTTGCTGCGGTTTGGCTGTTGGAGTTTTTGCGGGCACCGATTTCACTGGTGCTGGTTTTGCTGGTGCTGGTTTGGCAGCCGGAGTAGAGACAGCTGGTGGTTTTTCCTGCACGGGTGCTGGTGTTGCAGTTGGTGCAGGCTGTGTGGCCGGGACGGAGGCATTCCCGTCTGCCTTGGCCTCTTGGATGCGGCCGTCTGCTTGTGCTTGCAGGCTGGCGGAGCCAATCTTCTGCATATAGCGGATTAACGCCTCGTCCAGCGATCCGAACATACCTGCCTGCGGATATTTAGCAAACATCGTATATTGGTCACCGCCTACAGCAGTAAAGTCATTGGTGGCCAATGTGTACGTCGCCTCAGGATCAAGCGCCTTGCCGTCGATCAGAACAGAATGAACGCGGCTTCCTTTGGCTGCGGATGTGTCTATTTTAAACGAGATGCCTGATACCTGCGGAAAACCTCCGCTTGGCTCCGGATAGGCGGCTGTGCCATTCTCAAGCGCTGCCTGGATGTCAGAGCCTTTCACTTTCAGGGTAACAATCTGATTTCCGAAAGGCAGCACGGTGATGATGTCTCCCTTGGTTACCGTTCCCGCCTTGATGGAAGCCCGGATGCCGCCGCCGTTGGTTAAAGCTGCGTCTGCTCCCGTAACATCACGCATCGCATCGGTGAGCAGATCACCGAGATTCGTTTCACCCGCACGCACCTTTTCGCGAGCTCCTTCCAGATCCACACTCGTTTGAGTTACAACCTCTTTAAGAATAGGTTCCTGGTCTTTTTGGATGGAGGCGATCAATGCAGCAATATCAGCGTTGGGCTGAACGCCCGCTGCCTGAGCCGAGTCAATCAGCTTGGCTTGCTTTTGGGTAACCTTACCACCATCGACCCATAGGTCCACAACACCCAGATACTTGGTATATTCACCTGCGCTGGCGATCAACGTACCGTTGTCACCGACCAGCCCTTTTTCGAGTACAGTATGGCTGTGTCCATCGATGAAAATATCAATGCCGGGCACTTCTTTAACGACCTTGAGGCTGGTGTCCTTGCTGGATGCATCCTGTCCCAAATGACCAAGAACCACGACGACATCCACTTTGCTGCGGATTTCGTCTACAGCTGCTTTGGCTTCAGCCGCAGGATCGGTGAACTGAATTCCCTCCACATTTTTGGGATTGGTCTTATAGGCTGTTTCAGGTGTAGTCAGACCGATAATGCCGATTTTAACGCCATCCACTTCCTTTATAACATACGGTTTGAACAATCGTGTTCCGTCCGTTTGCTTAATATTGGCGCTCAGCATGGGGAACTGAATCTCCTTGCTTAGCTCAACCAAATGCTTCCAGCCATAATTAAACTCATGGTTGCCCGGAACCATTGCATCATAGCGCAGCTTGTTGATCACTTTCACGATACTCTCACCGTTGACCAACGTAGCGAAGGTCGTTCCATGAATGGTATCCCCGTCATCCAGCAGCAATGTATTGGGATTGGAAGCGCGATATTGGTCGATGATGCCTGCCAGCTTGGCGAAGCCCATTTCCTTGTCGTTTGCGACCACGTGGGCATGGGTATCATTCGTATGTAGGATGGTGATGTGCTTGCCACTGACTGGAGCCGCCGCCTCATTCGCTGTTCCCGCATTGGCTGCCGGGTCCGCTGCCGCTGTACCAAGACATCCGAACAGAAGCGCGGCGGTCGTCAAGAGTGACGAAAGTTTTTTCCATGAATTCATGTTGTTCCTTCAACCTCCTAATAAAATGAATGAATTAGAGCAACCGCTTACGTCCACATTTTATCAGATGATTGTAAAAATAACTTCTATTTTATATTAAAGCACTAATATTTTTTGATATATCGGTTGTTAAAGCCGTCGTCAAATTACCTATATTGAGGAGGAAGTAATAAGCAGTGACTAGATTTAAGGGTCGGGAATTGAATTTTGTAAAAATCCAAGCTATTGAAATAAGAGCTAATGTTCTATTTTATGGTCAAAAAAAAGAGCAGTCTCTTTGGGCAGCCCAATCCGGGGCAAATAGTGCTCCAGTGTTTCGTCAGCCCGTGGAGGTTTTCCCTCGCTCAACAAAAGTACGGCAAAACGGTTGGCCTGCTGCTCGAATTTTCCCGGAGAAAAGTAGGAATGCTCTTCTATAAAAAAGCGGCTGATGCCTTTATGCAGTCGGTCATGCCCCAATTCATGCGCGCAAACAAACCGTTTCCATTCCGGTGTAAGGCCATCGTGGATGACGATAAATTTTCTGCGCAGCTTGTGGTAATACAGCCCTTTGGTGGTGGAACCCAGATCGCAATAACGGATATGGATACCCAGCGCTTTTGCAATATCAAAAGGGCAGTTGGTACGGTATTTTCGGACGAGTTTGTGAATGAGTTCTTTCATACGATCACCTGCTATCCTTGATCTTTGCCCGCCCGGGGCTCTTGGGGCTTCTTGTGCTTGTTCATTTGCTTGGCTTCCCAGAACAGACCTGTTAACACATCCTTGATCCGTTGACGGTCAGTCTCATCCAGCGGAATGCCGTCGAACATTAATTCGTCGTCTTCCTCCAGCATTTTTTTGAAATCCCGGCGGTCCTTGGAGGTTGCCCAATCCGGCACAGTAGAACGATAGGGTTCGTGTGAATGCTGCTCTATTGAATCGTCGTCTTCCCAATACCCGGCGACCTTCATCATTTCGGTATAGGATACGTCGAGTGCGTCCGCTATTTTGCGGAGAGTAGAGGGCTTGGGGACTCCACGCAGCCCGTTTTCAATGCGGGAAATTTGTGAATTACTAATGCCTGCGGCATCTGCCAATTGGTTAATGCTCCATTGCTTTTGCTCACGCTGTTGCTTTAAGTAGGTTCCAAATGCTGGCTGTTCCACAAAGGAGGCTCCCTTCTGCAATAGAATCATAGATTGGTCCCATTATACCATTAGGTAAAGAGCAAAAGCACGTAATATGCCAAAAGGCATAGAAAAATAAAGCGAACATCCTGTTTTTGGGAGCATACCGCTTTTTTTGACGATGGATAGAAATTCTAAATAATGCTATGTTATACTCAAGATGCGAACAAAATACGAACAAAATGTAAACAAAAAAGTTGTGATCGCTAAAAATTACATCATTGTCAAAAGGCATAAGATAAGGAGTGCTGCTGTACATGAAAAATAACTTACCCGAATTGGATCGTCGCAAAACGCAGAATGCATTGGAGGGCGTATTTGAGAAGTACCGGATCTATAAAACGATAACCTTTATGGACCGGGAAAGCTTTATCACGGCTGGCTATACGGATCGACCGAACGGTCCAACGAATGTGACCAGCGATCCGACAGCCCGGACAGCCGTATATAATGTAGATGCTCCTGCCGCCCGCCTGGCCTATTGCGAAATGGTAGATGTTGTAGTCAGTCGCTTGAATGAACGCGAACAGCTGCTCATCCGTGAGCGTTATTTAAAGGATGACGATGTGTTTGATTACAAGGTTTACAACTATGTACTGGACCCGCCGGTCAGCAAGGATACGTATACGAAGCTTCGCACGCGCGCTTTTTACAAAATGGCGCTTGCGCTGGCGGACCAAGGCGTTTTGAATCTGGCAGGCTTGCAGAAGGGCGCGGATCGAAAACTGGGTTAGTAAATAACACGAGGTGGAGGATTATTTTACGAAAAGCGACGGTTTAGTTGAGGTTGTGCTTGATAAGGATGCTCTCCAGGTATGCTTTAAATATTTATCATTCATTGACGTGAACTGTATCATGGCCGCCTTTTTAATGAACTGTACCCCAATTGTTAGACATAACTAACAACTGGAGGTGCAGTTTTTTATGCCAATTGGAGGTCAGTTCAAGTCTTTTTGAACGTATTATTTTCTTCTTGGGATTCCCTTGCCGCGGACGACTCTCATGGGCCTCATCATATCATAGTCCTCGTGCTCCAGAATATGACAGTGCCAAGCGAAAAGACCTGTAAAGGGAACGAACTTGGCTATGATTTTGGTGACTTGGCCCGGGTTCGCCCGGACAACGTCTTTCCATCCCCGTTCATTGGCCGCAGGGGGGGTGGCCCGGCCCGTGTAACGAATTTTATTGGTCTTATTATAGAAATTCACATCGAATGGCCTGCGGCTGAGCACTTGGAACTTTACCAGATGCAGATGCATCGGATGCGTGTTCGTACCGGGGTTGACAAAGTTCCATACTTCAATGGAACCGAGAACAGGTTTCTCTGTCACCGGAGCCTCAAAGCCTCTGTTATTCAGCATCTGAACATCCCTGCCGTATTTGTCTGGCGCTGAGCTTAGCTTGAGCCATCGTACTCGACGCGCCTTGGCGGGCGACAAACGGGGGATGACGTTTAATTTGGCGGGGATGCGGCTCTTATCGGGTAAGGTTAGATGACGGCCTACCCGGAATTGCATGATTTTTCCCGTCGTATTGGGGTTCGGCAATGTTCCTCCCGGGAAGGGCGCTCGCGCATGGTTGGTAAGCACGATGTTCTGCCCTTTGTGCTTCGAAAAATCAATGATCACATCCGCTCGTTCGCCTATGCCGAGAGTGATCTGTTTCACCTGTACAGGTCTGGTCAGCAAGCCTTGATCGGATCCGATTTGTATAAAGGATTGTCCGGAACTAGGCTTTATTTGATAGAAGCGGGAGTTCGAGCCGTTAATGATTCGGAACCGATATTTTCTTGGTTCCACATTCAAAAATGGCCATACGGTCCCGTTGACCATAATAGTGTTGCCAAAGAAATTTGGAACGATAGAAGGGTTGACTCCTTTTACCGGAGGCGTTGTATTACTTGGGTAGAACAGTTGCCCATTCTTCTTGAATGACCTGTCCTGGAGGATGAGCGGGATATCAAACTTTCCTTTTGGTAGCGGCAGAGACGCTTCATGAGCATCCGTTAGCAGGTAGGCCCCGGACAAGCCGGCATACAGATTCAGGCGGGTAATCGCCAAGGCGTGGTCGTGATAGAACAAAGTGGCTGCGTTTTGCGAATTCGGATACACATATACCTTGCGTCTGAACTGGGGGCCGACTACCTTGAAGTCGCGGCTGAACCAGGCTGTAGGGTATCCGTCGCTTCCTTGACGGGCTACTGTACCGTGAAGGTGAACGACGGTCCGAACTTCGGGGACATTAGGGCCAGCTCCTGGAATCGTTTTGTCGACGGGCAACAGATGCTTGAGCGGCAGCTTATTGATCCATTTCACGTGAATCCGCTCGTTTTTGCGGGCGTGGATGGTAGGTCCCGGGGATCTTCCGTTATATCCCCACACGGTTGTAAGCGGCAGGTCGCGGTGCAGCCTTTGCTTAAATTGAGTCATTTTCACTTGATAAAAGGTCCCTTTCGAGCCGCGGCGAATCGGTTTTAGAGTCGGCGGGATGGCCAATGGGGTTACAAATTTTTTAAGCGGCATAGCGTATTCCTCCTATCCAGCATTAGTAACATGGCTAAGGCGTATGCCCTCAGGCCACTTGTGATATAGTCTTATGTCGAGTAGGAGAGAGGCGAACCGTACAGTTGCCTAACACTCTGCCTAAATTGAATAAAGTGCGTCCAATCTACATAACTTTCCATGATCCTTCAATAGATTGAATGTCTGTAAGTACGGACTTCAGATATGCCCTGGCTGATAGATTCAGTGGTTGTAAGGGTAGAGGGAGACTGGTACCTGAAATCAAGCCACTGATTTCTGCTGCTGCCGAAACAACGCGAAGGCTGCCATATTGACGAAATAACAACCAAATCGGTTCAAGCCGCGCTGAGAGACATTCTGCTTCGTCAGCACAACCGTCGAGGGCCAATCGGGTCATTCTTAGGCATGTTTTTGGAAACAAGCCACCCAGAACGGAGTACCATGCTTCACAGCCTGCATTCAAGCCGGTGGCTGCAAACGGATCCCCGCTTACGCCGATCGTTACATGGGAAGGAATAATCGCTCGCAGTTTACTAATGCGTACCTTGGCTGCTTCAGGTTCTGAAGGCACTCCAGGAATCTTGATCGAACGAACATGGGGGAGTTCAGCAATTCGGCCGTGCAGTTCATCACTAAAATGAAAATGCGTAGTCCCTGGATTATCATACACGCAAAGCGGAACAGAGAGCGTACTTGTCACCTGTTCATACAACAAATATACCTCTTCATTCGTTAACGCTTGGTAAGAAACAGGAGCCAACAGCACTACGCTTGCTCCTGCTTTTTGCGCGTCTTCTGCTAATCGAAGCACGTCTAGCGTGCGAATTGCACTTATGCTTGTCATCACGGGAATGCCCTCGGCGGAACCGACGGCAAGATGCAAAACGCCAAGACGCTCTTCCCGGCTAAGATAGGCGTAGTTCCCTGTCGAACCTAGCGCACCGATGGCGTTTACTCCAGCTGCAACCAATCGTTGGATTAGTTTTACGTATTCTTTTTCGTTAATGCCTGCCTCATTCACTGGGGTCAGTGGAAAAGCGGATAATCCATGGAACATCAAGCTACACTCCTTTGATTGTTAGCCTTCAAAATGCATCCAAATTATAAAAAACAATTGGACTTACTTAAATAGCCATTTCTGAAACAGATAACTAGGCCAATTTAAAGGGAGGTTATTTTTTGAGCCTTGTTGGCATAGAGGTTTAATACTGTTTTAATGATGGGAACGTTTGTTTGCAAAACACCCCCTAACTTCATCCCTAGTCTCTGCTTTTATCGTCCATTTCTCCGGCAACGCATTCGTTATTAGGGTGTAAGATTATATCATCGGGAATCAAGACAAGAGAACATACCGAAGACACACACAGTCAAACGTTAGCCGGCCATCAGGGCCGGTTTTTTCATGCGGTGATCGTCTCTACTGGTTCCCGGGATTCGTTGTACAGAAAGGAGGAGTCGTGTTGCCTATGCAAGGGATGCTGCAATACATGAGTATGAGGCTGCGCCGGCTGAGAACACGAAAGTGGAAAAAAGCATGGCTGGGCAGCCACAACATGCGAGTGCAGGATGGGCAAAGGCGGCATGCTGTAGGATGAGACAAGCCTTTAAGCAAAAGCTCATTGAAATTGTTCCGGCGCTACAAGGGCGTGTTTACGATGTTCAGCCACCGTCGCAGACGGTAGAGGAACCGTATGCCGTTATGGCGCTGGGCGAAGAAATCTGGAAGTCTTCCTGGGCCGGCTACCGGCAGGTTGTCCGCATCAAGCTGTACGCAGGACAAGCCGGGCTGGCGCAGGCCGATGTCTGGGCGAATGCCCTGATTGCCGGGCTGCACCGGGAACCAGTGACAGGCCAAGGTGAGGACACGTCGGCTTTTACCCCGCACTATTTGGGCGTGCGAGATGCGGAGAAGCTGGACACCGTCACGGGCAAGGCCTATAGAACGCTGCGCTTTGGCGTGTATGTGCCTGAAACGGAAGGGAGCTCAGTCCCTCCGGCAAATGGAACTGCACAGCCGGATGAATGGCTGGCAGCCCTGACCCGCTGGACACAAAAGCAACTGGACGAGACGTGGTCGGTATACGCCGATGCATGGCCCGCACAGCCGGGACGGCACGCGGTTTTATGGCGGTTGAGCGGCTGCGAGACCCGGATGGCGGGTGCCTCCATGTATGAGCTTCGCAAACGGTTCATCGGACATATCATTGCTCCAGACAGCGCTGAAGAGAACCGCGCAGCTTCCGCGCTGGTCGAGGGCTTTGCGACTCAAATCCAGCTTCCACTGGATCAGGACAAGGGACGTTATATGTCTACGGACGAAGCTTCGGCCGATTTGCAGGCGGATGCGATTTTAGATGGTCAGCTCCGGCTGACGCTGGTACAGCGACGTATGCGCCCGGCTGATGAAGCGGCGTTGATTCGCAGAGTGGAAATTCATCCTGTTTTGAAATGAGGTGGTCTGAGTGACCTTTGAAAAAAATGAGAAGGCCCCGTTAAATGCCGGGCAGGAAGCAGGCGGCCCCCGCTATACGCTGGAGGAGCTTAAGGAGCACGCGGAACCATTGTTTTCCGTGAAGGAAGAAGTACTGGCAGGTGCCTTTTTTGGTGAACAGGACAAGCTGTTCACGGTAGCAGAAGCACACACTAAAATCGAACAATTTATGAAAGCGAAGGTGGACTAATTATGGCAGGCGGAACATGGGAAAACACGAATAAACCGGTATTACCGGGTTTGTATATGAACTTTCAGGCAGCAGCAGCTTCAGCGATTCAAGGTGGATCACGCGGTACGGTCATTGTACCCGTCAAGGCGAATTGGGGACCTGTACGTGAGTTTGTAGAGATTGGCAGCGAAACGGCCATTAACCAAATCTTCTCCGGCGACAGTGAGGATGGTGCGACAGCCTATTCCACACTGTATCTGGCTCTGCTGGGCGGTCCGAAAAAACTGCTCGCTTACCGTTTGGCAGATGACACGGCTGCTGCAGCATCCGTAACGCTGAAAAGCGGTGGCGCGACACCGACGGATGTGCTGCGTTTGCAGGCTTTGTACACAGGCAGCCGCGGTAATGGTTTTGCTGTAACTGTACAGCCGACTTTGGGTGACGAGCAGGCACGTGAAGTACGCCTTTATGAAGGAACCAAGCTGCTGGGCACGTACAAAGGCAGTGACGGAACGGCTGCTTCGATTGCCGAAGCCATTAACAAAAACAGCGAAAACGTATGGGTGAAAGCCGAGGTTGTCGGCAATGGCGGCATTCCGGCGGATGTCAGCGGTGTACACCTCACTGGCGGCAACAGCGGTAATAGCAAGCTGGTCAATGCCGATTACATCGCCATGCAGGAAGCGCTTGAAGGACAGGAATTTAATGTACTGGCGCTGGATTATGCAGCCGATATGGCATTGCTGCAAAGCTTTGCCGCCTGGATCAAGCGTGTCCGGGGCGAAGGCAAAGGCGTAATCGCTGTATTCGGCGGTTCTGCGGCAGATGATGTGTCCAAAACGGCTGTCAGCGTGGCCTCACAGCGTTCCCTGGCGCTGAATCATGAAGGCGTCGTGAACGTCGGTACGGGTGTACGACTGGCAGGTACGGACTACAGCTCCGCTCAAACGGCTGCTTATGTAGCTGGACTGATCGCAGGCCAACGTCTGAATCAATCCGCGACGTATGCGGTTACGCCTTTTGAGGACGTGACCCGCCGCTGGACACGTTCCGAGCAGGAGCAGGCTGTCCGTAACGGGATCTTCCTGTTGTTCTTCGACGGCCGTCAGGTCAAGGCGCTGCGCGGAATCAACAGCTTGGTGAACCCGGCTGCCGGTCAAAACAATGCATGGAAGAAAATCCGCTCCATCCGCGTAATGGATGCGATTAACGCTGACTTGCAGCGTGCAGCCGAAGAGACTTATATCGGCAAAATCAACAACACGGTGGAAGGTCGTCTGGCCCTGATCGGTGCAATCAAAGAATATCTGGCACAGCTTTCGCTGAGCAATGTTATTGAGGCGGATGGCTACGACGTTATTCTCGATCCGGCATACTACGGCGATGCTCCAATGATCAAACCAGAGCCAGATCAAGTGTTCCTGCAATGGAACGTGAAGCTGACCGACGTGATGGAGCAGCTGTTCGGCACATTTTACGTGCAATAAATAAACATGTTACGTGCATAAGCATTGTGCGGCAATTCAGCAGGACTGAATTCGTTTTTTTAACAGCAAGGATTTTGGTAAATCCCAAACTATATTATGGATTATTTTGAGGAGGAAAAAGAAATGTTGGATGCTTCAAGAGTTATTTTAGGTACGTATGGTCAGGCGCATGTGGACGGGGTGTGGCAGACGAATATTAACAAGCTGGAAGCCAGCGTGGAAATGGAAAAACGCGAACTGAATCTTGTGGGCAATGAGTGGAAGGTGCACAAGCGCGGTATCAAAAAAGGGACGGGAACGATGAGTGGCTACAAGGTCACTTCTGATATGATTCGTCGTGGCTTTAACCGTTTTGAGATTATTACCAAACTGGATGATCCTGAAGCCTTTGGACATGAAAGTATTCGTCTCATCCGTTGCACTCCTGACAAAATCCAGCTTGCCAACTGGACAGCAGGTGAGGAAGTACAGGAAGAAACAACCTTCACCTTCGAAGGCTATGAGCTGCTTGATCCGATTGTGGCGAACTAATTAAAAAACGGGGGAGGGGGTGCTGTCAGGCATTCCGTTCCCCAACTACAAATAAGGATTTTGCAAAATCAATAAAATAAATAATAAGGGAGAATGACTTATGAGCTTGAATGAAAATATGACAGAAGAACAAATTTTGGACAGCCTGTTTGAAGCTGCTGAAAAGCTGCCGGAGGAAACGGTTCGCATCAAGCGTCTCGATATGAAAATTGTGCTGCACGGTCTGACCTCCAGCAAGGTAGACAGCATTCGTGAACGGTGTACAATTCGCCGTACCGTGAAGGGTGCAGTGGATGAAAAGGTAGATACCGAGACGTTCAACGCCCTGTTGATTTCGGAAGCTACCGGCAAGCTGGAAGTGAAGGGCTTGTCCCTTAACGGCTGGGGTGATCCCCGGATTACAAGCCGTTTGAAGCTGTCCGGTGGCGAACAATCTGTCCGTCGTATGCTGCTGGCGGGTGAACTGGATGCGGTAGGAGATAAGGTACTTGAGCTGTCCGGCTTTGGCGTTGAGATTGCTGATCTAAAAAACTAATCGGCTCCGGGGGAATGACGACGATGCTGTACCATATGTGGGTCCGGCACCACCTCCGCCCCGGAGACTTTTGGCGGCTTCCCCGCGGCGAGCGTATGCTGCTGCTGGCGTTTGCTGAGCAGGAAATGGACAGCATGGCAGCTTCAAAAGCATAAACAAGGAGGTGAACATGATAGATGGCAGAAGCATTAAATTACCGCATGAACCTTGTGATTGATCCTAAAAACGTCATTAAGGCGAACCGCGAATTACGCGCAATGGAACGCTATTTTGAGCGGATTCAAGGGCGTGTTCTGAAAATTGGCCGTACTCGCATGGCCCCGGAAATTGTGCTGAACGATATGGCCTCCAAGGGCTTGGATAATCTGTTGAATAAGATTAACCGGGTCAAATCCCAGATTATTAACGCCTCGGGGAATGTGGATTTGAAGGTGAAAAGCAGCAGTAGTGTGTCCATTGAAGGTGTTGATTCTCTTGTAAAAGCGCTAAATAGTAATACAAGTGCAATTAAACTTAAAGCTTTATTCAAAGAAGACAAACCTAAACCAGAAGAAGAGAAAAAACTTCCAGCGTGGGCTGAGAAACTACAAAAGGCATATGAACCTGTCAAGGTTGTACAGGATGTATACAAAGGAGTTACTGGTGAGGATTTAAGTCTTCAAACGTTTAAAAAGATGCCGGCCGCTTTTATGGAGACCAAACAAACGTGGAAGGAAGGCGGAGCAAAAGGAGTACTTAAAAAATTCTTTTTTCCGGATAAGAAAGAAGAGGCGGCAGAAGGAAACGCTGAAGGTGCATCAGGCAATAAAGACCTTTCGGAGATTAAAGAATTAATTAAAAAATTAATTCAAGTTACTTCAGATAGATCTACTGGCGGCGGATTTGGCGGCGGCAATGGTCCAGGAAGAAGAGGCAGACGTTCAGGAGGCAGAAGGTCCGGCAGCAGAGGCGGCGGTCGTCGGTCTTCGGGTGGTCAAAGAGATTTTAATTCAAGAGCCGGGGATATTGCAAGGAATAATACTAGAGATCAAAGCTCAACACGAGGAAACAGAAGCGGACGACAAAGCATCGCAGGCTCTGCAGAATCCAATCCCCGAATTAATCCTAACCGAAGAGTTCCAAGTCCAAGAAATAATCCGAGAAATTCTCCGAGAAATTCTCGTGGTCGTCGCTCTTCCAAGTCTAGTGGTGTTCTTGGCATTGTAGGCGGCTTGCTAACTGGTGAAACAGATATAGATGCTTCCTCTGTTCTGGATATGGTGAAAGACAGCGGATTAGTTGAAAAAGTGAGTAAAGGCCTTGGCGTAAGTAAAAAGCTCATTAGTGGGCCTTTGGGAGTTCTGGCAGATGCAGCAAGCATAGCTACATCAGCTCCGGGCAAGGAACGCGCACAAGCGATTGGTTCCACTGTAGGTGGGGCCGTTGGGAGTTCGGTAGGGGGAGCAATAGGGACATTTTTGCTTCCAGGTGTTGGTACTGCTGTTGGCTCATATGTAGGCGGTTTAGCCGGTGACTTCTTAGGTGGTAAAGTGGGCGGTTGGATTTCAGATCATGGCTCTGAAATCAAGGAAAAGGCCTCCAAAGTAACAGGCTGGCTGTCTGACCAAACCAAAGCCTTTGGTGATAGCATTTCTAACTTCTTTTCTTTTGGCGGAGATGACAAGCCTAAGAAGGAAGTAAAACCGCCCGCAGTTCCCAAGCCTGCTGTACCACCTCAACCGGTTGTAGCCGTGGCCGCTAAACCATTACCACCTATGCCGCCTTTCCCTGGCACTCCAGCCGTATATGGACCTATGCAGCCAGGTGCAAAAGGTGTTCCTAATCCTTACGGACCGATGGCTATCGCTAACCAGGGTGTAAATCCAAGCCCACTGCTAAATACTGCGGCTTATGCGAACAATGGAGCCAAGGCTAAAGGTAAAGCTAATGGTAATCCGACTCCTCAAGTGGTACAGATCAGTCCTGAACAAATGGGAACACTGTCTGGCTTTTTGAAGGATTTTAAAACGGAAACCACCAACCAATTCAATCTTCCTGCGGGGGCTGTACAGGTCACTGTGCATGAAAACAAGCTGGATGTGGATGGGCTGATTACGCAAATTGGCTACCGTTTGAAAGCCGAAATCTTGCGGGCAACACAGAATACGAAGCCTGCGGGCGCTGGAGTTGTGTAATGCAGGGAATGGCAGCAATGGGGGAGGAGGTTATATATGGAAAATATGGAGTTTAGTTTGACGGATGGCAAGGGAAAAAAGTTTCAGTTTCCAGTAAACCCTGAGGAAGTGACGATCTCACGCCAAAAGGGATTTGATACGACGACAATTTTATCCTATGGGGAGTTTGATTTTCCGCAAGGAGAGAAGGTGAAGGAAATCTCCTTCTCTTCTTTTTTTCCCAAGGAGTATGATGAATCGTATTGTAATTATCAGGATATTCCCGATCCGCAGGAGGCTATGAATACGCTGAATGGTTTCTTGTTGTCCCAAAAGCCGCTGCGCTTCATTATTACGGGGACATCCGTGAATGTGCCTGTTATTGTAGCCTCTCATAATTCGACCTTTCGGGGCGGGGAATCCGGGGATGTGAATTTTGATCTTTCGCTGCGGACCTGGAGGGAAATGAAGGTATCCAAAAAAGCCGGCAGCGGCTCGAAGTCAGTGACAGTCAACAAAAAACCTCGTACAGATATGAAAGAAAAGAAAAAAACATATACGGTTAAGTCCGGAGATTCCTTGTCCAAAATTGCCAAGCTGGAGCTGGGAGACAGCTCCCAATGGAGTCGTATTTATCAGCTTAACAAAAAGGTCATTGGGCAAAATCCGAATGCGATTAAACCGGGACAAAAGCTGGTGCTATCATGAGCTATAAAGTCATTTTACAGGATAAATATGATTTATCGCCGCTTGTGGAAAATATTAATCTGAGGGATTCGCTGGAGCAAATCGCTTATCAGGGTACGGTCAATCTGGTCGTTACGCCCGATATGCCTGCCATTTCTCCAGGGATGTCGATCCGGGTCAGCGGGATTCCGTATGGCAAAAAAGACTATGTTCCCTTGTTGTCTCCAGCGGTGATCTGGGAAGTGGAAACCTCTAACAGCGGGCTTAAGCGTATGACGCTGACGTTATATGACCGCACGGTGTATTTGGACAAGTCAGAAGATGAATATTTACTTCCTGCCAAGCAGACGGCCACCCAGCGTTTTCAGAAATATGCGAGAGATTGGAAGCTAAAAATTGCATCATTGCCGGACACGAAAAAACAGCTGGGACGCGCGGTATACCGGACACAGTCCATTTATTCCATGATGCTGGGCGATCTGCGGGAAACGGCTAAGGCGGGCGGCAAGCTATATCATCCACGAATGATCTCTTCCGGCTTGGAGCTGTACGAGTTGGGAACGAACAAAGATGTGTATGTTCTGGAGAGAGTTACGGATACAACACAATCCCGTACACTGGAAGGCGCGGCTACGAGAGTAAAGGTGCTGGCTACGGCTGCCAGCGAAACAGGCAAGGAGGTTCCCTCCAAGGTGATGGCGATTCAGGAAAAGGATATTGCCAAATATGGAACCCTGCAGGTCATTGTGCAGGATGACGAGGTGAAGTCCGGTGCAGCGGCACGTGAGCTGGCGAAAAGCAAGCTGAGAGGCATACAGCAAACGATTTCCGTGAATGCGCCGGATATGAACACGATTCGAGCAGGGGACGCGGTGATGCTCGGTTCCATGAAGCTGCTGGTGATTTCCGTGAGCAGGGAATTAGGGAATCCCGGCAGCATGTCGCTGGAGTTGGGAACGTATGACGATGTAAAAAGGAGGTTTTATCTTGAATAAGGACCCCTACGGGCATTTGGTCACCGCTTTGCAATCCTCATTTCACAAGCATACCAAGCAAGCGCTGAGCGGAGTAGGCGCGGTACTCGGCACGATTACCTCCACCGGACTCAAGCTGGACGATTTTAAACATGAGCTTCAGGATTATCTGGTCGCTGAGCTGCCGGGGTTGCTGTCTGTGCCCCGCCATATGTATAAAGGCACCTCGACCTCGGTCGAATCAGAGAATTGGGAGGGCAAAGAGCTCAAAACTTCCTTTTACATCGGGGAGGACGAGCTGGAGGATGTGAATCTGAGCCTGAACGAAGGTCTTAAGCCCGGAGATCGTGTACTGGCCATTCGGGTGAATAGCGGTAACGATGTGGTTGTCGTGTGCAAGGTGGTGAATGGACGTGGCTAATCTATTTCCAGAAACAGATGATATGATCTGGACAGACACAGATATGACCGACCCGGATGTGCTGGAGGATAATCGTGCAGTATTTGGGCGAAGCTGGCGGTTTGATTTTGAGGCCGGGGAGTTTGTTATGAGCCCCAGTCGTAAAATTGTAGCCACAGGTGAAAAAGAAGCCTGGGTACAGTGGTGTGAAAAAGCCATTCGCACCCCTCGCTACCGTCATGTGATCTATTCCCCTGACTATGGCAGCGAGCTGGAGGAGCTGATTGGCAACAGCTATGGGCGCGGTGTGCAGGAAAGCGAAATTAAACGCATGGTCACGGAAGCGCTGCTGGCAGATGCCCGCACGGCCAGTGTGGATCAGTTCACATTTCGCTGGGAAGGTGAGGCATGCCATTTTAGCTGCCAGATTACGAACGTGCGGGATGAAACGGAAATTGTGGAAAGTGTGGTGATCTAATGGCAGACTTGCCGGAATATTTGGTAGACCAGACGGAAGAGGAAATTTTAAATCGGATGCTGGAAAAAGTGCCTTCGGACATTGATAAGTCCGAGGGCTCTTTTATTTGGGATGCGCAGGCTTCGGTAGCATTTATGCTATCCGAAGCGGCGATCTGGGCGCAGGAGCTGCTGCGACGTGGATTTGCCAGCACGGCAGCCAGCGACAACCCGGATTTTCGCTCGCCGGAGCTGGATTTGCGAACAGCAGAGCATGGGGTGACACGGCGAGAAGCGGTTGCCGCCTCAGGTACAGTCACGTTTACAGGCACGGCGGGAACGACCGTCCCGGCAGGAACGTTGGTAGCGACTCCGGCAGATGATGTATCCGGGGAAGCTTCTATTGAGTACGCGACCACAGCAGCGGTTACGCTGGATGAACAGGGGACAGGAACTGCGGCCATCCGGGCGATCAATCCCGGACGCAGCGGCAACGTGCCTGCAGGTGTCATTCAGGTGATGGCCACTCCGATTAGCGGGATTTCTTCCGTGATCAATACAGAGGAAACAAAAAGCGGCACAGACATTGAGAGCGACCAGCTGTTGCTGGAGCGTTTTTATGCCAAAGTGCGAAACCAGGGTACAAGCGGTAACAAAGCACAGTATACCCAGTGGGCGAATGAAATTGCCGGGGTCGGCGGTGTGGAGGTTGTTCCACTGTGGAAAGGACCGGGAACAGTAGGTTTATATGTGCTGGACACGGACAAACGGGCTGCCAGCCCGGATATCGTCGCCGCGGTGCAGAAGTATATTGATCCGACTCAGGATGGACAAGGCGAAGGGCTGGCACCGGCAGGTCCTGTGGTGACGATTATGCCAGCGAATGAAGTGGTGATTAACATTTCAGTCAAGGTGCAGCGTACCAAGGAAAAGCCGTCCACACTGGATGAAATCAAAAAGCTGATCGAAAGCGGTGTGCGGACTTATTTGAGGCAGCTTGCTTTTTACAAGGCAGATCCGTTGGTCCGGTATACCCGGATTTCTGCTGTTTTGCTGGACATTCCGATCATTATTGATTTCTCCGATCTGAAAATCAATGGACAGAGCAATCAGAACATTGAGATTGGAACAGGACAGGTGGCAGTGCTGGGGACGGTGAGTGTCAGTGAGTAACACAAACGATAATGATACTTTTATCAACCGGGTAGCGGTATCAGCGGATATAAAGGATCAAATGAGCAGCTTGCGAGGACGTGAGCTGTTTTCTCATTTGCCTGCCTACTATGAAACCTCACGTGTGATGCGTTCTGATATGGATGCGAAGGGCAGCGAATTGGACGCCTTGTATCTCGCAATGGATGCAACGGTGGGGCAGTTTTTCGTACGTACCGCCACGTGGGGATTGGAACGCTGGGAAATGGAGCTGGGTATCGAGACCGACCTGGCAAAGCTTTTGGATCAGCGACGCGCAGTCGTGGAATCGAAGCTGCGAGGGGCCGGAACTTTTTCCGGCCGGCTTGTCAAAAATGTAGCCGAAGCGTATGACGGAGGCACGGTAGATGTTACTTTTCACCCGGCTGAATGGGGATTCACGGTCAAATTTATCGATACCATCGGGATTCCGCCCAACGTGGATGACCTGAAGGCAGCCATCGAGGAGATCAAGCCTGCTCACATGGCAGTTGAGTACAAATTACGCTACCTGACCATTGCCGAGGTCGAGTCTATGACCCTCTATGAAAATGAACATACAACACAGGATAGATATCTGGGAGGTGGCGCATAACATGGCAAGCGAAAAAACACCAAATCTTGGCTTAAATCAAATTGACCGTACGTCGCCGAAAACAACGTATTTTGATCTGGATAAGTATCTGGATCAAAACTGGCGCGCGGTAGATGAATTTGCAGGTGATGTGAATGATGGTGTAAATGCGATCAAAAAGCGTCTGGATACGGCGGAGCGTAAGGCGGTAACTCTGGAACCTGGGGTGCAGATTGTTCATGCGGAAAAGGCCGCGCCATTTTCGCTGACGGGGTTGAGCGGGCGTACGTTGGTAAATTTGTTGGGGCGATGGGGTAATTTAAGTAGCTTAACAGGGGTACTCCCCTATCAATCCGATCTAGTGTTGGATACTTCGAATAAAGGAACAATGCTTAATTCGTTAAAAGTAACGATTAGCTCTGGATATACAGTGGGGGTAGGATTTTATAGCAATTTTAAATTCTTGGCCGGAAAATATTACGTTGCAATCGCAAGGGCGAAAGTAGGCAATGCTACAAATGCGGGAATATCTGCCCCGGGTATTCTAGGAGGAACGAAAGTTACGGATAAAACTAAATTTACTACAACGTGGTTCAGGCTGGCTCCTACTAGCGATTTAACCTCAAGCATAGATTTAGCAACATGGGGTACTGAAGGACAGTATTCCTATTTTGAAGCTGTGCGTGTATATGAAATTTCAGCAAGCGAATACGCTGCATTAGCGGAGATGACAGGGGAGCAAATTGATGCTAAGTATCCATATGTAGATAGTGTAATGCCTGTACGTAATCCATACGCGATCCGATACGGCGAGAATTTATTACCGCCATTTTATGAGTGGACGCGCATCCATGCAAATGCCAAAATTTTAGGGCCGTATAGCTTAACGCATACCAAAACGGGCACAACTGTGCCTGAGTCTTGTTCATCTCCGGTGCTGCCAGCATTGCCCAACACAAACTACTATTTAAAAAATGGTAGTGAGGGAGTAAATATGAGGGTATGGTTTTCCGCTGATGGAGTTACATTTACGGAAGCAGCAAGTATTGATACGGCAGATGGGACTTTTAAGACACCTTCAAACTGCAATTACATTTTAGTCGAAACGTATATAACTAAAGAAAAGACAGGCACCTTCACGTTTACAAACCCTATGCTCAACATCGGCAGCACAGCCAAACCATTCAAACCACGTGAAGATTCCATACTTGCGCTGCAAACGGACCTGTACGCTGATTCAGCTACAGGCACTAATGCTGATATCGTCTTTGAGCGTAATGGGCAATACTACAAAGTTAAGAAATGGCAAGGCTTGACGCTGGACGGTTTGCTACCGTGGGTGCTTCAAGCGATGAGAACAGGATTCGTGCAAGTTGGAGTTGAGAACGCATTGTCTCGGAATGTTGAAAACTCTAAAGTAGCAGTTAAGTTTGATGGAAAACTCTTAACAAATAGCACAGCCACGCTTAGTAACGGAGACCAAATTTACACGGGGACTGCTCCCTCATCTACTAATGAGCATCTCTATGTTTCTATCTTTGGTGCAGACAGTGGATGGGGTGACAGTTACCTACCAAGTGCGGAAGAGATTAAGGCCTATTTTATGGGCTGGAAGATGTACGATGCTAATGTTTACACACCAGCACAAGCGCAAGTAGCTGCTACTGCAACCTACAACGGCACAGGCACGAAATATTGGGTTCAGCGCGTCGGTGCAGCTAATTACACTCAAACGTTGCCGTCTGTCACTTATGCGGGGTACACTCCTTACCGACTTATATACCAACTCGCAACGCCTACAATTGAGTCTATCGTATCTGAGGGACAGCTAACAGTTACAGAGGAAGGTAATCAGATAGAAGTAGGCACAGGCATTATATTGCGCGAACGAAGCACACCATATCAGGAGGCCAATAAATATTGGAACATAAATAACGGTTCGCCAGGATGGGAAACGTCGGTGCTTAAAAATAAAGTGCTGAAAATACTAGCTGTATACAAAAACAATCAAAAGGACAACGAATCTTGGAATATAACCAACAGCCAAGTAACGAACGCTGGGGCGATAGCTCAACAGAGCGATTTGGCCCACGACATTACAGCAGCCTACAGCGTCACCTACCTTATGCTGGACAAGTCGCCTATGGTTTCTTTTAGAGGTTCTTACGCAATTAACGAAAAGACGCTGCTGCTTGATTTGGTAGATAGCTTACAGCAGAATAGTACGCGCTTGTCTGTCGTGGAGAATAAGAAAGCGGATAAGAATAACCCGTCGTGGCTTGCCCCTACATTGCTTAACGGGTGGGTTGACGGAGATGGAGCGACAGGGTTCTATAAGGACTCCTATGGCATCGTTAGGATCAGAGGCAGTGTGAAAAATGGCGTCACATCACCTGGCACAGTAATATTCAGGCTACCAACAGGCTATAGACCAGTAACCAACATAAGGATAGGAGTTTATTCTAATTCTTCCTCTACAGGGATAAATCAAACCGAAATGATAATTGATACATCAGGAAATGTCCTTATCGGTATAAACGGGCAAAATAATTTATTAGCTCTGAATGCTTTACAATTTTTGGCGGAAAAGTAGGGGAGGACAACACATGAAAGCAGTCGTAAAAGTAAATAAAGACGGCCTCTATCTGGAGGACGAGTTGGTGGACGATGCCTTTTCGGGTATCGTCCCTTTTTATGTCCCATCTTCACTCACGCTATCTGATACAGACCAGCAGCAAGAAAACTATAAGCTTACTGACAATAATTCGAGTGCTAAAAATGAAGCGAATTCAGAAAACATCCCTGCAGGCTATACCGTTGGTATTCCAGTGCCACCGGGATTATATCATCCTCGTTTTGACATTCAAGGCTGGTTGGCTTATGAAGCAGAATATGATGAAAAGCTGACACAAAGAGACCCGACAACATTTTGGAGTGAAGGATTAAGTGCTGAAGCAATCAAGGAACTTACACGAGAAGCGGAGCAACAATCAAGTGAGGCAGATCAATTGAAGCAACGAATAGCAGATCTCGAAGTGACACTGACTCACCTCTTGCTTGGTAATACAAGAAAATGACGTGTACTGACTCTGATTGATACTGCTATATATAGCAACAAAATTTATACAAAAGAGGTGAAGTCATCACTATGGCAACTCTAACAGAGACTCAATTGCGTATTTGTGCTCGTGCTTGTATTACCCGTTATGACCAGGGGGAGGGCGATATAGCGACCATCATTGGAAGCTACGCTTTAGATGAAAAACAACGTAAACAAGTGATGGAAATCGTTTTATCCCATCGTTCTGATCTGGTACTGGATAGCGTAGAGGATTCGTCATCTATGGAGGTTTCCAATGCACAGCGAGATTCGGTTAAATGGTTTAGCTCTATTTTCCGCAAGAAAACAGTATAGAGAACAGAGCAAAAACATCCTGTACCCAAAGGAGGAATAAGCATGTATGAAAGAATGAATCCTTTTAAAAGGATTCAATTTCGGTCAGGCGGCAGAGCTGGGGATGTGAGTATCAATGGGCAGTGATATAAAAAATCAAATGAACAGCGTACGAGGCCGGGAGCTATTTTCCTATCTTCCAGCCTATTACGAAGCATCCCGTGTCATGCACGCCGATATGGATGTCAAGGGTAGCGAGTTGGATGCTCTATATCTCGCGCTCGATGATACGTTAGCCCAGTTTTTTGTTCGTACTGCCACTTGGGCGCTGGAACGTTGGGAGATGGAGCTAGGCATCCCGATTCATTTGGAAAAGCCACTGGAGCAACGACGATCCGTTGTGGAATCGAAGCTCCGCGGGAGTGGCAAATTTTCAGGGGATTTAATTCGGAAAATCATGAACACATTTGGTGTCGATGGACAAGTAAATTTTGATCCGACCGAGTACAAGTTTGGTATAAGCTTTGAAAACCGTATCCCTGAAAATATGGTTGATTTCAAAAAGATCATCGAGGATATTAAGCCTGCTCATCTTGCTTTTTATATGAATAACAAGATCAGGCTTGCATTTCTTCATGAGAATGAAATCGTTTCTCGTATTCGATTACGTTCGAGAGTTCGCTTTTTTGGTGGACAACCTTGGTATTTGGATGGCGTTGAGTTACTCAACGGAGTAGCTTCATTGTCCGGATGGACTGGGGAACGTCTACGAAATTTGAACCGAATGAAGCTGGCCATTATGCATCATGTGAATAATCATCAGGAAGGCAGTATGAAGATTCGAGACCATTATTGGAAGTTAGATGGCAGTATGAGACTGGACGGCAGCCAGATGCTAAGCTCAAGTGAGACAATTGTTTCCGTCTAAAAATGTATGCAGCTCATTCAGCACTGGCAATAGCTTGAAAACGAGCATGGCTGCCTTGCAAACTAATTTGCCAAGAATAAACTTTAATTTTGAAGTAGAAAGGATGGTAAGCATGGCAGAACAAGTTCTGACAATTACGACTGCTTACGCAAGAGAACAAATGGCACGTGCTCGTGCTGAGGGAGGAACGCTCACAAAAGTGGTAAAAATGGCGTTTGGCAGCGGAGGTGTAGATCAAGTGGGGAAGCCACTGCCTTTGGACGGAACGGAGCAGACGTTGAAAAAGGAGCTCGTCCAGAAGGATATTACCAGCTATGAATTCATTGCCCCTGCGACAATCCGCTATATCTGCTCACTTGCGGAAACCGAATTGGCCGGAGAAACGATTAATGAGCTTGCTTTAGTAGATTCAGCGGGCAAGCTGACGGCCGTTCGTACGATGAGCAACAAGGTCAAGGACAGTGATATGGAGTTTGTTTTCGAAATTGATGACATTTATTAAGGAGGAAAAAGTATGAGTATACAACAGCCACGCAGATTTGTTACTACTGATCAGGGACATGCGGATGTTCTAAATGTACCAATTGATACTCTGTACACGAATGACCAGGAACTGGCCGCGCAGATTGAAAGCATCAAAAAGGATCCGGCTGGAAACGGTGTTGCTTCCAAGAAAGCGTTGGACGATCATGTGGCCGATAAGGATCTACATGTCACTGCTGCCAAGCAAGCGGGGTGGAATGCTGCGCAGGCTAATGCCAAAGCTTACACTGAGCAGTACGCAGCACCGAAGAGCCATACGCATAGTACATCAGATCTGCCAAGTGCGACCACGCAGGCCAGAGGAATTACTCAACTGAACAACTCGGTGAGCAGTATAGCAACGGATCAGGCGGCAACCCCAAGCGCAGTCAAAGCAGCATACGATTTGGCGGTTAGTGGTCAGCGGGTTAAGGTCACAGCCGATGATGGATCTGCGCAAAATATTTCAGGACAGGATTTAAACGTCGACCGTCCTACAGGCTGGTACATGGGATCTAGTATGGGAAATGCACCGAATGGTGAATGGTATTGGGTCGAAAATATAAAGCACAATACTGACTGGTTTATACAAGTAGCCTACAACTTTAATAACGTAGATGTATACTCCAGATATAAAAGAGGTGGAGCTTGGAGTGGTTGGACCTGGAACCCTACGAGAGCAGAGGTCGATTATTTAAAGTCTGTGGCTAGAAATATGATCGTTTCGCCTGCCACCCCATCAGGAGGAAATGATGGAGACATTTGGTTTCAATATCAATAAATAGAGGGGGCGCATTGTATGGCTCTAGGTACTAAAGTTAATGGGGCGTGGAAAACGCCCAGTGGAGTATCCGTCAAGGTTTCGGGATCGTGGAAGAAGGTACAAAATATATGGGTTAAAGTGTCGGGAGCATGGCGTCCTGTTTGGACTGCAGCCCTGACTTTGCGGCAAGGGGGCATATGGGGAAGTAATTCATACGTGAGCAAACAGGCGGACCATGTGGAATTGTACGCATACAATCCAAATACCGGCGGTGGGGATGCTGCCGTGGTGACAAATACACTAGTGGATCTGACCAATGTTACCTACGTTGATTTTGATTTCGCACTAGAAGGTTCAATAGATTCTAGGTCCGATGCTATTTTCATTGCGTCGAAGGAGCAGATGGGCGACGGTAGTACATTTAACGCCCGGACGTATCAGGGTCTCCGAGTATCAAGAGCCACAAAAAGCTTGAATGTAGCCGGATTGTCCGGATACTACTATTTACGCGCCCATGCTTCCGTCAATGGCGATGCAACCTATTGGAAACGGGTAAGACTTTACCGCATTTTATTGGATGGCCGGGAAATTTGGAACGGCAGCAATAGCTGGACATACATTTAATAAGGAGGTGCGATCATGTCTGATTACAATTATGTGCAATATCACAAGGAAACCGGCAGCGTGGTGGCCATTACGACCGCAGAGCCGACAGCGCCAGAAGGGTACGCGGTGGCCAAGTCGGAAAAGTATAAGCCAGGTGACGAATTCATGTACACCATTACAGTGCAGCGATGACATTTACGCCTAATAGCGGTTTGGTCAAGGTTTGGATTAGTTTGGTCATGACCGGCACGTATAAGTTGGATGAGGTGCCTAATCTATTCAATCTAAAACCGATCGTGTCGGAAGTTATAAACAGAACAGCATAAAATCATGAACAGCGCCGCAAGGCGTATTTTTTATGCCAGAGCGTGTTTTCTATGCCCTTGTATTAACCAAGGGCATTCATTTTACACCTTGATTCAAAAGGGGGAACAAATATGCATGAAAAAATCGATCAGATTTGGCTGGGGTTTTCCACGGGGACCCTGATCGGTTATTTTTTCGGAGGGTGGACGACAATGCTGACGTTGTTGTTATGGATGGTCATTATCGACTTTTTCACCGGCTGGGCGGCGGCCTGGATTAATGGGCAATTGAAAAGCCGCCAAGGCTATTATGGTGTTTTTCGCAAGGTTACGGTGTTTTTGATGATTACGGTGGCTCATCTGATCGACGGTATTCTGGGGGATGCACATTATTTCCGGGATGCCGTCGTTTTCTTTTATTTGGCGAACGAGCTGCTGTCTATTATTGAAAATGTGGGCAGAATGGGGGTGCCGATGCCGGATATTTTGCGGAATGCGGTAGCCATTTTTGAATCCAAGTCGAGCGGGGAAAAGAAAAAGCCAGCAGACCCTTCTGACAAAGGGAATAAAGTTTCCTGAAAAGCCCGGACCGTTTCAGTGGTCCAAGCATATGGATAACCAAGACATCGTTGGGATATAAGATCACAAATAGATAAGGAGGGATGCCTTATGCAAAATCGCAGCCCTAACGCTGCCGAAGGCATTGATGTGTCCCGTTACCAGGGAACGATTGATTGGAAACGTGTACGTGCTGATGGCAAATCGTTTGCATTTATTAAAGCGAGTCAAGGACAGCGCTACGTCGATCCGACATTTATCACGAATGCAAAAGGAGCGAGAGCAGCCGGGATTCTGCTGGGAGCTTACCATTTTGTAGATGCGACCAGTGTCAACGCAGCAAAAGCGGAAGCAAGGCATTTCGCTGAGGTGCTGGATCAGGTGGGCGGCGCAAAAACGCTGGATTTTCCAGCGGTGATGGATTATGAAAACAATCCGGGTGGGCTTAGCTCAGCCGTGATTCACGAGGTCGCGCTCGCATTTTTAACGGAGTTTGAACGGGTGAGCGGGCGCAAGCCGATGGTATATACGGGCAATGCCTTTGCTGCCCATTTTAAAGCTCCATTGGGTAGCTATAAGCTGTGGATCGCACGGTATAGCACGCGTGTGCCCAGTGATACTGCGGCATGGAAGCGCTGGGATTTATGGCAATACAGCGATAGCGGACGGGTTGATGGAATTCAAGGACCTGTTGATCTGAATGTATATGCCGGCACAGAAGCCGAGCTACGTCAGGCATTTGCAGGAGAAGAGGAGGATGAGCCGATGACAGCAGAGGAAAAAGCGGCATTTATGGCCTTGCAGCAGCAGGTCGCCGCGCTTGAAAATAGCAAGGATGTGCTCAAACAGACATTGAATGAACAGAGTGCATATATAAAAAAAGTAGACCAGCGAGTGGCTGAACTGGAGGCTCGTCAGGCTATGCCTGTACCGACCTGGGCGAAGGAAGCAACGGCTGCCGCCGTGGCATTTAATCCGGCAAGCCCGATTGTGGATGCGAAGCTGCCAAGCAGCTACGATTTTTATCGTTTGTTGGTCGTGCTGAACCGTCTGGGTGTATTTAAAACAAACAAATGATCTTTTGCGAATCTTATACTCAGAAAGAGTTATTTTTATGTGAGCCAAGCCATTGCGCCTATAATCTAAATAGACAGGCGGTTCAAGGCAACCGCCTGCCCTTATTCAAAAAGAAATTCAATGTCCTCTTGGCTAAATTGAACATACATATCTCACTGGATTAAAATGCAGCATGTCTACTAACCGGATCAAGCTGTCAGAGCACCTGTATGTTTGTTTATTTCAGAACATACCTGGAGATTGGGATATAAAGGATGGGACTTATATTGTAAGGGGAATATGTTCACCCATATCGTGCCTGGTGATTATTACTCCATCGTTAAACGAGTCAAGCCGCCGCAGTAGGTTTGGTGCTGGATACATTTTTGAACTAAAGTCATGCTCCTGCTGGAAAATGAGGATCACGAGCAGGAGCATTTATTTAATATGCTTGTGGTAAGATTGTTTGTAATATTAATTAACATGATGTATAAAAATATATCAAAATGTATGAGAAATACCCTTGTCTGCTTCCAGATTTTATAGTAAAGTATCCATTAATCAACTTTGTTCGAACATAATATTCACTGCTTGTGAGTATATGTCACACTTTCACCACGAGCTAACATACTCCACTTCGTTTTAATTACATCTTCTGATTATACTCAAATGCACTCAACTACTAGATTAGGAAAGTTTCTATACCCGTATTTCCCCAAAAAAGCCTGTCCATAGAATCTACATACCTGCCCTGCTATTACACCTTTTGATGAACTCGGAACTTGGGACTACAGCTTGAGGACAAGCTTGTCATGCCAGCCCACAGGATCGGCTTCCATCCAGTATTAACGAATTAACAATATATAAGGTGTGAAAGGGGATTGCTGCATGAGCAAAAAGTACGCAAAACACAAAATCTGGACCGTACTGCTGGTGCTTGCGCTGGGAGTTGTTTTGGCGCTTTCCGGCTGTGGAGGATCTGGTGAAGGAGCGAAACCAGAGGCGGGACAACCGTCAGGCGGAGCGGGAGAAGGTGTGCAGGATACGCTAATTTATGGGCGCGGAGGAGACTCCGTGGCGCTGGACCCCTCCATTGTGACAGATGGCGAATCCCTTAAAATCGGGCATCAAGTATTTGACTCCCTGTTAGAGTACAAGGATGGCACAACGATTGTACAGCCAGGATTGGCAGAGAGCTGGGAAGTATCACCAGACGGTTTAATATATACGTTCAAGCTGCGTCAGGGCGTAAAATTTCATGACGGAACTGACTTTAATGCGGAAGCGGTTGTTTTCAATTTTGAGCGCTGGGCTGATCCCAAAAGTCCGTATAAATATGAGGGAGACTCATTTGACTACTATGATTCCATGTTTGGTTCCGAGGATAGCCGTGTGATCAAATCGATCAAGGCAGTTGATGCCAACACCGTTCAATTTACACTGAGTAAGCCGCAGGCTCCTTTTCTGCAAAATTTGGCTATGACTTCCTTTGGGATCGCCAGCCCTAAGGCCGTTCAGGAGAAAAAGGCTGATTTCAAAAGCAATCCGGTCGGTACAGGGCCGTTTGTATTTAAGGAATGGAAACGGAATGACTCCATCACACTGGAGAAAAACCCAACCTATTGGAAAGAGGGGCAGCCGAAGCTGGCTAAGGTCATTGTTCGCTCTATACCCGACAATACCGCGCGCTTTAATGCTTTGCAAAACGGGGAAATTGATCTGATGGACGATATGAATCCGGATGATGTGAAGCAACTGGAAGGTAACGGTGAGTTAGTGAAAATTGAACGTCCATCCTTTAACGTGGCGTACATTGGTTTTAACTTGAAGAAAAAGACATTCGATAATCCCAAGGTACGGCAGGCGCTGAACCATGCGGTGAACAAGCAGGCTATTATTGCTGCATTGTTTGCCGGACAGGCCAAGCCTGCGGTCAATCCGATGCCGCCTACGTTATGGGGATATAACGATAGTATTCAGGATTATGCCTATGATTTGGAAAAGGCTAAATCTTTGCTGGCGGAAGCGGGTTTTCCTAATGGACTTCCTGAGCCGTTAACCTTCTATGCCATGCCTGTATCACGTCTGTATATGCCTGACGGCAAAAAGGTGGCAGAGGCCATTCAGGCTGATTTTGAAAAAATTGGTGTCAAAGTAAACATTCAATCCCCGGAATGGGCTACGTATCTGGATGATCTTAAAGGGGGAGAGAAGGACGATTTGTATATGCTCGGATGGAACGGGGACAATGGCGACCCGGATAACTTCTTGTACACACTGCTGGACAAGGATACGATTCCAGGCAATAACCGCAGCTTTTATGTGAATGAGGAGCTGCACAAAATTTTGGTAAAAGCTCAAACGGAAATCGATCAGGACAAACGTACTGAGCTGTATAAGCAAGCACAGGAAATCATCAAAAAGGATGCGCCTTGGATTCCTTTGGTACACACAACACCTGTGATGGCAGGAAAAACAACCCTTAAAGGCTATGTCCCTTCTCCAACAGGGACTGAGTCGTTCGGTAATATTTATTTTGAATAGCGCAAACGCAAGCAGGCGGTGAATTGGATATGAACGCATATTTTTTTAAAAGATTGGCCGTATTGATTCCTGTATTACTAGGCATGACACTCATCGTGTTTTCGATCATTCATGCTATTCCGGGCGACCCTGCGGAAACCATACTGGGAGACAAGGCCACAGAACAGTCCAAACAGGCGCTACGCGAGCAACTGGGACTGGATAAGCCATGGCTACAGCAATATGGAACCTATCTGGGCGAGCTGGCACATGGAGATTTGGGCGATTCCATCCGCACCAGACAGCCGATTGCCCGGGAAATGGTGCCTTATCTGGCGGCCACGCTGGAGCTGACGGTAGCGAGTATGTTTTTCGCCGTTGTGGTCGGGATGAACGCGGGCATCGTGAGTGCCTGGAAACGAAATTCCTGGTTCGACTATGTCAGCATGGTCATAGCGCTTGTCGGGGTGTCGATGCCGATTTTTTGGCTGGGCTTGATGGAGCAGTGGATATTTGCAAATAAGCTGCACTGGCTTCCTTCCATCGGACGCATGAATTCCCGTGATCCGGTAGAGGCCGTGACACATCTGGCGATTATTGATGCGATCATAGGGGGCCGTATGGAACAGGTTTGGACCGTCATCAAGCATTTGATTCTGCCGAGCATCGCACTGGGAACCATTCCGATGGCGGTCATTGCACGTATAACCCGTTCCAGCATGCTGGAGGTTATGGATGCGGACTATATTCGTACAGCTCGGGCGAAAGGGCTGGCATCTTTTCAAGTGGTGTACAAGCATGCGCTTAAAAATGCCGCCATTCCCGTGCTTACCGTCATCGGTCTTCAAACCGGCTCGCTGCTGGGCGGCGCGGTGCTGACGGAAACCATTTTTGCATGGCCCGGCATCGGACGGTACATCTTTGAAGCGATCAGCTCGCGTGATTATCCGGTCATTCAAAGCGGAATTTTGATCATTGCGTTCCTGTTCGTTATCATCAATCTGATTGTCGATTTGCTGTACGCGGTTCTTGACCGACGTATCCATTATCAGTAATCAAGTCGTCAATTGCTCAAGGGGGAGCTTGTCCGATGTCACAATTTTCAATGGAACCCAACAACATATCGACGACACGCACGATATTGACACATTCGCCTGTCGTGTCCGGCCCTTGGAGGGATGCATGGAGGGCATTTCAGCATAATAAGATGGCATTCGTCGGTCTGTGTGTCATTGTCTTTTTTGTCATTATTGCGTTGATTGCGCCGTGGATTGCTCCTTTTGATTATAAAGAGCAAAACCTGGTCAGCCGCTTGCAGCCTCCTTCGGCGGAGCATTGGTTCGGTACGGACGATCTCGGTCGAGATTTGCTGAGCCGTACGCTGTATGGAGCCCGAATTTCGTTATGGGTCGGCTTTCTGTCCGTTATTGGTTCAATGATTGTCGGGACAGCTTTAGGCCTAATTGCGGGATTTTATGGGAAATGGGCGGATATGGTTATTTCACGGCTGTTCGACATTTTACTGGCGTTTCCGGGGATTTTGCTGGCGATTGCCATTGTAGCCATTCTAGGACCTTCACTGGAAAATGCGCTGTACGCCATTGCGATTGTTAACGTGCCAACATATGGACGATTGGTTCGCTCCAAGGTGCTCAGCGTCAAAACGGAGGAATATATTACGTCTGCCAGAGCGCTTGGGGCGAACAATGCACGAATTATACTGCGTTATATTTTGCCTAATAGTCTGACGCCCATTATTGTACAGGGAACATTGGGGATCGGGACGGCGATCATTGAAGCAGCAGCGCTTGGATTTCTTGGCTTGGGTGCACAACCTCCTGAACCGGAGTGGGGCAAAATGCTGTCAGATTCGCGCCAATATATCCAGAACGCACCGTGGACGGTTATTTTTCCGGGCATATCCATTATGTTGACCGTATTAGGCTTTAACCTGATGGGAGACGGGCTGCGGGATGTGCTTGACCCAAGGGCAAAGCGTTAGGGCAAACATGGCGATGTATATACGCCGAACTTAAAAGTTACTTTTAGCGCCACTGCGCAGTCGGATGATGGTTCCCATCGCCACCGCTTCGCTTGTACGGCATCATTTCGCCTACTCCGTTTCACGTGTAAATTTTTCATGCATAGCTTATATACTTCTATGTTTAATAGAAGAAAGAAGGTGTTCCCTGGCCTGAATCCAATGGCTGGAGAACACCTTTTTCATATAACATTTTACGTATATTGTACTTCGATTCATACCACTATAGCTTGTAATCTTCTATATGAAAGTCATGTAAGCTTTCCTGTGACGTGAAAAAAATGTATAATCACTCCAATTGAGTACGTAGGGAGTGGGCTTTATGACATGGCAAAACAAGAGAGAGCATCGGCAATTTGCCGAACAGACACGAAGCGATGCTTCACGGGCAGCGTATGAACGGGATTACTCCCGATTAATCCATTCACCGACCTTCCGTCGGCTGCAAGGCAAATCCCAGGTATTTGGCGCAGGCACGGGCGACTATTACCGTACACGGCTGACGCATTCTCTGGAGGTAGCACAAATTGCGCGTGAAGCAGCACGCAGCTTGCTGCGCCGCCATCCTGAGGTAGAGCTGGAGCAGGCGGATAACGCCGGACTGATCATTGACCCCGAGGTGGTGGAATGCGCGTCGATTGCACATGATTTTGGGCATCCACCATTTGGGCATAAGGGCGAAGAGGTGCTGGACGGGATTTTGGATCAGTTCATTGAGCAGAAAGTAGAAAAGATAGCCGCTGCGGGAGGCTTCACGCCAGAGTCCAAGCAGGGACTGCAGGCATATGCGCACGAGCGGCAAATCTATGAGCATTTCGAAGGGAATGCGCACAATTTTCGCCTGATTATGTTTTTGGAGAAGCGCGAGAATGTGGATGGTCTGAATTTGTCGGACGCTGTATTATTGGGGATTAACAAGTACCCGTACCCGGGGATTTTGAATAAAAAAGGGATGTACCTGCATGAGTGGGAATACATTCGCTCCATTCGTCAGGATTGGGGAATCCCGGACGGTAAAAAAACGCTGGAAGCTCAGCTGATGGACCTGTGTGATGATATTGCTTATTCCGCACATGATCTGGAGGATGGGATTAAGGCAGGCAAGATTGAGGTACATGAGCATTTTTTATATGATCCGTATTTGATACGTCTGATTACAGAAAAAATTACAACGTTGGAGGATAGCTTTTGGCAAGGCTGGCAGCTGACTCAGATTGAGCAGAAGGTAGCAGCAGTGTTGAGCGAATTTTTAAAGGTATGGAATGGCAAGATGCCGATATGTGAACACGATTATTCTCGCACACGTCGTGAAGTAAAGGCATACTGGGTCAGCTTGTTTGTCAGCAGCCTGGGTGTAATTGATGATGGGAATTGGAAAAAAGTGACCTTCGTACGGGATGGCAGCGAGGATTTGGATATGCTCCGTACGGTGAGTGTGTTGAAAAGCTTTGCCTGGGTTACGATGATTCGCGATCTGCGCGTACAGCGGCTGCAAAAACGAAGTGAATGGATGCTTAGACGGCTATGGCTGGCATTTCTGGACCCTGAGACGTCAAAATCCATTATTCCGACCGACTGGCTCCAGCGCTATGAGCACGACCAGGCCAAGGCGAAACCGATCTGGACATGGGAGCATATGGTCATAGACTATATTGCTGGCATGACCGACGCTTTTGCTGAAAAAATCTATAATGAGTTATATGGTCTGAAGGTAGGCTCCATTTACGATCTGGACTGATCTTTCATTTACCCCTATATAAGTAGAAGAAACTGGCTGGTGGGAACACCATCGGAACTTGTCGAACGTTTGTATAGCCTGCAGGTTGAATACGATAATGATGAGTTCCTGTTGGTCACACCGATTCCCGATTATGAACAACGGCTTTACTCCTACCAACTTATTACGGAAGCCGTACATGCTAGCTGTCACTCTAAATGAAAAGAGATCTTACATGAACAAACATGAAATGAACACGAACGAAACGATACAAAGGTACATATACACCTATGCGTGCCATGAAACAGAGCGAGAGCTATGCCTTTTGGAATTAAAATGCTTGTTCGATCAGCCACCTGTGCATGGCTCCATTCTGTTGTCCGAGCGGCGGCTGGAGCCGGGGACCAGCCCGTTTATTCATCTTCGGCTGGATATAGCCGTGGATGCAGGTACGCTGGAAGAGCTATGCGAAGCAGCTTCCACGCTGCAGCTTGAAGACGGAAAGACCTTCAAGGTATTGTGTCTCAAGGAAGGCGACAATGAGGCCGACTATGACGAGCGGCGCGGGATAGAACGTCGGATTGGCGCACGTATTCAGGGAAAGGCACAAATGAAGGAACCGGATATCACTTTGGGTGTGATCAGGGCAGGACAACGGTGGCTACTGGGCCAATGCGTATATAGCGATCGTTCCTGGCTGGAGCGCCGTCAGAAACCGCAGAATTATTCTACGGGATTGCCGGTGCTGGTAGCCAGGGCGCTTGTCAATTTGGCGGTTCGTCATGCAGCAGTGCACGAGGCGGATGGAGACGAACTGAAGCTGCTGGACCCGTGCTGCGGCATGGGCAATGTGATGATTGAAGCATTAAGCATGGGGAGACATATTTGCGGTTATGATATCAACCCGTTGGCGGTACGCGGAGCGCGCGTCAATTTACGTCATTTTGGATATGAAGAGGATCTGGTAAAGCTCGGGGATATGAATATGGTGGACGGTACGTACGATGCGGCTATATTGGATATGCCCTATAACCTGTGCTCCGTGCTCCCTGCTGCTGAACAAAAGAAGATGCTGCGCAGCTTAAGACGTCTGGCCGCACGGGCGGTGGTTGTGAGCACGGAGCCGATGGAAGCATTGCTATCCGAGTCAGGTTGGACCCTTATGGAGCAATGCCGCATACGCAAGACCGGGTTGAGCCGGGAAATATGGGTCTGCGAGTAGTTGGTTTTGTTAATACTGAGTTTTGTAGTTTACCAGATTCAGCGGCAGTTCCTGCTTAGCAGCATAGGCTTCCAAGTTGGTAACAAAAATATCTACCGCACGTTCAGCATACAGATCCGTGTCACCTGCAATATGCGGTGTGATCAGAACATGGTCCATACTCCATAGCGGATGCGACGCAGGCAGCGGTTCTTCCTCGAATACGTCCAGTCCGGCAAAGGCAATATGCTGTTGCTCCAGTGAGCGTACAAGCGCATCTGTATGAACGGTGCCGCCACGGCCTACATTAATGAAGAAAGCTCCTTTACGCATGGCTGCAAATGCTTTTTCGTCAAAGAAGTGACGGGTTTCCTCCGTGAATGGCAAAATGTTCACCACGATATCCGCAGCTCGCAACGCATCGTGTAATTGTTCGTTGGTGTACATGTGCTCTACATGGGGTGCTTCCTTGCCGGAACGCCGGACCCCGATCACCCGCATGCCAAAGGCTTGTGCAAGCCGAGCCGTTTCACGGCCAATTTCGCCGACACCTGTTATCAACATTGTTTTACCACGTAATTCCGTCAGTTGACCTTCCGGTGGCTGCCATGTTTTCTGACGCTGCAAGAGAGCTGCTTGCTGCAGATAACGTGTATGCGACAGCAGCATACCGAAAATCTGCTCCGTTATCGGAATCGCATGTACACCACTTGTATTCGTAAGCAAAATATGGCGCTTTTCCAGCTCGGTAAGCGGCAGCTTGTCAATCCCCGCCGACCAGGTTTGTATCCATTTCAGCTTGCTGTCCGGATGCAGCGTCCCCTCGGCAATATGTTTGGACCAGCCTAAAATAACCTCGGCCTGCCGGATCTGTTCAGCCCCTACTTCTTGGGCTTTGCCAATGATCAACTCGTAGCCCGGAGCTGCTGCACGAACTTGCTTTGTTTGTTCTTCAGTTAGCTGGTGTAAACTTAAGATGTTTCCCATGATTCATAGCCTCCTCGACTTTTGATTGAGCTTGAAGCTTCCAATATCTTCTGGCGAACCATCCTTTCAAGGATAACAGATTGTCGGAAAAATTGCATAAAGAGGGGGAGAAACGAGCTTTCCGTGTCACTATAAATAACAACGTCACTATAAATAATAACAAATGGCTTTACCCAAATGTGGGGCATCCCAAACAGCAACTTGTCGGGATATATACAGGAAAGGAGTCGAAGTGGATGGAGAAGCAGTCGCAAAGACTTTTTACGGCTATTGCCATTCCGGATGAGCATAAACAGAAGCTGCGCCAATGGGCGGAGCATGATTTGAATCATCTGACCTTTCGAAAATGGAGTGATTTCAGAGACTACCATGTGACACTGCAGTTTTTGGGCGATGTGGCGACTTCGGATATTCCAAAACTGGAGCAGGCGTTATATCAAGCTGCAGCCGAGCATGCACCGTTCACGCTTGGAATTGGAGAAGCAGGCTTTTTTGGCCGGGAGCAATTTCCGCGTGTATTGTGGAGGGGAGTTACCGGGCAGCTGGAGTCACTGGATCAGTTGTATCAGTCCATACTTCGGGCTACCGAAACGCTCGGTTTTAAACCTGAGGAACGACCTTATCGGCCCCATATTACCGTAGCGCGTTCATACACAGGGCAGCAGCCCGTTCCAGCCTCAGTTTGGCAGCCAAATGCTCGAATTGTCGAGTCGTGGGAAGTGGGAAAATTTGTTTTATATGCAACCCGAATGGGGCAAAAACCGATGTACCAAATAATTCAAACGTTCCCATTATTAAGGTGAAACCCTTGATTTATCAGCGAATTTAGTGATATAGTATTTCAGCGTTATTCAAAAAGCGCATTTTGGGTTACATATCTGAGGAATGTGCTTAAAGTTAACGGGAGGAACATTATGGAAATTATTAAAGAATATCGTTGGTTTGCACCTCTTTTGAGTGTGCTGCTTGTTTGTATATTGGGGATAGGACTCTACGCTGAGGTTCAGCAAACACAGAAAAATCATAAAAATGAATCTATGCAATCTCTGAGCTGGTCAGGGAACTCTTCGGCTCCTTCATATGGCGACAGGATGGGGACCCATAACGGGTCAAACAGGACAAGCCCCATCTTTGTCGCGGCTCATGGGCAGCCAAGCTGGAAAGAAATCATGCCGACTCCTTTACCCGCTTCCCAGATGAAGCAGGCGGAACAGGCTCGGAATAACGTCACCACAGGCACGAAAAAACCTGATGTCCAGCACAGCAAGTCCGCAATCCTAACCCCTCCTACAACCATCTACTTTACGAAGACAAAAATGCTCACTCAGGATGACAAGGCGTTGTCTACCTGGAGCTATACAGTCTCCGCTAAAGAACTGCTCCTGCTGCAAAAAATAGTGATGGCAGAAGCAGAAGGCGAACCGTACGAAGGCAAAGTGGCAGTTGCCAACGTTGTCTTAAACCGGCTGCGGTCAGCCTCATTTCCCGATACGATTCAGGCTGTAATTTATCAAAAAGCGCAATTTAGTCCGGTCGCGAACGGGCGTCTTCGTCGTGTCCAACCGAACCAGGACAGCATCCGTGCGGTTAACGCTGCTTTGAACGGTCATAAAGCCGTGCCTGATCATACCTGTTTTTTCCTGTCGCTTACGTTGGCCCAGGACCTTACGGTTCATCATTCGCGGACCAAGGTGAAAACAATCGGTCATCATACTTTTTATAAATAAAGGAAGTCTTCTACAAATAACAGCTCTTTCTAAACAATAGGGTTCAGCTTTGTGAACGTATTTTGCATTCAGGTGAAGCATGTATGCAAAATACGGTATAATGGATAAAGGAAAGTAACCTAAATAATGAAAGTGACAATGGAGGCGCAGACGATATGAAAATCACATATTACGGACATTCAGTTGTGCTGGTGGAAGAAGAGGGAAAACGAATTATTATTGATCCTTTTTTGACAGGTAATCCTAAAGCAACCGTACAAGCTGAGGATATTCAGGTGGATGCGGTGCTATTGACACACGGCCATGCCGATCATTTTGGAGATGCTGTTGAAATTGCCAAGCGCAATGATTGCCCTGTGATTGCGGTGGCTGAGCTGGCTGACTATTGTTCATCCCTGGGTGCCAAAGCTCATGGTATGAACCTTGGCGGTGGTCATCAATTTGACGGCTTCCATGTAAAATTCACGCTTGCGTTCCACAGTTCGTCTTTGACGGTGGATGGACAAACGATATACATGGGAGAGCCAGCAGGGATTTTATTGACCATGGGAGGCAAAACATTTTTTCACGCAGGGGATACCGGCTTGTTTGGCGATATGCGTCTCATTGGAGAAACCAATTCTATTGATGCTGCGGTACTGCCCATTGGAGATGGTTATACGATGGGACCGGAGGATGCGCTGTTGGCAGCAAAATGGTTGCGTGCAAGCCGCGTAATACCAGTGCATTATAATACCTTTCCGGGTATTGAGCAGGACGGAGACGCCTTCTGTGATCGTCTGCACAAAGAAGGAATTGAAGGAAAAGCCTTAAAGCCCGGCGAAAGTCTCGAATTTTAATTCGTATGGCCTGAATTGCGGACATACGCCTGATCGTCAGCACCTCTATTGGATATGCTTTGTCAGCCTTTTCTGTTCCTTGCGGGAACGGGAGAGGCTGTTTTTTTGAATGCATATTTATACATAAAAATGATAACTTTTTACATTGATACGTTGATGCTGTAATGTAAAAGATTTATTATCGCAATTATAAAAACTTTGAATTGCTAACATGGTAGGTCGATGATAAAATGATAGAACTAATTAGATTCATCAGTGGAATCGACGTATTTTTCAAGTCAAGCCATTGCATAATTATTGAAAAACATGCGCATTCGGCGGACCGTACCGCCTTGAATACGTCATACGTTTTGTCCCCCATTCCTCGTAGTTTGTTCTTTGATTTACCTCTTGTTGCCACTGTCTTCTATTCGGCCGCCTGTATTTCAGGCCAGCATGACTTTATAACAGAAAGGTTGCGTTCCATGAGACAGACAGGTTTACCACCCAAACAGGGACTATATGATCCCCAATTCGAAAAAGACGCCTGCGGCATGGGCTTTGTTGCCCACATCAAGGGAAAACCATCACACGATATTGTAAGTCAGGCTTTGACCATGCTCGTCAATATGGAGCATCGGGGCGGTCAGGGAAGTGAACCAAACTCCGGTGACGGAGCGGGGATTATGATTCAGGTGCCCCATCTGTTTTTTCAAGAGGAAGCGGAGCGCTTGGGCTTCAAGCTGCCAAAGGCCGGATATTACGGCGTAGGCATGCTTTTTGTATCCAATGATCCAAAGATCCGTGAGGCACATGAGCAGAAGCTGAGAGAGATCATCGTGGACGAAGGCCAAAATTGTTTGGGCTTCCGCGATGTACCAACTTATGACGAAATGCTGGGCAAATCGGCAAAAGCGGCTAAACCGGGCGTGCGTCAGGTGTTCATCGGCCGCAGTAGCGATTTGAAGGAAGAGCTGGACTTTGAACGGAAGCTGTATATCATTCGCAAGCGTGCAGAGCTTGCTATTCGTTATAGCCAAGAGGAGCAGCACGGCGAATCGTTCTATATTCCGAGCTTGTCATGCCGCAAGGTTGTATACAAGGGAATGCTGACAACCGAGCAGGTGGGCAAATTTTATTTGGATTTGCAGGATGAGCGGGTGACATCGGCGATTGCGCTGATCCATTCCCGTTTCAGTACGAATACCTTCCCGAGCTGGGATCGTGCGCATCCTTACCGTTTTATGATTCACAACGGTGAAATTAACACCATGCGCGGCAATGTGAACTGGATGCATGCGCGTCAGGCACAGTTTGAAAGTGAAGCGTTTGGCGAAGATATCGCGAAGGTAAAACCAGTCATTAACCCGGATGGTTCAGATACAGCCATGTTTGATAATACGCTGGAGTTTTTGTATCTGAGCGGACGTTCCTTGCCTCATGTAGCTATGATGATGGTGCCGGAGCCTTGGAACAAACATGAGACGATGGACCCGAAAAAACGGGCATTTTATGAATACCACAGTACCATGATGGAGCCGTGGGACGGACCGGCAGCGATGGCGTTTACGGACGGTATCCAAATCGGGGCGATTCTGGACCGTAACGGCCTGCGTCCTGCACGTTACTATGTGACCAAAGATGATCTGATCGCACTGTCTTCAGAGGCGGGTGTGCTGGATATCGCCCCTGAAAATGTGCTGTACAAGGATCGTCTTCGTCCGGGCCGGATGCTGCTGGTGGATACCCAGGAAGGGCGCATCATTTCTGACGAAGAGTTGAAAGAACGTATCGCTTCCGAGGAGCCTTATCAGCAATGGCTGGATGAGCATTTGATTGATCTGGAGGAACTGCCAGAGGCATTGGAGCAGCCGGAGCCGAAGCACGAAAATGTTAACCAGCTTCAGCTGGCATTTGGATATACGTTTGAAGAACTGCGCAAGCTGCTGGAGCCGATGGCGCTCACAGGTGCGGAGCCGATCGGATCGATGGGGTACGATGCTCCACTTGCGGTGCTGTCTGATCGTCCACAACGTTTGTATAACTATTTTAAACAAATGTTCGCACAAGTTACCAATCCGCCGATTGATGCCATTCGTGAAGAGATTGTAACGTCGACGGCAACTACGATTGGACCGGAGCGTAACCTGCTGCATCCTGAGCCGGAAAGCTGTCGTCAGATTCGTTTGGACTCACCGGTGCTGTCCAATGAGGAATTTGCCAAAATTCGCCATGTACACCGTCCGGGCTTCAAGTCGATGACGATTCCGATCTTCTTTGAAGCAAAGGAAGGCGCAGAAGGCTTGCGTAAGGCACTGGAAGGATTGTTTGAAGCGGCTGACCGTGTCATTGACAAGGGGCATAACATCCTCATTCTGTCTGACCGTGGAGTGGATGCAGACAATGCGGCCATTCCGGCGTTGCTGGCTGTTTCCAGCCTGCATCATCATCTGATCAAACAGGGCACACGCACACGTGTAAGCATTTTGCTGGAGTCCGGAGAGCCAAGAGATGTTCACCATTATGCGGTGCTGCTGGGCTACGGTGTGAGTGCGGTTAACCCGTATCTGGCTTTTGAAACGTTGGATGTCATGATTCAGCAGGGCTTGCTGCGCGGCATTTCGCACGAAAAAGCAGTTAAAAATTATATTAAGGCAGCCACCAAGGGTGTCGTAAAAATATTGTCCAAAATGGGAATTTCCACGATTCAATCCTACCGTGGAGCCCAAATTTTCGAGGCTGTAGGTCTGAAGCAGGATTTTGTTGATCGTTACTTTACCTGGACGCCTTCCCGCATTGGCGGCATTGGTCTGGAGGAAGTGACAGTGGAAGCGCTGGCCCACCACAACCGCGCTTTTACCGACAAGGACGGCAACGACAAGGTGCTGGATTCGGGCGGCGAATACCAATGGCGTAACGACGGGGAAGAGCATTTGTTTAACCCGCAAACGGTACATTTGCTCCAGCAGTCGGTTCGTTCGGGAGACTACGAGCTTTACAGGAAATACGCCAAACTGGTGCAGGGTGAATCTGAGCAGTATTTGACGATCCGCTCCATGCTTCAACTGAAGCCTGTCGGTGAGCCTGTGCCGCTGGATGAAGTGGAATCTGCTGCTTCCATTATGCGTCGTTTTAAAACAGGAGCTATGTCTTTTGGCTCCATTAGCCAGGAAGCCCATGAAGATATGGCGATTGCAATGAACCGTATCGGTGGCAAGAGCAACACGGGTGAAGGCGGGGAGAACCCTGCACGTTTCATACCGGATGCTAATGGTGATTCTCGTCGTAGTTCGATCAAGCAGGTAGCATCTGGCCGATTTGGTGTAACGTCGAATTATCTGGTGAATGCCGACGAAATTCAGATCAAAATGGCACAAGGCGCGAAGCCGGGCGAGGGCGGACAGTTGCCGGGACGCAAAGTGTATCCTTGGGTCGCTGAAGTACGCGGTTCTACACCAGGTGTAGGCTTGATTTCGCCACCGCCGCATCACGATATTTATTCGATCGAGGATTTGGCAGAGCTGATCTACGATCTCAAAAACGCCAACCCGCGTGCTGACATTAACGTGAAGCTGGTGTCAGAGGCAGGCGTAGGCACGATTGCTACAGGGGTAGCGAAAGGCCGTGCTGACATTATTCTGGTCAGCGGCTATGACGGCGGTACAGGTGCTTCTCCGCAAGGCTCCATCCGTCATGCGGGTATGCCTTGGGAGCTGGGGCTGGCCGAGACGCATCAGACGCTGATGCTGAATAACCTGCGCGACCGCGTGGTGCTGGAGACAGACGGCAAGATGCTGTCTGGCCGCGATTTGGTGGTAGCTGCCCTGCTGGGTGCAGAAGAATATGGCTTTTCCACAGCGCCACTCGTGGCATTGGGCTGTATTATGATGCGGGTATGCCAAATGGATACATGTCCGGTTGGTGTGGCTACGCAGAATCCGGAGCTGCGCAAAAATTATATGGGTGATCCTGCCCATGTGGTGAATTTTATGCGCTTTATCGCAGAAGATGTCCGTGAAATTATGGCGGAGCTGGGCTTCCGCACCATTCAGGAAATGATCGGACGTACAGATTGTCTGGATACCGTAAACGCCGATTCGCACTGGAAGAAGCAGGGCGTAGACCTGAGCTTGCTGCTGCATGTTCCTGAGCTGGAAGACGGAAGCGTGCGTTACCGTGTACAACGCCAAAATCATGGTCTGGAAGAAACGCTCGATATGCAGAAGCTCGTACCGATGGCTACGGAGGCGCTGGCGAACGGAACGCCTGTAGAGGGAACCCTGCCTATAACGAACGTGAATCGGGCAGTAGGTACAATTCTGGGCAGCGAGGTTACTCGTAAGTATGGCGCAGCAGGTCTGCCTGAAGATACCATTCGCTTTAACTTCGTTGGATCGGCAGGTCAGAGCTTCGGGGCATTTATTCCGAAAGGTATTACGCTAAGTGTGGAAGGCGACAGCAATGACTATGTCGGTAAAGGGCTATCTGGTGGTAAGGTCATTGTGAGAAAATCTCACAAAGCGACCTTTAAGGCAGAAGAGAACATTATTATTGGAAATACAGCTTTGTATGGAGCGACCAGCGGGGAAGCTTATATTAGCGGAATTGCTGGAGAGCGCTTTGCCGTACGGAATTCCGGGGCACGTATTGTTGTTGAGGGTGTCGGCGATCATGGCTGCGAATATATGACGGGCGGACGTGTAGTTGTACTGGGCGGAACCGGACGGAATTTTGGAGCCGGAATGTCTGGAGGGATTGCATATGTCTATGATCCTGAGGGAACGTTCCTGAACCGTTGTAATCTGGAAATGGTGTTGCTGGAGGAAGTGGAGGACCCTGCGGAAGCAGCGGAGCTGCGCGGCTTGATTCAGCGCCATGTCACTTATACGGGCAGTGAAGCGGGACAACGTATTTTGGATGACTGGCAGACTGCGGTCCAGCAGTTTGTTCGGGTGATTCCAAAGGACTACAAGCGTATGATGGAACAGATACAAAAAGAAGAGGCCACTGGTCTGAGCGGGGATGAAGCCCTGCTGGCAGCATTTGAAGCCAATATGCGTGAATTGGCACGTGCTGGAGGCTAATGCAGACCCATCCAGTTTACTAAAAAAAGGACTTGCTGAATACCGCTGTTACAATCACGGTGGTACCAGCAAGTTCCTTTTTTAGTTTGGTTGGAAATGTGATTTATGCCCTTGACAAGCGTTATAAACTCTGACATTACCCCGAAAATGTTTTCCTGAAACGGTAGATATGTTATAAAAAGTACCAAATTTTTTTGAATGTAACCGTTTACGTTAGAGTTTATGTCTTGTTATTTATTTTTGGATTGGTTATGATTTTTTTATAGTGCACAAGCAAACCTAATATGCCCATCGTCCCTCAAAACACAGAATAGGGTGACAGGATGAAGTTGAAGAAGTCAGCAGAAGACAAAATGATTTTTTTGTACCGTTATGTATCACTATCTTTAACGTCACTTGTTTTTCTGTTCGAACAATCTAGATTAATCGTGTGGCAGAAGCTATTATTGATTGTGTTTCTATTTTTATCAGTTACAGTATTTACTTGGATTTACCGAAAGTACAGACTTCATGATATGGTATTGAAATGCAGTATTGCGTTAGAAACCGCAGGGATCATCTTGTTGCTGTTCCCGACGGGAGGGATGGATAGTCCGTTCAAATGGAATGTCATTACCCCTATGCTGGTGGCTGGTGCCCACCTATCTATGAGGTACAGTTGGACCCTCCTTCTTTCTTATATCGGCTTGGTACTCACATTTTGTTATATCTTTTTTACACCAGGTCAATATTTTTTATGGGATCTTGTACTGCAGAATATCAATTTGTTTTTGGTACTGATCGTAACCACTATGGCCATGCAGGTCATCGGAGTCATGAAAGACGAACTGAAGGTGGCAAAGGAACAAGCCAACGAGACGATGGATCATATCAAGTCGATTTACCACATCATGGAGACGACCAGTCACAATGAGGCGTTGAATCTGGGGCAGGTGATCTCGGATTATACCGTTAAGCTGACGAAGCAGAGCCGTGCATTTTTCTGGCTGGATAGTCAGGAGGAGGATGCGCCGGAAAGCAGTCAGACAGGCTGGACGGTAGAGGAAGAGGAGCAGCTGTTCGAGGTGCTGGGGAATTATCGGGAGGAATTCAGGGAAGAGCGCGAGCCATTTTTCAAGCACCTGCCGGAGTGGGGGGATTTTCTGATGCTCACAGTACCGATGACGACCCGTTTTGTGGCGACGATCGGTCTCCAACTGGGTCCGGATCAAAGTCTGACAGGAAGACGCTGGCTTGTGCAGCAACTGATTTTCTTGTCCGAGCTGAGTGCTGTGTTTCTGGAGCGCTACGAGCTGGAGCGTATTGAAAATCAGTTGATTGTAAGGAACGAGCAAAATCGGATTGCGAATGAGATGCATGATAATGTGTCACAAAGTCTGTTTGGCATTGTGTACGCAACGCATTCTCTCCGGCAAACCTGGTGTCATCAGCCTAAGGGACAGGTGGAGGAGCAAATCGAGCTGATTCAGCAATCTGCCAATCAAGCGGTCAGGGAGCTGAAAGGGGCAATTCATAGCCTAAGCTCGAAAAAAAGCGGAGGCTCAACTTGGTTAGGGACGGTGAAAAGCCATCTGCATACGCTCTCCAGGCTGAACCATATACAAATTGACTTTGATATTCATGGTGATCATTATTCTCTTCCGTACTTGTACCAAAAGGCTTTGTTCCGCATCATTTCCGAAGCAGCGGGGAACGCAATCCGGCATGGATTGGCCAAACGAATTGATGTGAAGTTAAAATTGACACCCCAAGTGATTAGACTGTCTATTCATGACGACGGAGTAGGGTTTGAGACGGCAAGAATGGTAGCAGGAGGTGAGGTGGTCAGTGCAGGCGGAGGCCTGGGCATGATGAATATGGAATATTTAGCTCAATCGATGGGAGGCGAATTTGATATTTCTAGTCGAATCGGGGAGGGAACACAAATCCGATTGTCCATTCCGGTAAATGCTTATGAATAGGGATTGTGCATAATCCTTAAATAAGATGTGTGAACATCCTGCAATACAAAATCTGCGGTAACAATCGGATACATAGGGATTGTGCAAATCCTGAATTGTAGACAGGAGGCCGAATCATGAAAATTGTCATTGTCGATGATCATCCTTTAGTACGGAAAGGACTTGCTGCGGTTATATCCATGCAGCCCAATGTTCAGTTTGCGGGAGAGGCCCAGAATCAACAGGAAGCACTTGTAGTGATCGAGGAAACCGATCCGGACTTGGTGCTGCTGGATTTGAAGCTAGCGGACGAATCAGGTCTGGATATTATCAAGGTCGCGCGCGGGCGCGGGTTCAGAAGCAAATTTATCTTGCTGACCTCTTCTGCAACACGTGAAGATTTTCTGAAAGCGGAGGAAGCTTCCGTGGACGGCTATGTACTTAAGGAGGCTTTGCCTGAGGAACTAATTTACGCGATTCACCTGGTCAACAAAGGACGCAAATATTATGATCCGGCTATTCTCGAAAACAAGCTGCGCGAGGATGCTGGCAATCTGACGGACGACTTGACACCGAAGGAAAAGGAAGTGTTGGTCGAACTGGGACAGGGCGCCTGCAACCGCGAAATTGCATCCCGGTTATTTATCAGTGAGTTTACTGTAAAAAAACATGTCAGTCAGATTCTAGCCAAGCTGCGGCTGGCAGATCGTACGCAGGCAGCGTTGTATGCCAATGCCATTGGTTTGGCGAAGTATGAGCCAACCAATATGGTGATGCGCTGAACACCATAAGCTGCGCTGCATTTCTGTGTGCGAATGTCGGAAAAGCCCCAAAATCACCAAATCCGGTGGTTTTGGGGCTTTTTTTTGAGTTTTTTTTCTGTAATCGAAAGGTATGGTACAAAAGTATACCATGCCGTAGCCAAAAGTATACAATCCCCTTCCCCTGTAGTGAGGGAGAAAGTGCCATTCGGTTCCATGCCGTTCACAGAGCCAATTGTTACAATAAAGTCATACTTAAAATAAGAAGAGAAATGGTATAGGAGGGAGGATTTTTGTGGAGAAAACCATTTTGGATTATCTGGTCCTGATCAAAAAAAGATTGTGGCTGATTGCGATTTTTGTCATCCTCTCATGCGTGACGACTTACATTGTGAGCAACATTGTCGTAAAGCCAGTCTATTCTGCTTCAAGCCAACTGCTGGTTAATCATATTTCCGGCAAGCAGGGAAGCAACAATCTGAACGACGTCAACACAAGTCTTAATTTGGTGGAAAGCTACAAGCAAATTCTCACTTCACCTAAAATTATGGAGGCTGTTGTAACGACTCATCCTGAGTTCGGTTTGACACAGGAAAAGCTGGCAGAAAAGCTCCAGATTAAATCCTCGGATAAAAGTCAGGTTATCGGCTTGACGTTTGAGGCAGGCAGCTATCCACAGGCCGCAGCAGTTGTCAACGCGGTAGCCCAGAAATTCGTGCAGACGGTTCCTGGATTGATGGAATTGAATAATGTGAAAATTTTGAATGAAGCGGACCCACAGGCCAATCCTGACCCGATAAATGGAAATCCGCTCATGAATATTGCGATTAGTTTGCTCGTATCACTGATGATTGCGCTGGGCACGATTGTATTCCTGGAAAGCATTAACGGTACCCTGCGGTCGGAAAAAGAGGCAGAGGCAGATATCGGCCTTCCGGTGATTGCATCTATACCGGTCATCCGCAAGAAGGACACCGACGGGGCCACCGGAAATTCTAAAGAACGGGTAGGGGAGCGTAAATATGCAGCGATTGAATGAGATGTTGATTACAGAAAGCAACCCTTCATCGTATATCTCCGAATCATTTCGTTCCCTCCGTACATACATCCGGCAGCAGGTGATTGGGGACAAGGACCGCGGAACGGTTCTACTGCTGACCTCGCCGGAAAGCGGAGCGGGCAAAACAACCCTGCTCGCCAATATCGGAGTCACTTTTGCACAAGAAGGCAAGAAAGTGGCTTTGGTGGATTGCAATCTGCATAAACCGGCGTTGCACGAGATGTTCGGAATGGAGAATACCGGAGGTTTATCGGCTTATTTGCGCGGCGGCGCTTCTTCCAAAGCCATCGTTAGGCATGGTGGACTGGAGCTATCGATTGTTCCCGGTGGAGACACCCTGTATAACGCAGCAGATCTGCTGGGGAGCGAACGCATGACAGATCTGCTGGAAGAGCTTAAACGTGAATACGATATTATCCTGCTCGATTCGGCTCCGGCGCTGAACTACACGGATGCCCGCCTGGTCGCAGGCTTGACGGATGGTGTGATTCTCGTCGCTAAACACGGTCGAACCAAACGTGATGATCTACGCAAAACAAAGCAACTCATGGAGCAGGCGAGTGCGACACTGGTTGGAATTGTGATGAATCAGGTGAAGTAAGCAACACCAAAATTCGATGAAGCAAGGAGAATGAGTGCGATGATGAAGAGAGTGAAAAAAGCCATTATTCCAGCAGCGGGGTTGGGTACACGCTTCCTCCCTGCAACAAAAGCGATGCCGAAGGAAATGCTTCCGATTATCAATAAGCCCACGATTCAATATATCGTTGAAGAAGCGATTGCTTCTGGTATTGAGGACATTATTATTGTTACGGGTAAAGGCAAACGTGCTATTGAGGATCACTTCGACAACGCTTTTGAGCTGGAATCGAAGCTGCTGGAGGACGGCAAGCTGAAGCTTCTGGAGGAAGTACAGCGCTCTTCGGGAGTGGAAATTCACTACATTCGCCAGAAAGAACCTAAAGGTCTTGGACATGCGGTATGGTGCGCAAGACGTTTTATCGGGGACGAGCCGTTCGGTGTATTGCTGGGCGATGATATTGTAACAGGTCAGAAGCCTTGCCTGCGCCAGCTGATGGATCAGTATGAGGAAACACAAAATTCCGTAATCGGTGTACAGCGGGTTCCGATGGAATTCACGAACCGTTATGGCATCATTGAACCGGATCAGCAGGATGGACGATTGTACCGAGTGAACAATTTTATAGAAAAACCGGCTCCGGGCACAGCACCATCCGACTTGGCTATTATGGGCCGTTATGTGTTCTCGCCGAAAATTTTTAAATATCTTGATCTTCAGGAAAAAGGAGCTGGCGGTGAAATTCAGTTGACGGATGCCATCCAAAAGCTGAATCAGAGCGAGCGCGTGTACGCTTATGATTTTGAAGGTACACGTTATGACGTAGGTGAGCGCCTCGGATATATTCTGACCACCCTTGAATTTGCACTCGCCAGCGACGATCTGAAGCATCCGGTTATGGAGGCCATGAATGAATGGTTAAAGAAGACCGAAAAAGCAACTACAGCAGGGTGAGAGGGGGTACGTCAGCATGAGCATGGAAAATTTACCAGAGGACGGCGAGGCTGTCATGTCAGGTAAAGCGTTTTACATGCCATACGGAAATACACAAATTCAGAATAAAACGTCTTACCTGGTCACGAAGCGTCTCCTTGATATGCTGCTGTCTTTTGTGGGTTTGATCATCTTGCTTCCGCTTTTTGTGGTGGTGGGGGTGCTGATTAAGCTCGAAGATCCAAAGGGAAGCGTGTTTTTCAAGCAAATTCGGGTGGGCAAGAATGAGAAGTTATTCAACATGTATAAATTCCGTTCGATGGTGTCCAATGCCGAGGAGCTGAAAAAGGACTTGATGAAGCTGAATGAAGTGAGCGGCGCCATGTTCAAAATTAAAAACGACCCTCGGATTACGAAGATCGGCAGCTTTTTGCGCAAGACGAGTATTGATGAGATTCCGCAGCTGTGGAACGTATTGGTCGGGGACATGACTTTAGTGGGTCCTCGCCCCCCGCTGCCCAGCGAGGTCGAGCAATACTCTGATTATGACAAGCAACGCCTGATTGTAACACCGGGATGTACCGGCTACTGGCAAGTGAGCGCACGTAATAGCGTAGGCTTCGATGAAATGGTGCAAATGGATTTGAAGTATATTCATGCTCGCAATACGTGGCTCGATCTTAAAATCATCATGAAAACAGGCGTTAAAATGCTGTTCTCCAAGGATGCTTACTGATGGATGCATTCAAGCGATGTCCCGCAGTGTCCGTCGTTATTTGCACCTATAACCGGGCGGACCTGCTGGAAAAAACGTTAATGTCCCTGTTGGAGCTGGAGGACCTTGCGCTGGCCGAGATCATTGTGGTCGATAACCGATCCACCGATCATACAGCGGCAACGATCAAAAGATTTACGGTTGCACATGGTCAGGATATTCACCTCCGATATCATTATGAGCGCGAACAAGGGTTGTCTGCTGCTCGTAATGCAGGCATTACGTTATCGAGAGCAGAAGTCATTGCTTTTCTGGATGACGATGCGATCCCGTGTGTTACATGGCTGCAAACGATTATGGCGGCCTTCGGGAACAATCCCGAGCTGACGGCAATGGGTGGCAAAATTGAGCCTATGTTTGAGGTGGAACGACCGGGGTGGCTAACAGGACCGCTTGAGCTTCCTTACACGATTATTGATCTGGGGAAAGCGGTCCGCGAATATCCGGTGGGACTGAATCCGTTTGGAGCCAACATGGCTATGCGCAAAACGGCCTTTGCTGCCGTCATGTTCCCGCTTCACTTGGGCAGAAAGGGAGATATCCTTTTGTCTGGTGAAGAGTCGTGGGTATTTGAGCAAATTCGTAAAAATGGTGGGACGATCATGTACCATCCTCACATGGCTGTGAAGCATTTTGTTCCAGCTACACGATTAACGAAGCAATGGATCATGAACCGCTACTACTGTCAGGGCATGTCTAACGCTGCACAGGTCGCAGGCTTGCTCGGCAACGTCATGCTGATGGCAAAGACGGCAGCCAAAGTGTTATACATCACGGTGGATTCCCTGCTGGCACGTACTGAGGGCAGGAGGCTGTTGAACCGATGCAGGTTTGAAAGTATTCGTGGGACGCTGGATACATTGCGCAACCGGAAAAGCGAGTCAGCTGCGGGGTGAAAGATTGAACATGAGTAATTATCCTTGGACTTCCAGAATAAACACCATACAGCATGTTTTTATTTTTCTGCTGGGCGCTCTTGCAGTAGGAGTTGCGGCTACTTATCAGCCTGTAGTCAGTATTGCTGCGGTATGCCTGCTGCTTCTGCTGGTCGTTTCGATCCACCACCCGGAGCGCATCAGCTATGCGGTTTTGCTAAGTACAGCAGTGTCGGTAGATTCCCTGTATCAGGGCGGTGTGTTTGGCATTGAGATTTTGTCATTGTATAAATTAGGCATTTTGGCTCTGCTGGTGCCTTGCATGCTCGTATATGGCATTCGTCTCAAGTTCAGCTATCCGGTCTGGGCGTTGGTAATCATGCTGGGGATTACATTTGGGTTTTCAGCATGGCTGCCTTTGCTGACGACCTCGATTGCAGTGAAGGCGTTCGTCGGATTATCCCTCCCCTTTATTTTCCTATTGATTCAGTGGAAAAAGGATGTGGCGGATAAGCATATCCGGCTGATCAGTTTACTGCCGATCATCAGTGTGATCATTGGATTGGGCCTGCAGACCGTAGGGCTGCATTCGTTTACCGATGTGGAATTTACGGGCGCGGTGAGAATACAAGGAGCGAACATACCGCCGCATCTGGCGATGCTCTCCTTTCTCGGAATTGCCGTCTCTCTGATTGAGATCAAGCGCAAGCCGAAGCAAGCTGCCTTTTATTACACTGTACTGGCATTGAATTTTCTCATCTTGATCGCCACCGGTACACGTGGACCGATTCTGGCATTGCTGTTGATGTTTGCTATGTATCTGTTTGATATTGCCCGTCAGTACCTCAAAGGTAGAGTCAATTATTTGCTACCGCTGGCCGGATCGTTTTTGGTTGCTCTGGGGGCGGTGGCCCTGCAATGGAACAATTTAAAAAAACGCTCCTTCGAGCGGGAGACCGATACAGGCATTGACCTGTCGGGGCGCTCGGAGGCATGGGAATATTTTTTGAACAAAGTACATGATTACCCGTGGTCAGGCAGAGGGCTGGGTGCAGTAACGGTCGCGAACGACGGGACGCTATTCAATGGCTTTGTTGTACCGCATAACGAGTATATACGCTTTTATTTTGACACGGGATATATCGGCTGCGGGCTATTAATGCTTTCATTGCTGGTCGTGTTCGTTCTCATTTACCGGTCGCTTGCCAAATCGATCAAACCTTATTTTGCAAGCTTAATTGCGGGCTTTCTGATCTATTCGTTTTCAGATAACACGTTGTCGACGGTTCAGATGATTATTCCGTTTTGCTGGTATTTGAACACGTTATACCAGACGTCTACCCAAACCGATTTTTGCAAAGAGAAGTGATACGATGAGCAGAGTGAACATGTTCGATGTCAACTTTGATAATTACGATTTTAACGATCTACTCGAATTTATAGATACTTCTATTGTACATCAGCGTCATTCCTACATTTTAACTTGTAATGTCGATCATGTAATCAAGCTTCGCAAGGATGATGAATTCCGCAAGGTATATTCGGACGCAGGAGCTGTAGTGGCCGATGGAATGCCTATCATATGGGCGTCCAAGCTGCTGAAAAAGCCCCTCAAGCAAAAGGTGTCGGGATCAGATTTGTTCACCCGGCTGGGAGAGGCATTTGAGGATCGAGGCTATCGACTGTTTTTTCTGGGTGCGGCTGACGGTATACCGGAGAAGGCCATGCGCAATCTCCAGGAATCGTATCCGAACATGAATGTGGTGGGCTGCTACTCTCCTTCCTACGGCTTTGAGAAAGATGAGGAAGAGAACAGACACATTGTCCGCTTGCTTCAAGAGGCTCGCCCGGACATCGTTTTTGTTGGCGTAGGCGCACCCAAACAGGAAAAATGGATTTACAGATATTATGAGACTTACCGCGCTCCGATTTCGATTGGGGTGGGGGCAACCTTTGATTTTCTGTCTGGTAATGTGAAGAGGGCACCGAGGCTGATGCAGAAGACGGGATTTGAATGGTTTTGGCGGTTGTCTCAGGAGCCCAAACGTTTGTGGAAAAGATATTTGATTGAGGATTCACAGTTTCTTGTGCTGCTGTTTAAGGAAATGTTCAAGCAGGAGCGTATGAAGGGAGGTCAGGGGTGAGAAATATGAGTCGGTTGGCAGATCAGCAGATTTCCATTTGGTTGGGAAATCGGCGTGGAATCGGCATGCTCGGCGTGGGCTTGCTGGCTTGCATGCTGCCACTCGCCATCGGATTTGTCAGCGCCAAGCTGAATCCCACCACGAGCCAGCAGGGAGCCATATTGCTAGCACTCGTTTTTCCAGCCTTCCTGCTGGCAATTTTTCAATCGCGGCTGCTGATTCCTTACACATTGCTGGTATGGGCAGTGGGCCCGGAAATCCGGCGTATTGCAGACTGGCTGGAAGGGACGTATCACTCGGTTTCCTTGTTGAGCTTGGCACCACTACTGGTGAGCAGCATGTTGATTATTCCCGTGCTGCGAGGCATTCATGAGGCGGAAAAACCTCTGACCCGGATTGCTGTGTTCTTTGGCATAGAATTGGGCTACGGAAGTGTCGTCGGATTGTTCAAAAATGGCATTGTTTTTGCTTATGATTTGGCCAACTATGTCATTCCTTTGCTCCTGCTGCCTTATCTTGCAATTAAGCCCATGAAGGCGAAGGAACTGGACCGACTGCTGTATTCATATGCCAATATTGCTGTGCTTGTGGCGATTTACGGCATTATTCAGTATTTGACGGTCCCGCCCTGGGATTCCTTCTGGATGAGTCATGTAGAAATGAATTCCATTGGCATACCGGAGCCGCTTCAAATTAGAGTTTTCTCTTCCATGAACTCGCCCGGTCCCTGCGCTATTTTCCTGGCGATGGCCCTTGTACCGATGCTGATGGAAAAACGGTGGCGCGGCACTTTGGGATGGATTGGCATCCTGCTGACGGTCGTGTGTCTCCTGGTCACGCTGGTACGCTCGGCCTGGCTGATTGCATTCGTCATGTTGCTGGCCTACATTCTCAGTTCATCCTCTAAAGGAAAGTGGAAGACCTTGTTTCAACTTGCTGTCGTCGGTCTTCTTCTCTATATTATTGTTCCCAAACTTCCGGGGGCAGAGGGTCTGGTGGCCCGCATGCAGACATTGACGGATATTCAACAGGATCATTCGTACAATGAGCGCCTGGATTTGCTAAATACGATGCTTCCGGCGATTGCCGGCAATCCGGTCGGACAGGGGATCGGGAGTGTAGGAATTGGAACCAAGCTGGATAACGGCGGCGATCTTGGCGAACTTGGAATTATGGATAATGGCTATATTGCCATTTTCCTCACCTTCGGTATTTTCGGAGCATTCTTTTTCTTCGGTGGCCTGTTCGTTATCATCAAGCGCCTCCTTGTCCGTATTGCCGAGCGAGATTCCACTCAGCCTTATATCAGACTGGCGCTGGCTACGTGGGCTGGAGCTGTAGCCAGTCTGATATCAGATAACGGTTTTCCTGGTATGCGCGGCTATCTGATCTGGATGATGATCGGAATAGGACTGTGGGCGAAAGATGTCATCGCGGAAAGAAGGTAAAGGCTGTGCAAAACTTACAAACATTATCCGCACCTGTCCGGACACTATGGTCTACGGTGATTCGCTTTGCCAAAAGCAAGGATAATAGCTCGGCAGCAGTAAAAACGATGATATTCAGCATGCTGATTCTCGTCGTGAATATGCTGACTGGCGTGCTGACGGCCCGATTCTTGGGTCCTACCGGACGCGGGGAACAGACCGCCATGGTGAACTGGTCCCAGTTTCTCGCTTTCTGCATGAGCTTCGGCGTACCGTCTGCCTTGATCTACAATGCGAAAAAAAAACCGGAGGAAACGGGCAAGCTGTATGGACTCGCCTTGCTACTGGCTGCGATGTTCGGGGGCTTGGCGACACTAGTCGGAGTGTTTCTGATTCCTTATTGGCTGCGCTCCTTTTCCTCATCGGTCATACTGTTTGCGCAATGCTCCATGATGATGTGTCCGCTTATTGCGATTTCACAAATCAATAATGCATTGCTTCAAGTTCGATCGGAATACAAGCAATACAATTTGTTTCGTTATCTTGTACCGCTGAGCACGTTGCTGGGCCTGGTGATCCTGATCCTGACGGGCCATATGAGTCCGTATACCTCAGCACTGGCTTATTTGCTGCCAGGCCTGCCGATTTATATCGGTGTGACGATTCGAATGATTCGGCTATACAAACCCAAGGTAAAGAACAGCTGGACCCAATTCAAAAATCTCTTTACCTACGGTATGGGATCATACGGCAACGATCTGATGGGGCAGGTTTCTACCTATATTGATCAGATTCTGATTGCAGGTCTGCTCAGACCGGCTGATCTCGGTTTATATGCGGTAGCGGTCAGCCTGGCCCGAATGGTGAATGTATTTTCAACCTCGATTATTGTCGTGCTCTTCCCCAAAGCCTCCGGGCTGAATAAGGAGGACGCGGTGGCAATCACGTTTCGGGCATTTCGCGTGACTTCGACGGTAACCGTTCTGGCCGCGATAATGCTGACGCTGATTGCTCCGTTCGTATTTACATTGTTATATGGTCCAGAGTTTAAGCAAGCACTTACGGTATTCCGGTTTCTGGTGCTTGAGGTTGCTATCAGTGGAGGAACCATGGTATTGGCACAACAATTTATGGCACTGGGCAAGCCCAAGCTGGTGACCATTTTACAGGGTGTCGGCTTGGCGCTCGTAATTCCATTGTTGTCCATACTTGTTCCAAAATACGGTTTGACGGGTGCAGGGATAGCGATGCTGTCCTCCGGGATTCTACGGTTCGTTTTCATTTTATGCAATGTTAAATTCGTTCTGAAAATGAAAATTCCAAGACTGGTTATTTCCAAACAAGATTTCCAATGGCTCCGCTCAACGATGGCACACTACATCCGGAAAAAACCAGTTAACGGTTAGATAAAGAAGGAGGCACCCGCTAATGAACCACATGTCTAGCGTTCCCGCGGACAATCGGATATCCGTAGTTATTATCGCTCAGGATGACGGCATCCGCATTTCGGCTGCCATTAAATCCTGCAAGCCCTTTGCGGACGATATCGTCGTCATTGACGGGGGGAGCAAGGACAATACGATTCAGGTAGCTGAATCATTGGGCTGTCGGGTGTTTTCCAACCCGTGGCCGGGCTATGCTAAGCAGCGCATGTTCGGTGTTGACAAAGCGGAATTTGATTGGATTTTCCTGATTGATACGGACGAGGTGGTGGATGCAGAGCTGCTTGGAGATTTACTGAAGGTGAAGGAAACACTCCATGATCCGGCCAGAGCATATTCCGTGTTTCGGATTGGTGATTTTCTCGGCAAATGGATGAACAAAGGCGAATACCTCGTTCGTCTGTACAATCGGCGTATTTATGGCATTACGAACAGTCTTGTTCATGAAATGCCGGATGTAGCTTCTTCCCAGACTGTCAATCTGGACGGGGTGCTATGGCACTACGGCTTCCGCAGCATCAGCGATCATATGACACGTTTTAACAAATATACGGATCTGGAAGCAGAGACGGCATTTAACAAAGGCAAATCCTTTCGGATTACCAGACTGCTGCTGCGGCCTCCTGCCCGCTTCGTTCAGAAGTATTTTGTTCAGGGCTTATACCGTAAAGGGCTGGCAGGATTTGCCGTGGCGGTCTTCTGGGTGATGTATGAGTTTCTCGTCTGCTTCAAGCATTATGAGCTGACCAAGCGGCGAAAAAAGTTAAAGATTGTGGATGACGGACAGACCGATCAGAAAGGAGAAACCAGCTATGTCGTACAATAACGGTTTTCGGATTGCGGCAACGGGGCTTAGCTGGCCGTCCCTGCAGCCAGGGGGGCTAAACACGTATTTCAAATCCATCTGTGAGCAGCTGACGGCAGAGCGCAATACGCTGGATGCTTTGATCTGTACTGACGAGCAGCCGCAGGCGCAAGGCCGTATCCGAATTCATTCGATTGGGAGCAAGCAGCAATCCATTTGGAAGCGTAGAGATCTCATGCAAAAATATGCAGCAGAGCTGTTCGACAAGCAACCGGTGGATGTGCTGTATTCCCATTTTGCCCCCTATGGTGTCGGACCGGCGCTGGAGGCGAAAAAACGCGGGATTCCCGTAGTTACTACCTTCCACGGCCCGTGGACAGAGGAAATGAAGATCGAAGGGCAGGGCCTCAAGCATCTGCTGAAAACGACAATGGCTAAATCCATTGAGATGAAGGCCTATGGTTTGGCAGACAAATTTATAGTGCTGAGCGAGACCTTTCGGGATATTTTGCATGAGTACTATAAGGTTCCGCTTAGCAAAATCCATATCATTCCGGGTGCGGCGAATGTAGAAAGGTTCCATCCGGCAGAGAATCGGGGAGCGGTGCGGGAACGGTTGAATTTGCCACAAAATGCGACGATTGTGCTGACCGTCCGTCGACTTGTTAACCGAATGGGACTGCTGCAGCTGCTCGAAGCATGGCGACGGGTAACCGAGCGTCATCCTGATCATCTGCTGCTGATAGGGGGGAAAGGCCCCTTGATGGAGGAACTGGCTTCCAAGGTGGCTGAATACAACCTTCAGAACCATGTAAGGCTGCTCGGCTATGTGTCGGATGAGGAGCTTCCGCTGTATCATCAGGCTTCAAATCTATTCGTTGTGCCGACACAGGCGCTGGAGGGCTTTGGTCTGATCACGGTGGAGGCGATGGCTTCAGGGCTGCCGGTGTTGGCTACCCCTGTGGGCGGCAACAAGGAGATTTTAAGAGGATTCCGCCCCGGGCTATTGTTCCAGGGAACAGACAGCGGGGCCATTGCTCAGGGGCTGCTGCGTGTGCTGGATCATCCTGAACTCCTTCCGAATGCTGAGGAGTGCCGGGACCATGTGCTGAGCAAATATACGTGGGGACATGTAGCGGAGCAGGTGGAAGATGTGTTCCGGCAGGTCCTTGACAGAAAGGCGGCAGCGAAATGATGAGAGTGGCTTATATCGACCATACGGCAAGATGGAGTGGTGGTGAGGTCGCGTTGTATAACATCCTGACGAATATCGGGGAACATATCGACCCGCTTGTCATTTTGGCGGAGGAGGGCGATCTGGCAGATCGGCTCAGGCAGCGTGATATCGATGTGCGTATCGTTCCACTGGACGATTCGATTCGCAATCGGGGACGGAACGCTGTGAATCTGGGTGCGCCTGCGGCAGCCTATCGACTGCTGGCTTACGGCAGAAAACTTGCGCCCTTGCTCCGCGAGGAAAAGGTCGTGTGTGTTCACACCAATTCGCTCAAGTCCGCGCTGTATGGTGCAGTAGCTGCCAAGTCGGCAAAGCTTCCCTTGATCTGGCACATCCGTGACCACATTGGTCCACCTTATCTAAAGCCGATCGTAGCCAAAGGCATCCGGCTGATGTCGCGTTTTTTGCCCAATGGGGTCATTGCCAATTCCAAATCCACGCTGAGTGCGCTGGAGCTGCCCCCGGACAAAAAGACGCTCGTCGTCTACTCCGCTTTTGCCAAAGCTATCACGGCTCGTGATGCGTCTGCAAATCCACGGAGCGATGACTCGTTTAACGTCGTACTGGTCGGCAGACTGGCGGAATGGAAGGGACAGCATATTTTGCTGGAAGCAGCCCGCTCCTTTTTACCGGATAAGCGAGTTAAATTCTGGCTGGCCGGAGATGCCCTGTTCGGTGAAGAGGAATATAAAAGCCGTTTGGAATCCACGATGCGCGAATACGGGCTGGATAACGTCAAGCTGCTGGGACATGTCGATGACATTCAAGGCTTGATGCAGCGCTGTGATTTGCTGATCCACACCTCTATTACACCGGAACCATTCGGTCAGGTCATTATTGAGGGCATGGCCGCAGGTCTGCCAGTGATTGCCTCAAATGAGGGTGGACCCAAGGAAACCGTGGTGCCGGGCGAAACCGGGCTTCTCATTGAACCGGGCGACCCAGCCAAGCTGGAGACGGCCATCCGCTGGATGCTGGAGCATCCACAGGAGCGTCAGCAGATGGGTGAGAAAGGGATGGAACGAGTCAAGCAGCATTTTGTCATCGAGAACACGGTTAAGGATATAGTTCATTACTATAAGGGTTTGTTGGCAGGAGTCTGACCGACATTCGCGTTAAAGGATGATTCAGATGAAAATAGCGATAGCACACGATTACTTAATCCAAATGGGCGGGGCAGAAAGGGTGGTAGAGGTATTCCACGATATGTATCCGGAGGCTCCGATCTTCACAACGGTGTTCAGCGACGAACGCCTGTCGAGCAACTTGAAGGATGCGGATATTAGAGCCACCTGGCTGCAGAACCTCCCGGGAGTGAAGGCCAATTTCAAAGGAGTGCTGCCGCTGTATCCCATCGCTATCCGTGATTTTGATTTTAGGGATTTCGACATTGTGTTAAGCTCCAGCAGCGCATTTATGAAAAGCATCCAGGTACCTAAACATACGTTTCACATTTGTTATTGTCACACACCGATGAGGTTTGCCTGGGATTACGATACATATATGGCCCGGCAGTCCAAATCCAACCTGCTCAAAAGCATGCTCAAGCTGTACATGAATCGGTTGAAAACATGGGATGCCAAAACTTCTCGCAACGTAGACCAGTTTGTCGCCAATTCTTCCGTCGTCAAGCGGAGAATTCTGCACTATTACCAACGGGAGGCGGATGTTATTTTCCCTCCTATTAATACGTCCCGTTTCGAACGCGCTGCAAGCATCGGTGATTATTACCTGATCGTATCCCGATTGGTGTCCTACAAGCGCATCGATCTGGCGATCGAGGCATTCAAACGCAACGGTCTCAAGCTGCGCATTGTCGGTGAAGGACCGGACCGTAAAAGGCTGGAGGCTATGGCTTCCCCGAACATTGAGTTTCTCGGCAGGCTTGAGGACCAAGAGGTTAACAGGCTGATGGCAGAATGCCGGGCGCTCGTTTTTCCGGGAGAAGAGGACTTCGGTATTACGCCTTTGGAGGCGAATGCAGCCGGACGGCCTGTCATCGCTTTTCAGGGCGGAGGCGCGCTGGATACTATTGTCCCTAATGTGAACGGTGTGTTTTTCCGCAAGCATGAGGTGGACGATGTGCTGGAAGCAGTCGCCAGGGTCGAGCAGCATGCATGGAATGTGGATGACATCATCACCCATGCCCGTAAATTTGATGAAAATACGTTCAAGGATCAATTGAAAAAGTATGTAGAGCAAGCCTATGTGAACTTTCTAAAAGGAGGATGAACGGAATGAAGCTGGCTGTAATCGGTACTGGATATGTTGGGCTCGTCTCGGGCGTATGTTTTGCACACAAAGGTAATGAGGTGATATGTGTCGATCTGGAGCAGTATAAAATCGACATGCTGAACCGCGCGGAATCTCCGATTTATGAACCTGGTATTGAGGAATTGATCTCGCTGAATCTGGAAGCTGGCCGTTTGGAGTTCACCTCGGATTTGACCGATGCGGTCCGTCGTTCGGATATCGTTATTTTGGCGGTAGGTACACCTTCTCTGGCTAACGGTGAGGCGAATCTGTCTTACATTGAGCAGGCGGCTGCCGATGTCGGGAAAGCGATGAACGGGTACAAGATTATTATGACCAAGAGTACTGTACCTGTCGGAACAAACGAGAAGATCAAAGACGTCGTGGCCCATCATACGAATTTCTCCTTCGACATCGTATCCGCTCCGGAATTTCTGAGAGAGGGCTCTGCCATCAACGATACGCTTCACCCGGATCGCATCATTATTGGTTTGGACAATGCAGGGCTGCGTGAAACGATGGTTACCCTGCATCAGGTGTTCACGGATAAAATCTATGTGACGGATATCCGCAGTGCTGAAATGATTAAATATGCATCCAACGCATTTCTGGCAACCAAAATTTCATTCATTAATGAAATTGCCAATATTTGCGAAAAGGTTGGCGCGGACGTAACCTGCGTGGCTGACGGTATGGGGATGGACAAACGAATTGGCTCCTCTTTCCTGCAAGCAGGTATCGGGTACGGGGGTTCCTGCTTCCCGAAAGATACGAATGCGCTCATCCAAATTGCGGGTAATGTAGACTATGAATTTAAATTGTTAAAATCGGTGGTCGAGGTGAACACTGACCAGCGCTTCATGATCGTATCCAAGCTGCGTGAATCACTGGGTCAGCTGCATGGCGTGCCGATCGGTATTTGGGGCTTGGCCTTCAAGCCGAATACAGACGACATTCGTGAAGCACCGGCGCTGGAAATTGTAGAAACGCTCATTCAGGCAGGCGCTATTGTGAAGCTGTATGATCCGATTGCGATGGATAAATTCAGGGAGCGTGTGAATCACCCGAATATTGTATGGTGCTCCTCGCCGCAGCAAGCCGCTGAAGGAAGCGATGCCGTGTGCTTGCTGACAGATTGGGAAGAGTTCAAAAAAGTCGATCTCGTACAGCTGTCTTCTCTTTTGCACAAGCCTGTTCTGATTGACGGTCGTAACGTATTCACAGAGGATCAGATTCAAAGCTCCGGGCTGGAATACTACTCCGTGGGTCGTCCGCGGATGAGCGGGTGGAATCGGGATAAGGTGGAAGCTTAAAAAGTGAGTGTGGCGGGGGTGGAGGCGCTACGCGTGCAGATTGTTCTTCCGATTGCTGTTACCCCCAGATTTTCTTGATTGTGTAAAACATTCAAAGGTTAAAATCCGGGGATAAAGGCAAACGCTGCCGCTTCTTCAGAACAATTCTGCCCGCTCCGCTGTTTTCCGCCGTGGAGTCACGATTTTTAACCTCCCACCTTATGGGGTGGGAGCAGGAAGGGCGTATCGTAAGGAGCGGCACAGTTGAAGCCGCTCCTTACGATCAAGCACGCCACACGGCTGAGCCGAGCGCGTGAGCGCTAACAGGCTAACCGGACTTAATAATGTCCGGTCGTGCCTTTTGCAATAAACGGTATGATCGGCATGATGCATTTTTGAGTAGCGCAGGGATGGATTTGAATCTGGAGAAGCGATAGCGGTCGCCTTTGACGAGGGATTCTTACAATCAAATGTCTTATATAATCCGAAGAATCCCACGGCAACAGCGATCGTAAGATCAAATCCAGCCCGTAGCGGGCTACTCAACCTTGCACCATCCGATCACCCATACATTTTAGAGAGGAAGTGGAGAGTTATGAAGCTCGTACTTTTGTCTGGTGGTTCCGGTAAAAGATTATGGCCTTTGTCCAATGATTCCCGTTCCAAACAATTTTTAAAGGTACTGGAGAGCCCGGAGGGGATTTCGGAATCTATGGTGCAGCGGGTATGGAGACAGTTGGGGGACAACCAATTATCTGAGTCCTCGTTCATTGCGACAGGGAGAGCACAGGTCGAAATGATCCAGAGTCAGGTCGGACATAATACACGTATCATTGTTGAGCCGGAACGTAGAGATACCTTTCCTGCAATTGCGCTGACAGCGACTTATCTATATTCCATCGCTGGTGTTTCACCTGATGAAATTATTGCTATATTGCCTGTAGATCCTTATGTAGAGGATGCTTTCTTTGCGACAGTCGCCCAGTTGGAGCACACACTTCAGGAGAGTGAAGGCAAGCTTGCATTAATTGGGGTCGTCCCTTCCTATCCATCTGAGAAATATGGTTATATTATTCCGAAAAACGATGCCACCCAAGGTAGCACAGGCTACCGCGAAGTGAGCCATTTTCAAGAGAAACCCGACCGTGAGCAGGCGGAGCGTCTAATTGAACGCAATGCTCTATGGAACTGCGGGGTTTTTGCATTCAAATTAAGCTATTTGCTTGATATCTTGGCAGCCAAGGGTTTACCGCTGAACTATGAAGAAATGCAAAAGCAATACGCATCTCTGGAAAAAATCAGCTTTGACTATGAAGTAGTCGAGAAGGAGAAGAACATTGTGGTTCTTCCGTATGATGGATTCTGGAAGGATCTCGGAACCTGGAATACGCTCACAGAGGAAATGTCCAATCAGCAAGTGGGTAGAGGGGTAGTAACGGAGGATTGCGTCAACACAAGTCTCATTAACGAGCTGGATATTCCTGTGGCGATTATCGGGACGAATGATCTCATTGTTGCCGCCAGCCCGGACGGCATTCTTGTGACCAACAAGGCGGAAAGCCCACGCATTAAGGAAGTGCTTAAGGCTCATGATCAGCGCCCGATGTACGAGGAGCGCCGTTGGGGGCAGTATCGGGTTGTGGATTATGTAAAGTACGATGAAGGCAACGAAGTGCTGACCAAACGAATCCGCGTGCACAAAGGTAAAAATATCAGCTACCAGCTGCATTTCAAACGCAGTGAAATCTGGACCATTATCAGTGGTGAAGCGGAAGTTATTTTGAATGAAAAGCTGCACAAGGTGAAGGCTGGTGATGTCGTGCGCATTCCTGAAGGAACGAAGCATAGCATTTTGGCCGTGACCGATGTGGATTTGATTGAGGTGCAGACGGGGTCTGAGCTGGTCGAGGAGGATATTGTACGTTTTTGCATGAATTGGAATGATATTTCTCGTCACCAATTTATTTCATAAATTTCTTCATAAAAATGAAAAAAAGACGAATTGATGAATATTTATAGCCCAGACTGTCGAAAATGCGCGAAAATCTGTAAACTCATGCACATTACCTATTAAATTTTGGTAAAAAAAAGTCGATACTTAGGGTAAGAAGGAATCCAAACTCCTTCCAACGATAAACGCAGCCCTGTCGAAAGGTAGGTACGCAAAGCTAAAGGGCCTTCCGTGGGGATGGCAGCCTGGCTACCGAAAGGAAGAGCAAAAGTGAGATTCGATTTTTTTCCTCTGTATCGACTGATACGTCATGCACTCCCCGTAGTTATGCTTTTTTCTTTGTTGCCCGTCGGTTTTGGTGAATCCCTGTCCGTGGCGAATGCCGCTGCATTACAGCCTGTTAGTTCGGACGCTTCTACTCAGGCCCGTGAACTATACAGCTATTTACTCAGCATCTCGGGGAAAAAAATAATCACCGGTCAGCATGATTATTTGGAAAGTCCGGATGAATTAAATAACAAGGTCCAAAAAATCAGTCAGTCGTATGTGGGTGTGCACGGCTATGAGATGGGAGCTATCTCTGGCCAATCTGCCGATACGGAAGCAGAACAACGTAAAAATGTCGTCGATAGCGCTATCCACTGGAGCAGATCCGGTGGCATTGTGACGATGACTTTTCATGAAGCGCTGCCGGGGAGACCACAGAGTTGGGCCAATGTGCAGGCGAAAGTAAGTCAGACGGAGTTCAATAAATACGTGACGCCAGGCACTGCGCAATACGACCTCCTCATTGCCGATCTGGATCAGGTCGCTGTAACGTTAAAGCAGCTTCGTGATGCGGGTGTTCCGGTTTTATGGAGACCTTATCACGAAATGAATGGTGACTGGTTCTGGTGGGGAAACAAAAACAATTTCAATCAGCTATGGAATATCATGTATGACCGTTTTGTAAACACACATCAATTGAACAATCTGCTGTGGGTATGGAGCCCGAATGCTCCTAATTCGTACACCTTTCCGTATACCCCTAAATATCCGGGAGATGACAAGGTGGACATCCTGGCTGTAGACATTTACAACAATGATTTTAAACAAAGTCATTATGAAGAACTGCTCGGATTGGCAGGGAATAAGCCGATTGCCATCGGGGAACATGGTGAGATGCCAAGCTCCGAGGTACTACAGGCTCAGCCCAAATGGGTGTATTCCATGACTTGGGGCAATATGCTCACCGATAATAACACAACGGACCAAATTCAGGATTATATGAATGATTCGAGGAGCTTGACGCGAGATGGTGTGAAAAATGGATTGGCAGCCATTCAACAACCCGGGGGAGATGTACCGACCCTACCGGATGGAGGGCAAAATGCGCCTATCCCGGCTCCGCCAGTCGTGATCGTTCCACCGGCCCCGGCCCCTCCTTCTGTTCCGGATATAGTTTATGCGAACGGACTGCGGGGTGAATATTTTAACAACATGAATCTGGATGGCAGTGCTGCTCTGGTCCGTACAGATAGCAAGCTGGACTACAACTGGCGTGCTGCCGCAGCTGATGCCAAGGTGAACGCTGATCAGTTCTCGGTTCGCTGGACCGGTAAAATAAGGCCTCAATATAGTGAGACCTATACATTTACAACGATATCCGACGATGGTATCCGTGTTTGGGTAGACGACAAGCTGATTATTGATAGCTGGTTCAAACAAAGCTGGACAGAGCGTAAGGGCACTATCACCTTGCAGGCGGGGAAAATGGCAGATTTAAAAGTTGAATACTATGATGAAAAAGGCGACGCGATGGCACGTCTGATGTGGGAAAGTCAGCATGAAGCGAAAGCGGTTGTTCCCGGTAACGCTTTGTTTCTTCCTTAATAGATTCTCTTTCCCGGTCAAAAATTTTGAGGAGAGAGAGTGGATTATATGATGAAAAAATGGTTGACCCACAGGTATACGGCAGTATTATCCGGGCTTTTGGGAGTCGCAGCTATAGCGCTGATTGCTTGGTTGATTTACACGCCTTCAGGGAGCATAGAACTGCAGACGGATAAAGTAACGGCAGCCAGTCCAGTATGGAGGCTGGGTCAGAGGGATGACTCTTCAGCGGAATTTAAAGGGCTGGTCGATAGAAACAGTGTCGACATTTCTGCAGTCGCTGCCTCTAGCGGGACGTCTGCTAAAGGAGCATCGGCAGTGATGTCTGTAACAGAGAATACAACGGCTCCTGTATTGCTGGGCAGTGGGGATATTCCTCCCGGCTTGAATGCGTCCATGAATCCTGAACTGTCGCTCCAGTACAAGCTGGATCAAGTTCCTCCCAATGGGATGATATTCCGTGTACGAATTTTGGATGCAGGCAAAGCTGTTCCGCAAATGGCTGTATTTTCAAATCATCAGCTGTCCGGTATTATTCAGATCGCCGGGGTTTCCGGTACAGGCAGTGCATATAATTACAAAAGCAACTATGAGCTGTATATCCCTAAAGAGCAATTGCAAAGCGGTGTTAACGTACTCAAGCTAAAGACAGCGCGCTGCCTATACTGCTCCTCTGCAGAAGATAAAAATGTGTGGTGGACTTGGGATGACTTGAGCTTGGAGACGTTAGCTTCACCTGCAACCGAACCGATACATGGTAAATATATACTGACCGGAACGAATGTGAACAATAAAGAATTTTATTATGATCAGGGTGCAGTTAAGCATTTACCATACGTTCTCAAATGGCTGGGAATTGCTTATAGCGGCAATGTCATGAGGGTCACCTGTGCCAGTAATGTGAGCAAGGCATGTACAGACGTGGATGATTACTATCAAACGCTGAAGCAGTATAATATGCAATCGTCTGCGTTGTACTTATATACGGGTGATATCAAGCTGCAAAAGGATGGTTCATTACCGGAGACGGCCAAGCAAAAATTGCGTGATTATGTAAAAAAATATGGTTCATACCTTCAATATTTTGAAGTAGATAACGAACCCGGGTTGTTTAATCGCTCGAAGGCAGTCAATCTGGCTGTGGCCAAGTGGTTGAACACGGAAGGCAAGCAATTGGCACCGCATCTCAAAAGCGTAGCGCCAGGCTGGGCCTATTGGCCTACGTACTCCACCAAGGCTTGCAAAAATCAAGCTGGGGGCACGCTCAAATGCGGTGATCCGGATGGATGGGAACGAGATCCGGCGCAGCGTAAGCAGCTGGAGGACGTCACCGACCTGACCAACGGACATGCCTATGGCGAATCTTATAACGAAGAGAGCGGAGGCAGCTTCGTTCAAAATCTGAAAACCTTTGGCGGTTCGAGCAACGGGCTGGCAAAGAAGATGCTGAACACGGAGTTCGGTACGAACGAAACGCATCGGGACAACCCTGAATACGGGGCTAGTCAGCCACAAGCAGCCGCCTTTGACCGGATTATGCGTTCACAAATCGGGTTTGCTGATATGTTTATCCAGCATGCTGCGTTTTATAAGGATTATACGCTGTTTAAAACCGGCTTTGATCTGCAAAACCACAACCCGGCAAGCACAGAGATCTATCCGTTCGGGCAAGGACAGGACAGTCGTGTAAAGATCATGAGACGCTTGAGCCTGGCGTATGCCACCCACGGCAAACCGCTGACTTATACGGTGCTGAATCGAGAGGATACCAAGGATAAGATGGTCTATGTTCGTGCAGTGGACACGTCCAAGCTTAAACCGCTGGCAGGCAGCGGCGCTACCTCGGACAAATTGCTGGTGAATCTGGTGAATTTTGAGGATTCAGCACAGACCATTCGCGTACGAGTAACGATGCCGAAGGCCGGTGTGTACACCGGCGAGCGTTTTGGAGCTGGCGCTACCTACAGCCAGGCACAGCGTTCCATATCGGGACTCAAGGCTTCACCTGCCCTTGATTTTGAAGAAAAGCTGGGTCCTGGTGAATCGGTGCAATATATTTTGGAACTGAAGAGTACAGATCAGTCCACAGCTTCAGCCCCGACAGGGGTAAAAGCCGCCTCTGTTCAGGATGGGGCGGTAAAGATTGATTGGCTTCAGGCAGAAGGTGTAGCTTCGTATGATGTACTGCGTGCTGACGGGACGAACGGGGCGTATCAGGTGATCGCCTCGCAAGTAGCGGGAAGCACCTATACGGATCATACGGTGAAAGCTGGAGGCCACTATGCTTATAAAGTTCGAGCGACCGGAGGCACTGAGGTATCTCAAGCTGCTGAGGTCGCTTAATCACACCGCGTGGCAGTATAGGACTTTGGTAGGGTTTAGTAGGGAACTATCTGTCTGAGACTTGGCAAAAAAGCAAATAAGAACCCATCAGGAAATATAGGACCTGACAGGTTCTTTTTTTATTAGCAAATCGTTCTGATTTAGCAATACATTACGTATAATAAAGAAAAAAACACGAAATTCCCTTAATATTCTCGCCATAAGACGACAGCATTGCAGGTATGTGTTCATATATAATAGTTTTGTTCATAACTATACATACATGGTTGATAAGGAATGTTTTCCGGTGAACAAGAATAATAAAGCGAGGTTAATGCTGAATGAACAAGGAGACAGAATCAAGGGTGGACAGTCATCATTTGCGAAACAACACACGGAGAGTAGACAAGCCTGTCATCCACCTAGACATCCGAGATATCTTGCTTCAATGTGGCATCACGATGCCGGAATGGCTAGAGAGCGACGCCAACATAACCAAGTACCGGAAGGACAAACACGTGTAAATCCTTTCGACCGCCGGCACTAGTCATGAAGCGCCGGCCGTCTTCCTTATTTCATCATTCGTTCCATACGGACAAACGCGATAAAGCGCTTGGCTTCTTCCTCAGATAAGGTGCGTCCGTCAATCGTCAGGTTGAAACGTTGCAGAATATCCTCATCAGACAACTCCAGTTGATCTACAAATTCCTTCACATCTGAATCCAAAATGGTTGCAGGATGGCTCGTGCGTCCCACCAAGTAATCAATCGTTACACCGAAAATATCAGCCAGCTTGTTCAGGATCTCAAAGTCTGGCTTGCGTCTATTTTTTTCATAGTGAGAAAGAGCCGCCCGCGTAATTCCTAGGGATTGCGCTAGTTCCTCTTGTTTTAATCCCTTATGCTCCCGTAATTCAGCGATGCGGTTTCCATAATTCATCTGATTTCCTCCTGCATGCAAGGTTAAGAAAGGTGCAAATTTACACTTGACAAGATACAATTTGTATCATAAATTAGTAATGTGAGTTACATAACGTATCCCTGTTTCATAGTATTCACATATGTCATGGTTTATATACCTTAACAGGCCACCTGATCAAGCATTTGTGCTTATTCGCTGGCTAGACCTTCTATGCGCTATTATATAACATTTTACTATAGATTAGAGGCTCATGCATCGTTCTTTTCCCCATTATGCAGAGGATCAGTACAAGCATTATCACATCGAAAAAAAGTCAATCAGGGGAGGTCTGGTCTTGTGCAGTTAAAAGAATATATCCGTGTGATTCGAAAAAAAATGTGGTTGATTGGAAGTATCGTATTGCTGGTGTGTGCTGTAGTAGGGATCAAAAATGTATACTTTACCCCTCTGGTCTATGAAGCGACCGCCAAACTGATTATCAACCAGACACCTCGGCCGGATCGTGCAGGTGTCGTCGATTACAGTGTCGTACAAACGAACATAGCCTTAACGAACTCCTATAAGCAAATCATGATCTCCTCGGCGATTATGGATCAGGTGGTCGTCAGCTTCCCCGATCTTAAGGTTACTCCGACAGTTCTGGCGCAAAAATTAAGAGTGAACACCGCCGGTGATTCACAGGTCATGGATGTGACAGTTCGCGACTTATCGTATACGAAGGCTGTGAAAACCGTCAATGCGGTAGTCAAAGTATTCAAACGACAAATTCCCTCTATCATGAAAATGGACAATGTCACGATTTTAAGTGAAGCCAATTTGACTGACCCGGCAATTCCTGTGAACAGTAACCCCGCTGTACAGATGTTTATTGCCTTTGCCATCTCCTTGTTGCTGGGTATAGGCTTGGCATTCTTACTGGAGGTATTGGATGACACCTTTAAAAATGAGGAGGATATTGAAAAAGAACTGGGCCTGCCGACTCTGTCCTTGATTACGAAAATGAAAAAAGAAGATAAACGCTCTGACAGCTCCACTACAACTCCTAAACAGGTAGGTGAAGGACAATATGCCGCGATTAATCAATAATCAGCTGGTCACATCCCTGCATGCCCAGTCTTTCGTTTCGGAGGAATATCGTATGCTTCGCACAAACATCCAGTTTTCCTCTGTAGACGAGCCGATTGAGGTTATGATGGTGGCGTCTGCTCAGGCGGGAGAGGGCAGGACGGTCACGATTAGTAATTTGGCTGTAACCTATGCGCAAGAGGGAAAAAAGGTGCTGGTTATGGATATGGATTTGCGTCGCTCCTCCTTGCATCATATGTTTGGTTTGCTCAATCATACGGGACTGACTCGGGTACTTGCCAATCAACAGGCGTGGCAGGATGTGGTTCAGGAAACCGGGATTGACCAACTGCATGCGATTACAGCCGGGCCGAACCCGCCCAATCCATCCGAAATGCTCAGCTCCCGCAAAATGAAGGCTCTGCTGGTTGAGTTAAAAGAACATTATGACGTGATCCTGATGGATACGCCGCCATTGCTGTCTTTTCCGGATGGACTCATTGTAAGTGCCATGTGTGATGGTGTCATTTTGGTCGTACAGGCAGGGAAGGTCAAAAAGGATGTCGTTAAGAAAGCGAAAGCCCATTTAGAACGAGTGAAGGCGCGCATTTTGGGCGTAGTGCTCAACAATGTGAAACGACCGAATACCCGCGCGCAGCGTGGTATAGAGGAGCGGAGCCTGACATAACTAAAAAGAAGGTGAATGAAAAATGCATGAAATTCTTTTAACAATGTATTAATGAAACTTACTAATAAGAGAGTGAGGTGATGAGACGTGTCTTCTTCCCGCTCAAACGAGGCAGAAGTTTTGGGCGCGTCAGTGGATGTATACTCGGTCGCTCACGGGCTTGAACGGCGACAGGGAATGGGCCTGTATCCGTTCGTGAAGCGCAGCATGGACATTATATTATCTTTCATCGGCATCATCGTGTTATGCCCGGTATTTCTGCTTGTCATTTTGCTGATTAAGCTGGAGGACCCGAAAGGAAGCGCGTTATTTTACCAAATTCGTATTGGCAAACATGAGCGTCCGTTTCGCATGATTAAATTTCGTTCCATGGTATCGGATGCTGAGAACCAATTGTCTGCACTACTGCTGGAAAACGAAATCGAGGGTGCCATGTTCAAAATGCGGAATGATCCGCGAATTACCCGTGTGGGCCGATTTCTCCGCAGAACGAGCATTGATGAATTGCCGCAGCTATTCAATGTGCTGCGTGGGCAGATGAGTCTGGTAGGTCCCAGACCACCGCTGCCAAGAGAAGTCCATGATTACACCGTGAGAGATAAGCTGCGTCTGACGGTTACACCGGGTTGTACCGGGCTATGGCAGGTCAGCGGTCGCAATCATCTGAGCTTTAACGAGATGGTAGAACTGGATTTGGAGTACATATCCAGACGCAGTTTACGCACGGATATGATCATCATGCTCAAAACATTTCGTGTACTGCTGGGCTCCAACGATGCGTATTAAAGTCATTTTAACAAGGAAGGGTAGGGGATAAGCATGGATTTTCATTCCAATATATATGTAGCCGGACACAACGGACTGGTAGGTTCTGCTATTGTTCGAGCGCTTGAGGGAGCAGGTTACCAGCATATTATTACTCGCACCAGTCGTGAGCTGGATCTGCGCAACAAGGAGGCCGTAGATCACTTTTTTGAAACAGAGCCTGTGGATTATGTGTTTTTGGCAGCGGCTAAGGTTGGGGGGATTTTGGCGAACAACGAATATCCAGCTGATTTTATCCGTGACAATCTGCTCATTCAAACGAATGTGATTGATGCAGCGTACCGGGCCAATGTAAGCAAGCTGTTGTTCCTCGGTTCTACCTGCATTTATCCCAAATTTGCTCCGCAGCCGCTCAGAGAGGAGTATCTGCTGACCGGTGAGCTTGAGCCTACCAACGAGGCTTATGCTATTGCTAAAATTGCCGGAATTAAAATGTGTCAATCCTACAATCGTCAGTATGGAACCCGTTTTATTTCAGTGATGCCGACGAATTTATATGGCCCGGGGGACAATTTTGACCTCCAGACCTCTCATGTGCTGCCCGCGCTTATTCGCAAGTTTCATGAAGCCAAGCTGAATCAAGCTCCAACTGTAGAAGTATGGGGCTCCGGCACGCCGCGTCGGGAATTTCTCCATTCTGATGATTTGGCGAAAGCCTGCCTGTTCCTAATGAACAACTATGAAGGAAATGAGATTGTAAATATCGGTGTGGGTGAGGATATTTCCATCCGTGAGTTGGCTGAACGGGTGAAGGATGTGGTTGGTTATGAGGGTGAAATTACTTTTAATACATCCGCTCCTGACGGAACGCCACGCAAGTTGGTAGATGTGTCTCGAATTTCCGCACTGGGCTGGTCGGCGCGTATTTCGCTGGAAGAGGGATTAAGGTCTGTGTATGAGACATTTCAAGGTCTGGATCTGGTTGAACAATAAAAAAACGGTGGAGGAATTGGAATGAAAAAAGCGCTGATCACAGGGATTACCGGACAAGATGGATCATATCTGGCTGAGTTGCTGCTGTCCAAGGATTATGAGGTGTACGGGGTACGCAGACGCACCAGCACGCCGAATTTTGAAAATGTAGCCCATATCCAAAATGACATCCACTGGATTTCCGGTGATATGACCGATCTGGCTTCCCTGATTGAAGCAGTTCGTCAATCCGACCCGGATGAAGTCTACAACCTGGCTGCTCAATCCTTCGTAGCAGCTTCATGGCCGCAGCCTCTGGCTACAGGACAGCTTACAGCGCTATCCGTCACCAATATGCTGGAGGCCGTTCGAATTGCCAAGCCGGAGGCGCGGTTTTATCAGGCGTCGAGCAGTGAGATGTTCGGTAAGGTGGTAGAGACGCCGCAGACAGAAACAACACCATTTTACCCACGCAGTCCTTACGGTGTCGCTAAGGTCTATGGCCATTGGATTACGGTGAATTACCGTGAAAGTTTTGATATGTTTGCTTGCTCCGGTATTTTGTTCAATCATGAATCGCCCCGCCGGGGATTGGAATTTGTAACGCGCAAGGTATCGGATGCTGTAGCCCGTATCAAGCTGGGATTGCAGCAGGAGCTGCGCATGGGAAATTTGGATTCACTGCGGGACTGGGGTTTTGCAGGGGATTATGTAAAGGCCATGTGGCTGATGCTCCAGCAGGATCAACCGGATGATTACGTCATTTCCACGGGAGAAATGCATTCTGTACGCGAATTGCTGCAAATTGCCTTTTCCCATGTAGGTTTAAATTATGAGGATTATGTTGTTATTGATCCTCAATTTGTCCGGCCGGCGGAGGTAGACCTGCTGCTCGGCGATTGTGCCAAGGCCAAGGAAAAGCTGGGCTGGCGATTGGAAGTAGGCTTCGAGCAGCTCATTCATATGATGGTGGATACAGACCTGGAGCGGGTAAAAAGACAGGCTGCAGTTGAAGCTTCCGTCGTCGTGTAAGACATGGAGGGGCCACCCGCCTAGCCGGGAGGTCTCTTCGTTGTACATTTTCAAGATGGAGTAGAACCTATGACATTAGTCAAAAACCGCGCCAAACCGCGCAGAAGTTTACTGGTCAATACATCCTGGCTGTTCGGTGACAAAATGATTCGCATGGTGTTCGGGCTGGCGGTCAGCATCATCATGGCGAGAGTACTGGGACCGGAGGAGCTTGGAAAGTGGAATTATGCGGAATCCTTTTTTGGCATGTTCCTGATTTTTACGACCCTTGGCTTTGATTCCATATTAGTACGCGATCTCGTCAAAGACCCTCAAGATGAGCACGAGCTGTTGGGTACGGCGGTTCTGCTGAAGCTATCAGGTACTTTGGTGGCCATCGCACTGTCCTATTCCTTCATTTCGCTGCTCAGGCCTGAAGACAGTTCGGTACGGTTGATCAATCTAATCCTGGCCACGGCCTCGGTGTTTCAGCTGTTTGATATCATCGATTACTGGTTCCGGGCACAGATGTTGTCCAAATACACGGTCATTGCCAAAAATACAGCCTTTGTCCTCAGCTCCATCGCCAAAATTATTTTGTTGTTAACCGGGGTTCCGATTTGGGTGGTGGCACTATGTGCTCATGGGGAGTTCCTGCTGGGGAGTCTGCTGCTGCTGTATTTCTTCCGCAAGGAAGGACGGCGTGTGAACAAGTGGACGTTCCGCCTAACGATAGCCCGGCGGATCATGAATCACAGCTGGCCGCTTATTTTGTCATCCTCTGCTGTATATGTACAGGCACGGATCGATCAGGTCATTATCGGTGAGCTGCTAGGAAATGCCGCGGTCGGGCAATACTCCGTTGCGCTCCGGCTTATCGAAGTGCTGGGCTTTATTCCGGTCGTTATTACAACGGCCTATGCCCCGGTGGTGACTCGTTCCAAGCAGAAAGGAAACGACGAATACAGACAGACGTTGTCTAATGTGTATCGGCTGATGTTTATCTGCTTTCTTGTGACCTCGGTCCCGCTATTTTTTTTATCCCAATGGGTGGTGATTGTGCTCTACGGGAGGGCATTTAGCGAAGCAGGCTCACTGCTGTCCCTGTTTGCGATTCGTCTGTTTTTTACCAATTTTAGTGTTGCCAAAAGTCTGTTTATTACCAATGAGAATTTGTTCAAATATACGCTGCTGACCTCGCTTGTGGGCGCCATCACGAATATAGCTTTCAATTATGCGCTGATCCCATTGCTCGGTGTGCGAGGGTCGCTCGTGGCGACGATTTTGTCATTTACGATATCTGTATTTCTATTAGACGTGTTGTTTAAAGAAGTCAAAGCCAATCTGGGTTGGATGATGAAGTCGATTCTGACCTTCTGGCGTGTTCATATTACAGTACCGAAAGTTGGAGAGAGCAATCATGATACCCATTAAACCGTTTGTTCGTCATGAGGAACAGTGCCCGCATTGTGGAGGCAAGGTACGCGGTGGAGAGGTGCTGTGGCAGGGAATCCACGTATGTGTCAGCACTTGCTGTGAGGGCTGTGGACGTGAGTATATCGAGGATATGCGAGTCGGTCATGCCACCTATTCACCTTATCGAGTGGAAATGCCTGACTATATCCTGACCGGTGATGCGAAGTCGAGAAAATGGCTCGGAGAGCCTTTGCGGCAATCGTTGATGAATCCTTCCTATGATTTAACGGTCGGTATGACCGTGCATAAAATGAAGGCCTTCGAGCGCGTGATCATCGTCAACACGGTGGACTATTTGTATGGCCATGCTTTGCTCAAGCTGCTCAATGTGCAACGTGAATACGAACAATCGCCGGAATTGGGAATCATCGTCATGGTGCAAAAGCCGCTGGAGTGGATGGTGCCTGCTCATGTAGCGGAAATCTGGACGGTCGATGTGCCGTTCAGCAAGGCACGTAACTTTCATCCTGTGCTGCACCATCGGATGATTGAGGAACTGATGCGCTTCGAAGAGGTATATGTCAGCCCGGCGTATTCACATCCCAATCAGTTTGATATTGAGCAGTTTACAGGTATCCCCCGCTATGACGATGAGCGTGAATCGGAGCCAAGCATTACCTTCGTATGGAGGGAAGACCGTTTGTGGAGCGGCAGCCATCATATTGCAAGGGCGGTGCAGAAATTTCCGCAGCTCAAACGCGGGCTGAAACCGCTGATTGATCACCAGCGCAGCAAAATCATCCGGTTGTTCCGCAGGCTGCGGGAATCCTTTCCGGATCATCGGTTTACAGTCGCCGGACTAGGGCGTACCGGGCGTTTCCCGGCATGGATTGCCGACGAGCGTGTTGCACGTTTTGACCGCGAGAGTGAGCTGCGGATATGCAAGGTATACGCAGCCAGCCGATTGGTTATCGGCATTCACGGCTCCAATATGCTGCTGCCCTCTGCACACGCCGGTATGACGATTGACCTGATGCCCAAGGATCGCTGGGGTAATTACGCGCAGGATATTTTATTTCACGGAGCCGATCATCGGCTTACGGCCTACAAATACCGCTTTGTGCCGATGGAATCGAGCGTGATTTTGGTGGCGGATATGGCAGCCGCCCAGCTTAAAGGGGCAGACCACTTCCAAATGCAGATGCTGGAGGAAAGGCAGCGGCAGGGGGAACATTCGGTTTGGAGGGGGGAGGCCGCTTCGGGACGGATTTGATCTTGGAGCGACTATTGTGGATGGAAGCCCGCTGCGGGACGGATTTGATCTTCCGATCGCTGTTGACAAGGGATTCCTTGGATTGAATAGGCCCTTAAGAGGGCGGAATCCCTCGTCAAAGGCGAACGCTGTCGCTTCTCCAGATTCAAATCCTTACCCTCCGCTACGTCCCGCCGCCGCCAAAAAGAATTTCCCCCAGCCCATAGGGTGGGGGAAGGTAGAGCATTAGGCGATAGTTGCGCCCTATCGCCGTGAACTTCACGCCGGGCATGTAATGCCAGCGTAATGCACACTCATCACAGTTCTCTGTCAAGGTGACAGAGCTTGACGAATAGCACTCCTGGCAGGCAACAATCTGGCCGTAGATAGGAACATGTGAAATGGTTCATGTTAGTAAATTGCTTACCGGCTATTGCACCAGCATACAAGACAGCACAGTCAACGCCTGCGTGCATTGCCCGCGCAGCGGGGCATTTCATGCCCAGCGGTCCCTTTTTAAAAATAGGGTGACTTTATGGATACGGCGGTCAGCAGCGGAGCGGTCCATTTGAATCTGAAGAAGCGCTAGCGTTCGCCTTTGCCACTGAATTTTAACCTTATAAGGGGGTTATATAATCCCAAAAATTCAGTGGCAACAGCGATCGGAAGATCAAATGGAACGCGAAGCGGTCTCTGAACCCTCCGCGCCCCATAACTCACCCAATATGTAATGGCAGGAGCCTGATTATGATTCAAAAAATATTGTATCTTCGCAACTTTGCCAGCAAGGTAAACGGAGCCTCATACAATTTGCAGGAAGTCGGCTTGGGCAAAGCGCTCGTTCGAAAAGGCTATGATTGCGATATTGTCTACTACAACGATCATAAGGAAACCCGTTTGGAACAAGTCTACCGTCATGAAGGCTGCACCCTGCGCATCATATGGCTTCACGGGCTTAAGTTCCTGAGCAACAGCATCTACCGGGATGTCCTCAAGGATTCGTTTTTGGCTGCTTATGATTTGATCATCTCAACCGAATACAACCAGATGATGACCTATCTGCTTTCGCGAAAATGTCCCGATAAGCTGGTGCTGTATCACGGCCCGTACCGGGATCATACACACGCGCTGGTCCGCAAGCTGTACGATGTATTGCTGCTGCCGAAGGTAGCAAAGTCTGTTTGCCGTACCTACGCCAAATCCGATCTCGCCAAGCGTTATCTGGAGAATAAAGGCTTTGACAACGTGGTTACGCTTGGGGTCGGACTGGATCGCAGCAAACTGGATCACAGCACATTAGATCACAGTACAGTAGAGAGAGCAACCCATAGTGCCAACCATGAGAACAGCGACAACGACGGAAGCGGAGAACGCGAAGAAAACCGCGAGCTTGCGGATGAGCTGAGACGAATCGGGGATCGTCCGGTGCTGCTATACGTCGGCGTACTGGAGGAACGGAGAAATATTCGTTTTATGCTGAGCCTGTTCAAAAGGGTACTCCAAAAGCACCCTGATTGCCTTTTGCTAATGGTTGGGGATGGGCGGAAGGCGGATACGGATCGCTACTGGGCCTATGCACATGAATTGGGGCTGACGGACAGCATTTTGCATTTTTCAAGGGTCGAGCAGCGTCATCTGTGGCAGGTTTACGGTGTAGCTGACCTCATGCTGTTTCCGACCCACTATGACATTTTCGGGATGGTGCTGTTGGAAAGCATGCTGTTTCGTGTCCCGATTATCACTTCGGTGAATGGTGGCTCCGTTACCTTGATTGAGGATGGAGTGAATGGTGTGATGCTGAAAAGCTTTTCAGAAGAGGAATGGGCTGTTCGAATATCTGCTTTGCTGAACCATACTGAGCTGAGACAAAGTGTGGCTGAGCAGGCGTCTCTTACCGTTGAGCGCATGTCGTGGGATCGTATTGCAGATGAAATATTAAGTCATCAATCGATGAGGCCCGTAGATTCGGGGCGTCCCATGCAATCAACGCAGGAAAGAGGGGCAGATACGTGAGTGAACAGGTTAGCGGGCAGATGAATTCTCCTGTAAGCAAGGTGCTAATCATCCACAACTTTTATCAGCAAAGCGGGGGAGAAGACAAGGTTGTTGAGCAAGAGTCGGCTATGCTGCGCTCCAGAGGCATAGAGACGGAGCATTATTATGTGCATAACGACAGCATCCAGAGCAAAGGGCTGGCGAACATGGCAAAGCTGGCGGTGGAAGCGGCATGGTCGCTGCCGGAATTCAAAAGAATCCAAAAGCTGCTTTTGCAGGTGAAGCCAGATGTGGTGCATGTGCACAATTTTTTTCCGGTTATTTCTCCTTCGGTCTACCATGCCTGTGAACGGCTGGGGATTCCGGTCGTCCAGACACTGCATAATTACAGGCTGATTTGTCCGGCGGCGACCTTTATGCGAGGGAATGAGGTTTGTGAAAAATGCCTGCACGGCACACTACTGCACTCCATCCGTCATGGCTGCTACCGAGGCTCACCGCTTCAGACGATTCCGGTGGCGGCAATGATCAAGTTCAACGAACTGATCGGGACATGGCAGCACAAGGTAAGCCGCTACATTGCGCTAACGGAGTTTGCACGGGACAAATTTGCGGAAAGTGGCATTCCGCTGGATCGCATCTCAGTAAAGCCGAATTTTATCCACCTTAAAACAGTGGAAGCCAAGTATGACCCGAATGATCGTTATCTGCTGTTTGTCGGACGGATTTCCCGGGAAAAAGGAGTGCGCAATCTGCTGCAAGCCTGGTCCGGGCTGGAGGATCGGGCGGGCCTGAGACTGGTCATCATTGGGGACGGCCCGGAAAAGGCTGAACTGACCGCCGCTTACCCGCAGGAGGATATCCGGTTTCTCGGCCAGCAGGATGCAGACACGGTGCTGGATTGCATGAGTCGGGCCATGTATGTCATGGTGCCTTCCATTTGGTATGAGGGCTTTCCCATGACGATTGTAGAGTCCTATTCCGTCGGAACCCCGGTGCTGTGCAGCCGGATCGGCGCACTGGAGGAAGTGGTAGAGGATGGAGTGACGGGTTTCCATTTTCAACATGATGATCTGGAAAATTTAAAGACCGTGATTCGCCGTGCGGTAGCCTATGAAAGCTATGCAGCTATGAGACAACAGGTGTCGGCAATATATACTGCATGCTATACGGAAGAAGTGAATGTTAAGCAGTTGATGGCGATATATAACAAGGCTATGGAGGAGCGTAATGATGAAGCAGCTGCCTCAGTATAGAGTTGGAAGGATCGCAGACGCAGAAATTGCGGCGCTTACGTTTCAGGAGACGGTGCACACGCTGGAGCAATGGGCAGCGGGACGAAAGAATAGCTATGTCTGTATCTGCAACACGCATTCGATTGTCACGGCGGGGAATCAGCCTGAGTTCCACGAAGCGCTCGCTCGTGCAGATTTATGTACTCCGGATGGTATGCCGCTGGTATGGGCACTTAAGCTGTACGGATTTGAGCGTCAAGATCGGGTGGATGGCCCCAGTCTGATGCTCAAGCTGTGCGAACGTGCGCCACAGACGGAGGTGAGCGTATATTTTTACGGCAGTACGCCGGATACGCTGGATAGCCTAAAGGAAAGGATGAGACAGGATTACCCTGGAATCCGCATCGCAGGCAGCTTTTCACCGCCATTTCGGGAGCTTCAGCCGGATGAGGAGGAGCGCATCATTCATGAAATCAATGCATCAGGTGCGCATATCATATTCGTCAGCTTAGGCTGCCCGAAGCAGGAAATATGGATGTATCGCAACAAGGATCGCGTTCAGGGCGTGATGATTGGGGTAGGAGCGGCCTTTGACTATATTACCGGAAAGGTTCGCAGACCGCCCTTGACGATACAAAGATTGGGATTGGAGTGGCTGTACCGTCTGATCTGTGAGCCGAAGCGTTTATGGAAGAGGTATGCCTATAACAATCCGGTGTATATCTATCGTTTTCTCAAATCCTATCGGCAAAACAAACGGCTCACGCTCTATCATAATCGGTATACGGGGAGAGGTATAGAGAAGTGAAGCCGGGCAAAAGCATGATGCAATGAGTCAGCATGTAAAAGGGGGAATTGCTTTGAAGTTATGTGTAATAGGTGCCGGGTATGTCGGACTGGTGTCGGGGGTCTGTTTTGCTGCACTTGGGAATACCGTCGTCTGTATCGATCAGAATGAGGACAAAATTCGTCAGCTTCGCGCAGGCGGAGTACCGATTTATGAACCGGGATTAAAAGCGTTAATCAAAGATAATGTCGAGCAGGGCCGACTGAGCTTTACAACAGATATAACCGCTGCGGTAAAGGAGGCCGAGATTGTTATTTTGGCGGTTGGTACACCTTCACTGCCAAGCGGCGAAGCCAATCTGTCCTTTATTGAAGGAGCCGCGCGCGAGGTGGCAGATGCCATGAATGGCTACAAGGTGATTGTCACCAAAAGCACGGTGCCTGTCGGCACGAATGAACGTATTCAGCACCTGATCGCGAGCCGTACAAACTTTACTTTTGGCATAGCTTCGGTGCCTGAATTTTTACGTGAAGGCTCGGCAGTACTGGACACGCTGCATCCGGATCGCATCGTCATCGGAGCTTCCGACCCACATGTGGGGGCAGTGCTGACTGCTCTGCACGAGCCGCTCACGACAAATATCTTAACCACAGATATCCGTTCGGCGGAAATGATCAAGTACGCGTCGAATGCTTTTTTGGCGACCAAAATTTCGTTTATTAATGAGATTGCAAATATTTGCGAAAAGGTGGGCGCAGACGTCACGCGTGTGGCCCACGGCATGGGGCTGGATCGACGGATCGGTTCCTCCTTTTTATCCGCAGGTATTGGCTATGGCGGCTCTTGTTTTCCCAAGGATACACAAGCGCTGATCCAAATTGCCGGCAATGTGGACTATGAATTCAAGCTGCTGAAATCCGTGGTGGAAGTGAATCAGGGGCAGCGCTTTAATGTGATACGCAAGCTGGAAGAAGCACTGGGCGAGCTGGAAGGAGCCACGATTGGCATATGGGGGCTGGCATTTAAACCGAACACAGATGACGTAAGAGATGCCCCGGCGCTGGATATTATGCAGTCGCTGCTGGAGGCAGGAGCGCAAATTCGTGCATATGACCCGATCGCTACCGCTAACTTCCGCAAACTGCTGGACAGTTCGGAAATAACGTGGGTGGATAACGCACGGGAAGCGGCAGAGGACTGCGACGCACTGTGTCTATTAACGGAGTGGGAGGAGTTTGGCGAGGTGGGGCTGGGTGAGCTGAATGAGCTGATGAAACACCCCATTATGATCGATGGACGCAATGTATACAGCGAAGAGCAGATCAGGCGGTCAGCCTTTGCGTATTATTCGGTCGGCAGGCCGCAGCTGAACAATATGGAGGTAGATTATCGGCGGTCCGTAGTGAATCCGTAAAGAGGAGGCTCCGTATGAAACGATGGCTGAAAATAACATTGGGTGCTGCGGCGTTGCTGCTCGTGGGTGCTGCTGCCTACACCGCTTATATGTACCATTCCTTTAAAACGGCAGCCAATGCGATGTATCATCCGCGCAGCATTGTACAGCCCGGGGTGGTCTCTGCTGTTGCGACAGGCGGCGCAGGACGATCAGCAGGTGCAGTCACCGGATCAAGTGCACCCAATCCTGCAGCCATTTCCCAGTTCAAGCCGTTCACCGTGCTGGTGCTGGGCGTAGATCAGCGTCCTCATGATTCGGGCCGTTCGGATACGATGATCGTTCTGTCCGTAAATCCGGCGGCAGGCTCTATGCTGATGTTCAACATTCCGCGTGATACGCGAACAGAGCTGATCGGCAGGGGGCGTGAGGACAAAATCAATCACGCTTTTGCTTTTGGTGGAGTGGATATGTCGATCCGTACGGTAGAGCATTTTTTGAACTATCCGATAGATTATTATGTACAGATGAACATGGAAGGGTTTGCTAAAATGGTTGATCTGGTAGGGGGAGTCACGGTTAACAATCCACTTGATTTTCAGTATGAGGGCCATCATTTTGCACAGGGGAATCTGACATTGAATGGAACAGAGGCGTTGGCCTATGCTCGTATGCGTTTTGATGATCCGCGTGGGGATCTCGGGAGGAACGCCCGCCAGCGCGAGCTGCTCAAGCAGATTTTTGCACAGTCAGCTAGCAAGGAAGGGCTGCTCAGGGCAAAACCGATCCTGGAGGCAGCGGGGGAGCAAATTCGCACGGATATGACCTTTGACGATATGACAACCTTTCTGACCCGGATCGGCCCGTCTCTCAAGCAGACAGATGCGGTTGAGCTAAAGGGGCAAGGGCGTAAAATCAACGGAGTGTATTATTATATCGTGGATGATCAGGAGCGTCAGCGTATTCATGAATTTCTGGAAAAGCATCTGCTCACCACGGCTGTATCGCCTAATTAAGCAAAATGCAAGACGGGTGCACTTGAAGGATCGGACCCGTTACTTTCTTCTAAACTCATCTTGTCTCACATACATCTGTAGAGTATCCAGTAGATCGTCCAGCAGAGGGAGGGGCAATTGGTGCTATTTAGAAGGAGAGCAGCTTCAATGCTCATGTTCATTCGCAGGCTGTTGTATTTTGCATTGGTATGTGGATTGTTATGGCTGTTGTGGCTGGGACTGCGCGGAGTCATGTCTACGGGGGAGGATAATCAAGCGGTAAAAGTGCTGAACGAATTTTACACCATGGAGCAATCGGGAAATTTCGGCGGCTCATGGGAGCTTTTTCATTCACAAATGAAGAAAAAATTCGAGAAGTCTACGTATGTACAGCAGCGTGCGCACGTTTTTATGCAGGATATGGGGACAGATACGTTCACGTTCGAGCTGGGGGAGCCGCAGACTGAATATGATATACGTACAGATCAGGATGGAGAAGAGGTAGGAAAGGCCTATCGTATTAAGGTCACCCAGCATTACAAGACCCGATTCGGCACTTTTGATATTGTACAGCCCTGTTATGTGACGCAGGAAGGTGAGGAGTGGCGGGTGCTTTGGATATACAAGGAAAAGGAATAGACGTGACGAGGTGTTCCCGAAAGGTGCTTCTGAAAGGATAAATATGGTATAATACTTCCAAAACCGGAAATGAACAGTAAAAGGGTTGGGTTTCACTCCGGATGGAAGGAGTTTCATGGCATGCAGCAAGCGACAGGACAGGTTCCCGTCATACGTATGGAGGGTGTGAGTAAAATCATCTCCTCGAAAGCGATTGTGGACGATCTGACGCTGGAGGTTCCGGCAGGACAGGTATTTGGTTTCCTCGGACCCAACGGTGCGGGAAAAACGACCACGATCCGCATGATGGTTGGCCTGATATCCATAAGCAAGGGCGATATTCATATTTGTGGAGATAGCATGAGTACGGATTTTGAAAAGGCTATTTCTCACGTCGGTGCGATTGTTGAAAATCCGGAGATGTACAAGTTTTTGACAGGCTATCAAAATTTGCAGCATTTTGCACGAATGTCTCCGGGGGTGACCCAGAAGCGTGTGGATGAGGCGATACACCTGGTAGGGCTCGAAAACCGGATTCACGATAAGGTCAAAACCTACTCGCTCGGGATGCGGCAGCGACTAGGGGTAGCCCAGGCGATTTTGCATCGACCGAAGCTGCTCGTGCTGGACGAGCCGACCAATGGTCTGGACCCGCAGGGTATTCGCGAACTGCGGGATTATTTGCGTCAATTGAGCCGTACCGAGGGAATTACCGTATTCGTATCGAGTCATTTGTTGTCCGAAATGGAGCTGATGTGTGACCGTGTAGCCATTATTCAAAGCGGACGGCTGGTTGATATCAAGCAGCTGAAGAATACGGCGGGAGAAGTACAGACGGTGGAAATTGCTTTTGAGGTCAATGATGCCGAGCAAGCTTATGCGCTTGCCGGAGCAGGGCGCGTCGAGGGCAATCAACTGCTGCTTCACCTGGAGCGGGAACAGATCGCAGAGATGAACAGCCTGCTGGCTGCCAACGGAGTCAAAGTATATGCGATTCGCCCGATTGCCCGTACGCTGGAAGATCAATTTTTAGAGATGACGGGAGGCGGGTCCATTGGCTGATTTCTTTAAGCTGGTACATAACGAAAATCTGAAAATTTACCTGCGTGTCCGCACATGGATTATGCTGGGGCTGCTGGCGGTCATCACTGCTGTGATTCCGATGCTAGTTTCCCTGATTTCCGATCAGGTCAGTGTGTGGGATGGGATTGCGTTGACGACAATGTTTACATTTTTCCTCAATACGACGTTTACGGTCATTGTTGCCGCTGATTCGGTGGCAGGTGAATTTACTTGGGGAACGATTAAGCTGCTGCTCATCCGGCCTTGGACTCGCAGCAAAATTCTGTTGTCCAAGTATATATCCGTTATTTTGTTCAGTTTGCTCGGAACGATCATTTTGATCCTGATGGTTACGGTGTCCTCTTGGATGATGTTATCCAAGGATGCACCAGCGGGTTCTGTGCCGCTGTTCAGTGATCCGATATCTTACGTAACGCTGAATTTCTTGTATAGCTATATCGCCTTATTCGTGACGATGGCCTTTGCTTTTATGCTGTCCGCTGTTTTTCGTTCCAGCGCCTTGGCAATTGGACTGTCGCTGTTCATGATGTTCACCAAATTTGTCTATAATACTATTGGCTTGTTTAATACGGATCGTTTTGCATGGACCAAATACGTACTTTTTACACATATGGATCTGAAGAAATATCTTGACATGCCGCCGGGAACTGTAAGCTCTGATCTTACCTTTTCCCTAACCGTGCTGGCCGCTTATTATGTGGTGTTTATAGCCATTGCCTGGATCGTTTTCGTAAAGCGGGATGTTGCAACCTAATCCGAGTCTCTTGCACAGCCTGATTTTCATAGCATCAGAATTTTCGCAAATTGCTAAAATCACAAAAGGACGTTCAAATGCCTGCCATTTGGACGTCCTTTTTTCTATGTTAACGCTATTTAATCTATTTTCAGCAAGAATCAGTCAGTAGGGACGATTTGTGTTTAATCATTGCCATGCTGCTGTTTATTTTCTTATGGGGGTGTGGCCTACGCTGCGGGATCAGGTAGCCAATTTATTTGAAAATGCGCCGAAGCTCATTAAAAGTCTGGTGATTCTGCTGTATATGTGCGCCAAAATCGTCATACGCAAGGTATACCATTTATTTGTGAAGTGCAGAGTGGAGGATATAATGGAATAATGTCAGCCCGCTGTTATCCCGCTTCTGGTTGCAGGGGGGCTTGGCTGTTTTCTTTACTATTGTCGGGATAGGTGTCGGAACGGGTAAAGGATTCGTCGTTCGAAGCGTTCGCCTGGGTCAACGGCTCAGCATCCTTCGTGCGGATCATTTGGCTTGTGCCTTCCAGTACGCCGCCTTCTGAAATGATTAATGCGGCTGCTGCTGTATTCCCGTACAGCTCGCCTGTCGGCGTAATGGTCAGCCGTCCCTCTGTGGTGATGCTGCCGAATACCTTACCGGCAAGAACAACGTCCCGTGCAATGATGTCTGAACGCACAACCGCGGTTTCTCCAATGATGACGGTATGAGTGCTGCGGATATCACCTTGAAAATGGCCGTCAATCCGAATATTGGCCTCAGCCTCAACAGTTCCTTCAAAGTTGGTGCCGTTAGCTAGCAGCGTATCTGTTACTGGTGCGGAGAGCTTTCTTTTCGATTCCTTGAACATGATGGTTTCCCCCAATCTTTTATTGTCAGGATTTTGCAAAATCCTCATTGTACATACAGTAATGGATCGACAGGCTGGTTATGCTTGACGATCTGAAAATGAAGATGAGGTCCCGTGCTTCTTCCGGTGCTTCCCAGCAGGCCGATGGTCTGTCCTTTTTGGACATGATCTCCCGGAGCCACCTGCATCCCGCTCAGGTGCATATACCAGCTCTGGAATCCGTCAGGATGCTGGATGATAATGCACTTGCCGCGGGCTCCGCTGGAATTAGCCTCCAGTACGGTGCCTGCCCCCGCCGCATAGACGGGATCTCCCGTTTGTCCGGCGATGTCCACGCCTGAATGGAAAGCCGATTTGCCCGTAAACGGATCGCTGCGATAGCCGAAGCTGGAGGACATTCGGCGTGAGCCTACAGGCCAAATGGAGGGCTTCCCTTGCTCGGCAAGAGCCAGCCTGCGGGTCTGAAGCAGTTGCGCAGCTTGTTTACGCTCCAGATTCTGTTGTACGGCATTCGCCTGCTGAATAGAGCGGGGAACCGTGCGTTCCACCGTGTCCAGCAGGGATTCGATCTCTTGAAAATCATCCATAGCCTGGCGAGCCAGCAGGACTGTATTTTCGTGAACTGCAATGAACTCACCCCCGGTATGGCCAGAGGCATCCCAGGAGAGCGGAGTTATGGTTGATTTATTGCTGCTTGCGCTAGAGGAATTTCCGTGTTTACGAATAAATTGCTGCATTTGCTGCTCCAGTTCCGTTATGCGCTGGAGGCGCTCACGAATACTGGTCGCTTGATTCGTCAGCTCCATGACCTCGCTTCGTAGCCGTCCGATGGCTGCATTCTTGTCTGCTACTGTAACCTCCATCTGCAAACTCTGGACAGCAAGATTCGTTTCCATTTGGGAGATAATATGGGAAGAACGGATTTGCAGCCCGATTACGAGTGTAGAGATAGACGCGATCACAAGAGTCGGGACGAGAATGACAGCGGCTGTAGAGCATTGCAGCTGCTTGGGCGGTTGCTGTGCATCCCGAATGACAAGTAAGGTCATCCGGCGATTTAGGCTTCCTTTTTTCATAATCGCTCCTTTCTGGACATCGCTCCTATAGTGCTTGGTTACTATCTATTCAGCTAAAGGGGCAAACATGTCAAAAAAATTGGAGAGCTTGGTATAAAACGTAGAATACAAGGAGGCTTGGACATGCTGTGGTTGCTGTTGGTTTTAATCGTTTTTATTTTTCAGACCGGGACAATCCTGCTCTTTGAATTCCGCAAGCCGTCCAAAGCAGTAGCCTGGCTATTCATTTTGTTCTGCTTTCCGCTCGTTGGCTTTGTCGTGTACTACTTTGTAGCACAGGACTATAAGAAGCGCAAAATGATTCGAAAAGGGGGATCGCAGCTGTTTCGTGAATTCAAAGAGCGTCTGTGGGCTCAATCGAGGGTGATTGAGCAGGTGGAACAAATGCACAATCCCCATTTCGGGCATCAGGAGCGTCTGTTTAACCAGTTAATTCGCATGTCTGAAAATCCGTTGACTGGATGCAATCGCACGCGAGTCCTGACCAACGGAGAAGAGACCTTTGAAGCGATGCTGACCGCGATGGAGCAGGCGCAGCATCATATTCATGTGGAATTTTACATATTTCGGGCGGACGAAATCGGAAGAAAGTTTCAGGAGGTCATGATCCGCAAGGCACGTGAGGGAGTTAAAGTGCGATTTGTGGTGGACGGCGTGGGAAGCTACAATTTGCCCTATTCTTTTATTCGCGTCTGTGACGAGGCAGGAGTGGAATTTCATTATTTTTTGCCTCCGTTTTTTGCCACGCTGGATCGCCGGATCAACTACCGAAATCACCGTAAAATCGTGGTAGTGGATGGCATGATCGGATTTGTGGGAGGAATCAATGTAGGCGACGATTACCTCGGGAAATATTCAAAAGTGGGATTTTGGAGGGATACGCATTTGCAGATTGAGGGGGATAGCGTCTATTTTCTGCAAAATGCGTTTCTGAGTGACTGGAAGCTGGCCTCGGGCGAGCGGCTGATGGATGCGAATCTGTTCCCGCCGCATACCTGTTCAGGGGACGAGGAGGTACAGATTTTGAGCAGCGGTCCCGATCAGGTATGGGATACGATTCAGGAAATGTGCTTCGGGGCGCTGTCGGTTGCCAAGCAGCGAATCTGGATTACGACACCGTATTTTATTCCTGATCCGGCGATCTATGAGGCGCTTAAGCTGGCCGCAGTTAGCGATGTGGATGTGAAAATCATCATTCCATGTCAATCCGACTCCAAGCTGGTTCATCTGGCGTCTCTGTCCTATGTGCAGGAATTGCTGGAGGCGGGGGTGGAGTTCTACCAATATCAAAAAGGCTTTATTCACGCCAAAGTGGTGATTGTGGATGACTTGCTCGGCTCAGTAGGGACCGCGAATATAGACATGCGCAGCTTTTTCTACAATTTTGAGCTGACTGCTGTACTCTTTGCGCGTTCAGCGCTGGAACGCCTTTCGACCGACTTTGAAGAGGACATTTCCAACTCCTCGCGCATAGATTTAAACGTATTCCGCAGACGGTCGCGAACGCAGAAAACAGCTGAAATTCTAACTCGCATGCTCTCTCCACTCCTTTAAAGGCGGTTTTCGCCGTTTTTATCAATATAATCCCGCTTTATTGAGATTTATGTGCTTTTTACTAACTTTTTTGCGCGAAATCACAGTTTTGTGATATACTATTTATATAAATAGCGCGGTAAAGAAGAGGGAACTGCGGATAGCAGCCCTTTTTTTGTCCAATATATCATACTGTAACGGGGGGATTTATATATGAGTGTAGTGAGCAAGGAAGTCCAAAGTTTATCTGAGATCACAGATGTGACCGGAGAGTTGACCAAGATCAGCAAAATTCCAGCTAATCCTAAGAACAAACTAAAACGCCTGTTGCAGCGTGCAGCCATGATTGTCGTTGGTGCGGCTCTGATGGCAGTGGGCCTGGAAATATTCCTGGTTCCTAACGGCGTCATTGACGGAGGCGTTACAGGTATCTCCATTATGGCCTCCAAGATTACTGGTTACCCGCTCGGTATTTTCCTGACCCTGTTGAACCTTCCATTTCTAGTTATCGGCTACAAACAAATCGGTAAAACCTTCGCTTTATCTACATTATTCGGCATTATTGTCATGTCCATCGGAACCGCATTACTTCACAATGTAAGTGCATTGACACCTGGCGAACCGCTGCTCGGCGCTATCTTTGGCGGTGTGATTCTCGGCGTTGGGGTAGGTCTTGTGATTCGATCCGGCGGCTCGCTGGATGGAACAGAGATCGTAGCTATTCTCGTCAGCGAAAAAACTCCTTTTTCAGTCGGTGAGATCGTTCTGTTCGTGAACATCTTCATTCTGGGAAGCGCAGGCTTTGTATTCGGCTGGCCGAATGCCCTCTATTCCATGATTGCTTATTATATTGCCATGAAAATGATTGATATTACGATTGAAGGTCTGGATCAGTCCAAATCGGTCTGGATTATTAGTGAAAAATTCCGCGACATCGGGGATGCTCTGACAGATCGTCTGGGACGGGGCGTAACCTACCTGGAAGGTGAAGGCGGCTTTACAGGCGATAGCAAAAAAGTCATTTTCGTCGTCATCACTCGTCTGGAGGAAGCGAAGCTGAAGAACATCGTTGAAGATTGGGACCCCCACGCTTTTGTGGCGATTGGTAACATTCACGATGTGAAGGGCGGACGCTTTAAGAAAAAGGGAATACACTAGCTCAAGGGGACAATTCCTCAGCCGTTATGGCTGCGGGGGTTGTCCCCTTTTTTTGCATAGGTGGAAATCAGGTTGGATGAGCCTTGGCGCGCATATGCTTTAGAATATCCTCGACAGGCTGGGGAGGAACCTTACCGATCAAGTCGCCGATCTGATTTAGCCGTTCCTCAATATTCAACAAATGATAGTCAAGCGGTGATACATCCCGCCGTACCTCTTCCCATGTAAGCGGAGTGGATACCGTAGCACCAGGGCGTGCACGGGGGGTATAGGGAGCAGCCAGCGTTTTTCCCTGATAATGCTGCAAATAATCAAAATAGATAGCTGTTCCACGATCCTTCTTTAACCGTTCCAGTGTGAACAGATGCGGGTGTTTTTCCGTCACAAACTGTCCGACCAGCAGTCCGATGCTGCGGAGCTCGTCGAAGGTTACACCTGTACGAATCGGGACGATAATTTGCACTCCGGTGGCTCCGGATGTTTTGGGGACCGAATCCAAACCAAGCGAAGCCAGCACTTCACCAACGATGGAGGCGGCCTCCATAATGCGTGGTTCCACTTCTCTGGATGGGTCCAAATCAATCATCCATTCACAGGGCAAGTGGCTTCCTGCTTGATGCAGGGAGGGGTGAAATTCCAGCGCAGCCTGATTGCCGAGCCATAGCAATTGTGGCAGCTTGTTAAGCACAATATATTCAATGCCGTCATGCAGTGTGGTTTCAATAAAATCTGGCCGGGGGCGCGGGGCATTTTTCTGATAAAAAAAATCCCCGTGGATGCCATGTGGCCAGCGGATGACGGTTAGCAGACGATGCTGGCAATATTTGAGCAGGAATGGAGCCAATACCGCGAGCTTGCGAAGATATAGCGCTTTGGTCACGCCGGCTTCAGGCCACAGGGGTTTATTCGGGTTGGTGATGGAAATTTCCTGACCTTCAATGCTAATCGTACCTTTAACAGCTTGTCCCACAGTGTTACGCTCCTTCTTTAACCTCTCTCTGGAAAGCTTTGAGGCGACCGCTATCGCTTATCCAAGATGTACTTATGCATTAAGATGAGCGTCATGTACAGAATTTATCCATCAAAGGGGTTGACAAGATACAATATGTATCATAAATTTATAATAAAATACGAATTGTATCTATTAAAGCATCTTGAGTAGAGTTAGAGGAGGAGTATTCTTGATTGAAAAGCAAGGGGATTGATTATGAGCCGGGAATTGAAAATTACGGGAACTTTGCGGAACCTCCCAAATCCAGCTTGTTTTATAGCATGGGAGCGGGTGACCCGTTCGTTGGGGAGCATGTACAGCCCCATCAGGATTCAGTACATAGCTGGCAACACCTGTTGAGTAAACAGGAAATTGAGTTATATTGCAGAAGCATCGGGTCTCGCATATTTAGGCAGCTTGGCTACGCGGAGGCGCTGGAGCAGGCCGAGCAGATGACTGGAGCACGCTTTGAGGATGAGCCGGATGTGGAGCTGATCAGCCAACGTACTCACCAGTTTCTCTGGCAAAGCGGTTTTGAATGGAAGACTGCTTTTCGAATGCTGGATGAACATGATACGGATAACAGGGTACTTACGATACACGCAATGAATGCAATGTATGAAAGGCATCATGCGGCCGCTCACGTTCCTGCAAGGATGGATATAGCGTTATTAAGTACAGGCAAAGAAAAAGGGGGGAGAACGTGAGTGCAATTGCTGGAATCTACAGCTTTGAGCGTGAGCCCGTAAGCGCCGAAGAAGGCGGTAAAATGATGCAAGCCCTGCGAAAATATCCCGCCGACCGCGTATGTGTCTGGTGTGAAGGCTCCATTTTTTTGGGATGTCATGCCCAGCATGTGACCCCGGAATCTGTCCATGAACGTCTCCCCTTCTATGATGAGCAGCGAGATCTGGTTATCACCGCGGATGCGATTTTGGACAATCGTTCCGAGCTGTTTGAACGGCTGGGGGTCAGACAGGAGCGACAGCAGGAAATCACGGATAGCGAGCTGATTTTACTGGGATATGACAAATGGGGGGTGGATGCGGCCCAATATTTGATAGGCGATTTTACCTTTGTCATTTGGGATGCCAAGCGACGGCGTTTATACGGCGCTCGCGATATGACGGGAAGCCGTACGCTGTACACCTATCAGCATGACTCAGGCTTTGCATTTAGCACGGTCGTAGCTCCGCTCTTGACTTTATCCTCTCTGCGAAAAGAACTGCATGAACCGTGGCTGGCCGAATTTCTGTCGATCCGCTCCATGCAGGAATCCGTCGATATCGGTGCGACTGCCTACAAGCATATCAACCAGCTTCCTCCCGCACATTGGTTCACTATGGAGGAGGGAAAGCGAATGCTCCATCAATATGCACGTCTGGATGAGGTAGAGCCGCTGCGGCTCAAAACGAGAGGCGAGTACATAGAAGCGTTCCGCGAGGTATTCTCACAGGCGGTCACGGCCCGATTGCGAACGCATCGTGCCGTAGGGGCTGCCTTGAGCGGGGGACTGGATTCCGGAGCGGTTGCCAGCTTTGCCGCACCAGCACTGCACTTGCAGCAAAAGCCGCTATATGCGTACAGCTATGTACCTGTTCAGGATTTTGAGGATTGGACATCGCCTGCACTGCTGGCGAACGAACGAAGCTATATTCAGTCTACGGCTCGCTATGTAGGCAACATTCACGAAAATTATATGGATTTTGAGGGGAAAAGCCCGTTTTCGGAAATTGATATTTGGCTGGAGCTCATGGAGGCCCCCTATAAATATTTTGAAAATTCCTTCTGGATCAGAGGTTTTTATGAAAAAGCACAGGAACACAATGTCGGTGTACTGTTGACCGGAGCACGAGGCAATTTTACCGTTTCATGGGGCCCTGCACTGGACTATTATGCCCGTCAGTTTCGTCGTTTGCACTGGCTGCAATCCTTTCGGGGCTTGTGGCGCTACAGCAGGCTGACCGGAAGACGTATGTCTCGTCTACTACCTGTGATGCTGAAAAAAGCTACCTCGCTAGATACCCATGTATCGTTATTTCGGGGCAAACGAAGCCCGGTTCCTTCGCTGATTCACCCGCAGTTTGCCAAACGAATGCATGTAGAAGATGTTCCGGTATTAAGTGGCACAGGCTGGATGAAAAATGCTGATCAGACGAGAAAAGAGAAATTTTCGAATCTGGCGATTGCCAACAAAAATGGTGTAGTCGCGACCAAACTTTCCTTGCGTTATGGCTTGTGGGAACGTGATCCAACGGGAGACAGCCGGGTGATTCGCTTTTGCTTATCTGTACCTTTTGAGCAGTATGTGCAAAATGGTCGAGACCGGGCACTCATTCGTACAGCTATGAAGGATTATCTGCCTGATGATGTTCGGCTGAACCAGCGTGTGCGTGGCGTACAGCCTGCAGATTGGCTGCATCGTATGATTCCGTGCTGGGATACGTTTATGGGGGAGCTTCAAATGATGTGCCATGATTTACGGACCGCCGAATATCTCGATATAGAGTTTATTAAGACGGCCATGTCGAAACTCCGTCACCCCGGTCCCGAACAGGCGTCTGATCCCAATATACGACTGCTTATGCACAGTTTGATCGTGTACCGTTTTCTTTGTGGATTCAATTGATTCGATTTGTTCTGATTTGATCATGCAGGATCGTTCACATTCATTGGAAGGGAGGTGATGAGATGAGTAAAAAAGAATGGCAGGAACCGACGATAGAGGTGCTGGACATTAACCAGACCATGGCGGGGAAAGGCTGGAAACAGATTGATTGGGTGTCCGACCACGACGCCGATCTTTATAATCCACCAAGCTAACAGATAGTCATACATTGAAGCCAGTCATAAAGTTAGATCTATGATAAGCCGTCTTTATTTCTTTTGGGCTAGAGATGCTGCTCAAGGAAATAAAGACGGGATTTTTTTAAGGACAGAGGGAGTGAGTCCTATCGTGCATAACAGGAGTGTAAGTGTCGGTCGGGGTCAATATACAGCCTTTGGACTCCGAATTGCAAGTGAGTTGAAGCTTCCTGAACTGGTACTTTCAGCATCGGGAGCGGCAGAGGATGTAATCATTCGTCAGGCGGATTTGACAGCATGGAGCGATCAACTTGAGCAGACGAATTATGTGATACAAGGTGAGTGCTTTATGTTGCAAATACCCGGCACAGCCATTTTTGCCATCAGGGAAGGCAGGGAGATCGAGGTATGCCCTTACCCCGGAGCCGATATGAACACCGTGCGGTTGTTTTTGCTGGGTTCATGCATGGGTGTTCTTCTGATGCAAAGACGTATATTTCCTATTCATGGAAGCGCGGTAGTTATCGGGGGCAAGGCTTACGCTTTTGTAGGCGAATCCGGTGCGGGAAAATCGACGCTGGCTGCTGCTTTTAGACAGGCCGGCTATCCGATGGTCAGTGATGATGTTATTGCTGTAAAAGCTACGGCATCCGAGCCTATCGTTTATCCCGCTTATCCGCAACAAAAGCTGGGGCTGGACAGCCTGCTTCAACTGGAGTCTTTACAGGGAAACAAGCATGTGCGATCCCAAAAGCACAGGCTTGTTTTAACGTCTGGACATCCTGTGCTGTCACAACATGGGGAACTGCTTAAGCTTACAGGTGAATGGAATAAATATGCCGTCCCTACAGTAGACGAATTTTATAACGAACCGCTTTCCCTGGGTGGCGTATTCGAGCTTGTGGCAGAGCCATCCAGCCAGCTACCCGCGGTTACGGAACAGCCCTTAAACGTACTGGGGTGCTTGCATACATTACTACTGCATACATATCGTAGGGGGACAATTTCGCGAATGGGTTTGGGTGAATGGTATTTTGGAACTGCGGCCCGGATGGCTCGGAAAGTGGAGGGCTGGCGCTTGCTCAGGAGTAGCTCCGCTTTTACCGCGTCTGAGATTGTACAACGGGTACTTGAACTCATTCATAAGGAGGAAAACAGCTATGGCAGCCACTGATCCAACCAAGGACCACTACCGCATCATGTACGATGAAGAGGTCTATGTCAGTGACATGGACGGAGAAAAGGTCATGATGAGCATTAACACTGGAAAATATTACAACTTGGGCTTTACGGGAGGACGTATCTGGGAATTGGCGGAGTCCAGTCCTTTACTCGGAGAGATCGTAGCTGCCCTGACGGATGAATATGAAGTGGACGAGGAACAGTGCAGACAGCAGGTACATGCCTTTGTGGCTGAACTGGAACGGGAAGGACTGCTAAAGCTCCAGCGGGAGATGGTTTAATATGCGGGTCCAACGGCTTCTTCTTCTGACTCCAGAGGTCAGTAGATTATTGCCGGAAGCCTGGCTGGCGCTGGGATGGGCGAGGTTTCACCAGCTTCGTTCTTTTGAGGATTACTCAGGCCGATGGGGGATACGTATGGAAGAAACCCCTTGGCAATGTGACCCGCAGCAGGAAAAGTCCATTCGGCATATTTCACACGCTGTGGAGCTGGCAAGCCGTTACACCCCATGGCGCAGCAGCTGTCTTGTACAGGCCTCTGCCGCGATGACGTTGCTGGGGCGCAGAAAGCTGGACTGTACGCTATATTTGGGTACAGCCAAAAATGCTGCGGGACGGTTGGCAGCACATGCATGGGTACGAAGCGGACCGATTTATGTTACAGGTGAACGGGAGATGGGGGCGTTTACGGTGGTGGGTCTATTCGGGAGACGAACTGTGACGGCCACGAATACGCAAATGGCGAATAAAGGCCATTCTTAATGCGATGAGACAAAAGGATGTTCAAACAATCGAAGGAGAAGAAAGTATGCCCACCAAGTCTCTTCTGGAACTTGCCCGTTGGAAAAAGGATCATGAATTAACGATGTTACTCTCTTTATTAAAAAAAGACGTTGCTCCATGGCAGCGTACGTTCGCTGATATCCATCTGCATAAGCTGGACTGGGCTCGCCTGTTGCACCTGGCAGATCATCATCGGGTAGTACCGTTGATATATCTCCAGCTGAAAAAGTCGAATCATCCGGCCATTCCCGCCCCATTGCTAGGGAGCCTTCAGGCGCAATATCACCGAAATACGCTGCGCATGCTTCATCTTCAAGCAGAGGCTGCGCGGCTGACCAGGCTGCTCATGGATCATGGCATCCGTGTATTTATACTCAAGGGGCCTGCACTGGCGCAGCAATTGTACGGGGATGTTTCCCTGCGTACCTCCAAGGACATAGATTTGCTCATTACGCCGGATGACATGGATGAAGCCGAGCATTGGATACGGGAAGCCGGTTATGAGTCCAAAAGCGGAGAAGCGCGTGTCCTTGGCAGCTGGAAGTGGAAGGATCATCATACATCTTTCCTACATCCGCAAAAGCGGGTAGAGGTGGAGTTGCATTGGCGTCTCCACCCGGATGCCGGCGGGGAGCCCTCTTTTGATGAATTGTGGGACCGCCGGCAATTCAGTGAATCAGGAGTGAGCCGGAGGGTACAGTCGGCACCCGCTGACAGCATGGCGGCGACGGCAGCCAGTGCCTGCACGCTCGGCGGCGAGCATCAGTTCCTGTACTTGAGCGCCCACGGCGCACGTCACGGCTGGTTCAGGCTGCGCTGGCTAGTCGACATCGACAGGCTTGCAGTATGCGCTGTCGATTGGGAGGCGCTGCTGCTGACGCTGCGCCGCTACGGAGGCCTGCCTGCGGGCGGGCAGGCCTGGAAGCTCGCCGCTGCGCTGCTGGGTACGCCGATACCAGAGCCGATGCGTCCGATATCAGAGACCCGGCAGGCGCACAGGCTCGCGCTGAGCGCGCTGGCCTTCATGCAGGCCAGCGTACCCGCACCGTACCCGGTTGCCAGCGGGCCGGGTACGAACGGAACGGCTGCGTCAGAGCTATCGCAAAGCATAGCTTTGACGCAGCCGGTGGAGACCGCCCCTTCGGATGGCGGTGCCCCAGTCGGCGGTGCAGCAGCTGGCGATGCCTTTGGCGAAGCTGCTCTGCACGCTGCCAGTGACGCTACTGGTACTGCGAAAGATGCCAGTAGCGTGACAGGCAACAAGGTGAACACTGCTGTGAGCAGTATCACCAGATCCATGGCGGGTGCTGCTACGGTCGCCTCCAGCTCTGCCGTTGCTGGAGCTACAGCTACAGCGGTCACACCTCAGCCCATTAGCCGAGCTTACTTGCTTTCCCTAAAGGAGCCAAGACACAGATTACTTTATCTTATTAGCCGTTTGTTTCCTTCTACGGGGGATCCGATCTTGCTGCCGCTGCCTCGCAAGCTGCATTTTTTGTACATCCCTTTACGTCCATTTCTTTGGTTGAAACGACGATTTTCAAAGCACTGACTCGATAAGGAGTGTGCGTTATGGTTCACCTGCGATTGTATTTAACCAAGCTGTACACCGTGAACGGTGGTACGTTAATTCTCAATATCGGCTGTATGATGATCATCAGCCTGCTGGAGGGCTTTGGCATTTATATGCTTGTACCTATGCTGGCGGCCATCGGCGTATTTGCCGGTCATTCCGGATTGCCGTTTTTGTCCGGTGGACTGGATCATTTCTTGCCGTATATTCCAAAAAGCTGGCTGTTGCCGGGGATGTTGCTACTTTTTGTGGTGCTGCTTACAGGGCAGGCTCTGCTTCAGCGTTACCAATCGGTCCTGAGCTCACAGATTCAGCAGCGTTTTATGCGCTCACTTCGAATAGATGTGTATACTTCCTTTATGAAGGCGCAGTGGACTTTTTATTTGCGCCAGCGTAAATCTGATTTTAGCCATGTGATGACGACCGAGCTGGCACGTGTCAGTCAGGGAACCAATTTGCTTCTTCAACTCACCACAGCCGTCATTTTTACGCTGATCCAGATTGCACTGGCTTTTTGGTTATCCCCTTCCTTAACCGGGTTGGTATTCCTGAGTGGATTGGGACTGTTTGTCGTGTTCCGACGCTCCATCCGAAATGCCAAGCAGCTAGGAGACCGTACCACGGAGCTTTCACAGATTTATTTTGCTGGCATTACCGATCATATGAATGGAATGAAGGATATTAAAAGCAATCTGCTGGAGGCTGCCAACATAGACTGGTTTCGCTCCCTGACGCGCCGTATGGAGGACAATTCGACCCAATTTGTTCGGCAAAATGCCACTACGCAGTTTTTGCATCGCACAGCAGCAGCTGTATTTGTCGTTTGTCTTATATTCGCGTCCCTGCAATGGCTGCATGTTTCACCAGAAAAGCTGATTGTGCTGATCCTCATATTTTCCCGCTTATGGCCGAGGTTTGCCCTGATTCAAGCGAGTTTGGAATATATCATGTCCATGCTCTCTGCTTTTGAAAGTGTGACCAAAGTACAGCAGGAATGCGCAGCCTTCTCAGACCCGTCGTTGCTTGCAGTTACATCCGCTGCCGCTCGCGTTCCATCCGCTGGATCGGAACTTCATGTAGCTGCGTCGACGAGACATCCCTTGTTCCTGCGTAGCGGGATTGAGTGCCGCGGTCTGGATTATCGCTATGATGGTGCGACAGAGCCTGCACTGCACCAAATTAATCTGTTCATACCTGCCAGGGGGATGACAGCTATTGTAGGGAAATCGGGAGCAGGCAAGAGTACGTTGGTCGATGTGCTGATGGGCTTTCTACGTCCAACTGGGGGGCAGATTAAAATAGATGAACGTGTTGTGGATGACGAGCTGTTGCCACAGTGGCGGCAATCGTTTGGATACGTCTCACAGGACCCTTTTCTGTTCCATGCCACCGTTCGCGAAAATTTGAAGCTGGCGGACAGGAATGCGAGCGAGGAGCAGCTATGGGAGGCGCTGCATTTTGCAGCCGCAGACAGCTTTGTTGCCAGACTGCCCGAAGGGCTGGACACAGTCATTGGGGATCGCGGGATTCGTCTGTCTGGAGGGGAACGTCAACGATTGGTATTAGCGCGGGCTGTCCTGCATCATCCTCCGGTACTCATATTGGATGAAGCGACAAGTGCGCTCGATGGTGAGCATGAAGCCGCAATTCAGGCGGCACTGGAGCGGATGAAAGGTCAAATGACGCTGATCGTCATCGCTCACCGCCTGTCAACGATCCGTCATGCGGATCAGATTATTGTACTGGAGCAAGGCGAGGTTATACAGCAAGGCAACTATCGACAACTGGTACAAGAGGAGCGGGGGGCGTTCAGCCAGCTCCTGTCGTACCAAAGCGGTATCACCGTCACCCCTTAGCCAGCTTTTCTGTATGATCTCAAGTTTCTTTATCTGGTTTCTTTATCAAGTTTCTTTACGTTTGGCAGTGCTTCTTCTCTTTTTGACCGGAGTCGGAGCAATGTCATCGCCTGCTGCCGCCTGCTGTGCTGTCGGGGCTGCTGGTTTACGCGCAGGGCGTTTCTTCGCAGCAGCAGGGCCGGGAGCAGCAGGACCGGGATCGGTAACGACAGGTTTGACGGCCTCGATACTGGCCTGAAGAGCGGCCATTAAATCCACGACATTGGTCTGCGGCTGTGTCGGAGCGACTCGCACCTCTTCTCCGGCCACTTTATGCTGAATGAGATCCAGCAGACGCTCGCGATACTGATCCGTATACTTGGCTGCGTCAAAAGGTGTGGATAGCTGCTCAATCAGCATCTTTGCCATCGTCAGTTCCTTCTCTTTAACCTCCTCTTGCCCCGGTAGGTTAGGAACTTGAGCAATGGGACGAATTTCATCCGGGTAAAACATCGTCTCCACAGCCAAACACTCATCTAGCACCCGAATAGCTGCCAGGCTGCTTTTGGAGCGAATGGAGATTTGGGCAATACCGATTTTTCCGGTATCCTTCATCGCATTCATGAGCAGCTTATACGCATTGGAGCCAGCCTGATCCGGGGATAAATAATACGTTTTTTGAAAATAAATCGGATCAATTTCCTGCAGGTCTACAAAATCCAAAATGACGATATTTTTATCCGCTTGTCCGCTGATCTGCTCTAGTTCCTCCTTGTCAAACATGACGAATTTTCCCTTCTCATATTCGTAGCCTTTTCCAATTTCCTCCCATTCAACCTCCTTGTCACAAACAGGACACTTCCGTACATAACTCAGCGGGCTCCCACACTCCTTGTGAATGTAGCGCATGGAAATATCCTTATCCTCCGTCGCTGAAAACATTTTAACTGGCACATGAACCAGCCCGAAGCTGATTGCGCCTTTCCAGACCGTATGCATACCGCCAGTCCTCCTTTTCTTTAGTCAGTATGTTGTATCATTCGATTCCGGGCGTCCCGGCTGTGGGCATATCATTTTTTACTTAGTAAGTTTTCGCTTAGTATGCTTCGTACAAAGGATTGTATGAGGTGTAAATGAAGGCTGCGAATTGCTTTTCCTGCGCATGGTTGTAGCTTTTTTAGTGCATAGTAAGGCATATCCGATTCAAAAGGAGGTACACAATTTATGCCCGGAAAATCCTATCCTCGGCAGATCAGTCATCGTGTGGGTCAAAGTCATATCGCCTTTCGGGGGCCCGCCGGAGGCGAACAGGATGCATTGCCGCCCGAGTTTGCCCTTTCCCATGGAATCCGGCCGCCTTTTCCCGTAGCTGTGGGTCATGTGGATTTGGAGGCTGTAGTTTCAAATTCACCTTCTCATAGCATCCCTTCATTGGACGTTGAACGGATTATAGATGAGGACTAGGTCACCTATATTTCTAAATGAATGCATACAAAAACAATCAGCAGGGGGAGAACAGCATGAACGTAGAGCGAGCAAAAGCGATTTACGATTCACCTGATACCATTGCCGTACAATTGGATGGAAAACCGATCTGGATTGAGCATGTAGACGAAGCGAACAGTATGGCCACCGTACAGATAGGCAGCAGACCCGGCAATACCCAAACCGTTCGTGTGGATCGTCTGAAAGAACAATAGGAGATGGGCAACAAGCATCTATCAACCACACGATACAAACTACAAATTCATAGTCGCCTTATAGCACACTAAATGAGCGCCCGCAGAGGCGCTTTTTATATGAGCAGCTGTCGCAGAGCATCCTCTGTGATGGCTGCTTTTTTCTTTTACCTGCTGAGCCTCAAGCAGCTTCGTTTCTAGTTCGATCTTTTCCAGTGTCACTGATATCAAACTTCTGATTTTTTCGTGAAGTGCGTAATGATAGAATGAAAAAGTGCTGAATTGAATTCTGAGGGGGAGCTATGTATTAAAAGGGGGCATTACCGCAAAGCCATCGGAATTGGCTTGATCTTTTCGGTCTCCATTGCGTTGTTCGTCGCTATTTATTCCCAAACGATACCGAATCAGAACATGCCGCCTGTTAAGCGGGGAGTGCTGGATTTGTCGGATTGGGATTTCCACAAGCAGGGATGGGTCAACCTGGATGGAGAGTGGGAATTTTATGAAGGCGAATTACTGGAGCCTGCCGATTTTCGCGAAGGAACGCGTAAGGAGGTCTCGTATTTATCCGTACCTGGCACGTGGAAAGGAAAATCAGTGAATGGCGGTATGAACCGAACAGGTTATGGCACGTACCGGTTGAAAGTGTTGGTTAAAGATACGGATGAGGTTTTAGGTTTAAAAATAAGGAGTATTCGCCTTTCCCATCGCTTGTTCATTAACGGCAAGTTAGAAGGCGAAAGTGGGCGCCCAGCAGTCGATATCAAGGCGCATCAGCCCGGAAATACGCCTTACAGTACGTTTTTCCACACGGATGCCAAAGAAATCGACATTGTAATTCAAGTGTCTAACTATGTATTTGTCACCGGTGGTATTGCTGGCTCGATCCCGTTCGGATTGGCTGAAGATGTGACGAAGCTAAACAGTATACAGATCGGCACCGATATCGGAATTATATTTATTCTTGGCATGTTTGGTGTGTATCATCTCAGCTTCTTCCTGCTAGGGCGAAGAGAGAAAACATATTGGCTCAGCGGGCTGTATTTGCTGCTGCTTTTATTGGAAAAAGCACTTTTTGGCGAAAAGATTTTCCAGAGGGTACTGCCTGGCCTCCCTTTTGATATTGTTTACAAGCTGCTGGATTTAAGCGAATTTGTCGGCGCTGTGGTGCTCATCCTGTTTTTCAGTTCAGTTGAAGCCCGCCTCATGTCGTCTCGGATGATGAAGCTGATACTGACTCCGTTAGCCCTATATATTGCGGCGGTTGTCGTGTTGCCTTATCGTGTGCATATCCAGGGAAAATACGCTTTCTTTTTTTACTTAATCATCGTTTTCCTATACATTATTGGCAGAATGGTGTATCTGTACATTCAAAGCCAAGGCGGCTCATCCGATCGGAAGGAATTAATGCTTTTTATTGGCGGAAGCGTTTCGATGATGATTTTTCTGGTGGACGGAAGCCTCTATTCGGAGAATATGGTTTCGACCGATCTGCTGGGAAAACTCGGAGTCGTTTGTTTCATCATCATCATGAATATCCTGCTCGTGGTTCGATTCTCGAATGCTTATGAGAAGACGGAGCTCCTATCCTATCAATTGACGGTTTCCAATGAGCTCAAGGACGAGTTTTTGATGAACACATCTCACGAGCTCAAGACTCCATTGCATGGCATTTTGAATATGACGTCTTATTTGCTGGATGATGAGGAAAAAAATCTGTCACCAAAGCAAAAACGGAATCTTTCGCTGATCAAGGATACATCGATCAAGCTGTCCATGCTCATTCACGATTTAGTCGATGTTACTCGTTTGAGGCACGGGGAACTGAGTCTGCATCCGACCGCTGTGGATGCCAGAATGGTAACACAGATTGTATTCGATGTACTGCAATTTGAGCTTTTGGGCAAAGCTGTGCAACTGGATAATCAAGTCGATCCCGATGTCTGGGTGCAAGCGGATGAGAATCGGCTGCGTCAAATCATGTACAATCTGGTCAGCAATGCCATAAAGCATACAGACAAAGGGTCGATCAAGGTGGTAGCGAGCGTTGCCCAGGGAACTGTTATTATTTCTGTCGAGGATACTGGAACAGGGATTCCTAAGGATAAACATGCTGTAATTTTCGAATATTTTGAGCAACTCGATGGGCCGCTGCCTAAGGATGGATATACAGGAATGGGCGTTGGTTTGTACATTAGCCGCAAGCTGGTCGAACGGATGGGTGGAGAAATTCGGGTGGATTGGTCGGAGGTCGGTATAGGCACGCGCATGATGTTCACATTGCCAAGCGCAGTTCAAGTACCGGATAATCGTGAAACGACATATGCGTTGGAAGAACAGCAGCGATATACCGATAAGGATCATGAGCTGAATATTTGGGATGGACACGAGCACACCGTAATGATTGTTGATGATGAAGCATCCAATATCCACACCTTGTTGAATATTTTGAAACGGCATCGCTACAATGTCGTCACCGCTTTCTCGGCAAAAGAAGCATTGGAGAAAATAGAAGAGTACCCGCAAGTGGATCTCGTCATTCTCGATGTAATGATGCCAGGGATCTCGGGCATTGAGTTGTGTCAGAGACTGCGCAGCAGCTACTCCATTCTCGATCTGCCCATTTTATTCGCAACAGTTAAGGATACGCCCCAAGACATTGCGCTCGGCTTCAGGGCCGGGGCGAACGATTATTTGACCAAGCCGTTTGAGGCGGAAACGCTCATTGCCAGAATCCAGACCCTGATCGCTGTGAAAACATCGCTCCAAGAAGCGATTCGCAATGAGCAGGCGTTCCATCAAGCGCAGATTAAACCGCATTTTCTCTACAACGCCTTGAGCAGTGTGATTTCATTTTGCTATACGGACGGGGAAAAAGCTGCCTACTTGTTATCAATGCTCAGTCAGTACTTGCGCTACATCCTGGACATGGATTCTTCCACGCTGTTCGTTCCTCTCTACCAGGAAATGGAGTTGATCCAGGCGTATGTTGAGATTGAGAAAGCCCGTTTCGGAGAGAGGTTCGACTATGACTTTCACTACGATAACCGTATAAAGCATTTGGAAATTCCTTCTTTATGCATCCAGCCTTTTGTCGAGAATGCGATTCGGCACGGATTGTTTGAGAAGGAAGGACACGGCAAGGTGACGATTGTGATCAACGAGGGGGACGGTTTCATCCGGGTGATAGTCGAGGACAACGGTGTCGGCATACCGGATGATCTACTGTACCGCATGTCCACAGGAAACCTGCAGGATTGTGGCATCGGCATCCATAATATCCGCAAACGTCTGGACTCTCTGCAAGGGGCAACGCTAAACATCAGCTCCGATATAGGAGTAGGAACTAAAATAACAATGTATTTGCCTGTAAGGAATAACAAAGTGACCGGGTCGGGTAAACGAAGGAGGAGCGAGGTTGTTTAATGTGGTCATTGTGGAGGACGAAATACCGATTTTGAGTTTAATGAAACACGTCATCGGGCAAAATCCGTATTTTACGATCATAGGTGCTTTTACAAGCTCGCTTGAGGCGCTGGCCAGCCTGCCTGAGCTTCGGCCAGATGTTGTTTTCCTCGATGTGGAAATGCCAAAGATGAACGGGCTGGAACTTGCGGAAAATATTAACGAAGCGTCGGAGCAGACAAAAATCATCTTCACGACGGCTTATCAGCATTATGCGCTGGATGCATTCAAGGTTTATGCCTTCGACTATATTTTGAAGCCCGTGACACCTGGGGCGATCGAGCGGGTCGCGAATCGGTTGGTCAAGCTGCATCGGCCTGTCGTCTATGCTGAACAGCCAGTGGGGCTTGCCTCGATTCGGTGCTTCGGAGGATTCGAGGTCCGAAATCGGGAAGGATCGCTAATCCGCTTTCCGACACGCAAGACGGAGGAGCTATTCGCTTATTTCCTCTGCCATCCGGGTCAGAATCTCAACAAGTGGCGGTTGGCGGATTTGTTGTGGCCGGATATGAGCGAGGACCGCGCGTCACATAATTTGCATAACACGATGTATCGTTTAAAGAAACTTTTGAAAGAGCAAGAAATCGGCATGGAGATTCAGAAAACGAACGAAGGATACATGCTAGAGCCATCGAATCGAACGTACGATGTACTGGAATATGAGCGGTACGACTTTTCTCGTGCAGTAGGGTTTCAGGATGCGGCTCAAGCAGAACATGTATGCTCGCTCTACAAAGGTCCGCTGCTGGAGAGAAAAGATTACTTCTGGAAAGCTCCGCTGGAGGCGATATTCTGCAAACAGTACACATCGCTTGTACGGAGTTTGATCCAGCAGGATTTCGCCAGGGAGGATTGGAGAAAAGCGGAGCAGAGAATTGATAGTTATTTGACCATGTATCCCCTGCATGAGGAGATGAATCAGACTTTACTGAGCATCTATGCAAGCAGTGGGGACAAGGAAAAAATCGTCAGGCATTACGCGCAGTTCGAGGCTTCTTATCGCAAGGAGCTGGGGGTGGAGCCACCGCAGGAGCTGAGAAGCCAGAAGGTGTCATATTTGGAGTAGGGTTCGCCGAAAACTGAATATTGGATTCATAAGAAAGTGGTTATTCCCAGTAGAAAAATCTATCGGGGATAGCCTCTTTTTTTGATTTATCGACAGCTTTCGTGGTTTTGTGAGAATCTTGTGAGAACGGTGTGATAAAATGCGTTGCAACGGGAGGGAGAGGCGAAATGGGGGAGTAATTTAAGTGAACTGTCGGGAGCTATGGAAAACTAGATGAGGACGGGCAGCAACATGTAAATAGCGACGGTAGTAATATATATAGTGATCAGGAGGAAAAAATGTTTAGAAAAGGAAAAATGAAGTTTGCGGCAGCGATAGCTATTCTATGTATGGTTTCAACTTTGTCAGGTCATTTTAATACCGCTTCTGCGGCTACTACTGACATATTAAAGAAAGCTTATATTACAAGCTTTAATACTGGTAAAGTTGATGTGGTGGATTTGGAAAGCGGTACGGTGGAATTGGGCAAAATCACGGTTGGGAGTTCGCCTAATAGTGCAGCGTTCAATCCGAACGGTACCCAGGTTTTTGTTACCAACAGATCGAGTGGAACTGTTTCGGTGATTAATCCGGCTACTGATACGGTGGTCGGCACAATAACAGTGGGTCCACAACCTCACGGAGTAGCCTTTAACTCGGATGGCAGCAAAGCTTATGTAGCTAATATGAACAGTAGCACCCTGTCAGTAATCAATACAGCATCACTTACAGTTACGGGTACAATAAGTGTATTACCAAGCCCTGTAGCAATGGTAAGGGTAGGCCAGAAGCTTTATCTGACTCAGTCTAGCGCTAATAAAGTAGCAGTCGTGAATCTAACCAACGATACGGTTACCAGTCAAATTACGGTGGGAGCCCAACCGTATGGTCTTTCGGTTAATCCTGCAGGTACCAAGATTTATGTAGCTAATCAATCCGGCAATACAGTTTCTGTCATCAATGTAGTGGACAACACATTGGAAGCAACTGTAGCTGTGGTCGGCCGCCCGTCGGCTACTGAGGTGTCTCCCGATGGGAGCAGGGTTTACGTGGCTAATAGTGGCTCTGACACTGTTTCTGTTATCAATACCACGAATAATACAGTGGAAAGCACTGTTGCGGTTGGTTCTTCCCCCTATGTGATCGGTGTCTCAAACGATGGTAGTAGAGCCTTTACGGTCAATTACGGCAGCAGCAATATGAGCGTAATCAGAACATCTGATAATCAGGTAATTAATACAATAGCTTTAAGTAATGGCCCGTTTATGGTGGGGACTTTCATGGTTTCTACGGCTATGGCCTCTGACCAGAATACTCCTGTTTCTTCGGATGCTACACTAAGCTCGCTGAATTTAAGCGGTATTACGCTTGATCAGACGGTAACCGGAAGTGTGTATGCCTACACTGCAACCGTGCCTAACGATGTTTCGGTCACTACGGCTACGTATACAACTACTGATAGCCACGCGACGACTGCTATACAGCTCAATGGGGCTCCAGTCAACAACCCAATTAATCTAAGCTTGGGTTCCAATATCATTAGCCTTGTAGTGACTGCACAGGATGGAACGACGAGAAGCTATACGGTAACTGTTACACGAGCTGGCTCCAATAATGCCACCCTAAGCTCACTGAATTTAAGCGGCATTACGCTCGATCAGACGGTAACCGGAAGTGTGTATGCCTACACTGCAACTGTGCCTAACGATGTTTCGGTCACGACAGCTACGTATACAACTACCGATAGCCACGCGACGACTGCTATACAGCTCAATGGGACTCCGGTTAACAATCCGATTAGTCTAAGCTTGGGTTCCAATATCATCAGCCTTGTAGTGACTGCGCAGGATGGAACGACAAAAAGCTATACAGTCAATGTCACACGGGCTCCCCGGTTGGTTACTGCTATCACAGTGTCGGGCGCTAGTGGAACAATGTCCGTTGGAGATTCTCTTCAACTCGGGGCAAATGTAACTCCTGACAATGCAACGGATAAAACCTTTAGCTGGTCGGTAATTGCTGGTACAGGGGAAGCAACGATCAATGCTGATGGTGTACTCGTTGCAACTCAAGCTGGTACGATTACAATTCAGGCAGTTGCTCATGATGGATCAGGTGTTGTTGGAATGAAAGTCATTACGATCGACAAACGTTCTTCTAGCCGTGGTGGTAGTTCTACTACAACTGACACTAATCTGACTCCTGCACCTGTACAGACTCCTGTACCAGCTTCTGCACTGACTACTACTCCGATACCTGATGCTGCAAAGGATGTGTTCAAATCAGATGTAGTGAAGGGTGACATCAATGTTATTAAGAACATTGAGAATCGGATTCAGGAAGCTAAAAAAACTCCGGTTACAGTCACTCTTTCGGACACTAAAGGGCATTGGGCTGAAAAGACTATCGCTACTTTCGTAAAGCTGCATGTAATTGAAGGTTACAGCGATGGTAAGTTCAAGCCGGATGGTAAGATTACACGCGCTGAATTCGCAGTGATTCTGAGTAGCGTGTTCGATATCCAAGGTGGCAACAATGCTACTGTTGCGTTGAAGGACGTTGGTAGTCACTGGGCAAAAGACGCAATCAAGAAACTTGTAGAGGCAGGGGTGATCAGCGGATATGAGGACGGTACATTTAAGCCGGATAACACGATTACCCGGGAGGAAATGGTTGTCCTTTTATCCCGCATCTTAAACCTTAACAACGTATCGAAAGATACCACCAAAGGCAATTTCGTTGATCTGGAGGGTTCTTATGCAGCAAACGAGATCAAAGCTGAAGCACAAGCAGGTATCATCAGCGGCAGAGCAGATGGAAAGTTTGATGCCAAGAGCAACTCCACACGTGCAGAAGCTCTGCAGATCATCCTGAATGCGCTGAATCTCAACCCGCAATTGAAGACGCTGTTGGATTCATTTAACTAATACCGTTTCTCTCAATAAAAGGGCCAAGTGTATTTTGCACTTGGCTCTTTTGTTTTTGTGCGCTTACCCAAGCTAGGCACAACTAGCCGATGGTTATTCCCAGTAGAAAAATCTATCGGGGATAGCTTCTTTTTTGATTTATCGACAGCTTTCGTGGTTTTGTGAGAATTTTGTGAGAACGGTGTGATAAAATGCGTTGCAACGGGAGGGAGAGGCGATATGGGGAGTGAATCAAGCGATACTGTTGGGAGTTTTGGCAGATCGAGCGTTTCAAAACTCGTATGAACTTCATCATAGAATATAACGAGAGGCGAGTGAAAGAAACAGATGATTAGACGGTGTATTTCTTCGTTATTGGTATTATTTCTTATGGCAGGAATGACCCCTGTACATGCAGGCTCTACTAACTTGGCATTAAATAAAACGGCAACAGCCAGTAGTTTATGGGCTGGTACTCTTCCAAGTAATGCAGTGGACGGTAATCCACGTAGTGAGTGGGGACCTTCAACCGCAAGCGGTTCTCCTTGGCTTAAGGTTGACTTAGGCTCGGTAACACAATTTAATAGTTATGTTGTAGAGACATGGTCTGATCGGGCCAATAGTGCAATCACATTAGAAACAAGTAATGATGATTTAACCTGGACTGTAGTGGATACAGTGTCTGGCAGTACTACGAATACGATTAATCAAACATTGTCTCAACCTGTCAGTGCAAGATATGTGAAAGTCACCATTAACTCGTGGAGTTTTTTCCCTGCCATTACAGAGTTCCAACTTTACAGTAACACTCCGGACGCGCCAACTGAACTTGCAGCTATAACAAGTGATGGGCAAGTAACATTAAACTGGAGCAGCGTGTTGGATGCAACGAGCTATAAAGTGTATCAAGGAACATCGCCAGGTATATACGATGCAGCTCCGGTAGCAACAGTCAACGGAACAACTACAACATTAACAGGGCTGACCAACGGTACAACATATTACTTTACGGTTAGGTCTAGCAATGAACACGGGGATAGCTCTGCCTCGAATGAAGTGAGCGCAAAGCCACAGATTGCCCCACCTACGGCACCAACAGGGCTCACAGCGACAGCCGGTAACGGACAAGTGACTTTAAGCTGGAACAGTGTTTCAGGAGCAGTCACCTACGATGTTTACAAGGGAACAACATTGGGGTCCTACGAGTCAATCCCAGTTGCGACAGTGAGCGGGGCGACCTATAGCTACACGGAAACAGGTTTAACGAACGGCATGACATATTTTTTCGTAGTCAAGGCAAGCAACTCAGGAGGTAACAGTGACAACTCCAACGAAGCGAGTGCAACGCCGCAAGTTCCAGTGCCTGGAGTGCCAGTATTGGTGCCCGCCACAGCGGGCGATTCGCACGTAAGCCTTACTTGGAGTCCGATCATCGGTTCCACGGAGTACAAAATATTCAAAAGTACGACTTCCGGGGCTTATGGGTCAGAAGAAACCACGGTAAGCGGTTCGATATACAGCTATGATGTAACAGGATTGGAGAATGGCACCACATACTATTTTATCGTCAAAGCAACGAACCCGGGAGGAGAAAGCGCTGCTTCCAATGAAGTGAGCGAAACGCCCAAAACAGTTCCGTCATCGCCAACGGATGTAACTGCAACGGCAGGTAATCAACAAGCCACCGTCAGCTTCAGCATCCCTGTAGTGAATGGAGGAAGCCCTATAACAGGCTACGAGGTCACAGCCTCACCGGGGAATATCACCGCAATAGGAGCGGCAAGCCCGATCACGGTAACGGGACTGTCAAATGGCACCATGTATACGTTTACGGTAAAAGCTGTAAATGGTGCAGGTAGCAGTGCAGCTTCCGCTGTCTCCAAGGATGTCACGCCAACATCGCCATCCAGAAACAGAGATAAATCAGTAACGGATACATCATCTGCATCCTCTACATCGACTATATCGTCAACACCAACCATATCGCCTGCTCCGGCACCAACTCCTGAACCTGCGCAGCCTACTGTTGATGTATTCAAGAGCAGCATTGTTAATGTAGCAAGCTCTGTTAAAGCTATCGAGTCCAAGGTAGCGGAAGCTAAGCAAGCTAATGCCAAGATTGAAATGGCTGACATTAAAGGGCACTGGGCCGAAAAGGCGATCGATACGTTTGTAAAACTGCAGATTATCAAAGGTTATGGGGATGGACAGTTCAAACCTAATGGCAATATCACACGTGCGGAGTTCGCAATGCTTATCTCTCGCGCATTCGATATTAGTGGCGGTGCTGATCATTCCGCTGCTATGAGTGATATTAGCAGTCACTGGGCTAAGGAAGCTATTGAGAAGCTGGCTAACGCAGGGGTAATTGGTGGATATGGCGATGGAACCTTCAAACCGAACCAAACGATTAGCCGTGAAGAAATGGCTATCATCCTATCCCGTATTGTGAACTTGAGTGGTGTGAATAAAGATGATTCCAAAGGTAACTTTACAGATATATCCATTGCAAGTTCCTTTGCAACGAACGCAATTAAGGATGTCGCAGAAGCGGGTATTATCAATGGCAAGAGCAATGGCGCATTTGATCCACAGGGCAATGCCACACGTGCGGAGGCTCTAACGATTGTTCTGAATGCACTGAACCTCCATCCACAAGTTAAGAATCTCGTGGATTCCTTGAACTGATTGAAAACTTATTACATTGATATGGATGTTATAGAGGATATAAGCTTACGAACTGCGACAGGTTAAAAACTGAATAATGCATGTAGCCCCGGTCTTGGCAGCAAACTGGGGCTATTTTTTTATGATGGTCAAGCTCACGCAAAATGTACATCCGCCGTCGCGAGCAAACGCACAAAACGATTGCCGAGCACCGTATTGTGATGAGCTACAATTTGTTCCCCGCTCAGCACCTTGCTATTAAATGTACTATGTGCATCCGATACAAGTACATTATTTTGGTATCCCAAACTATAGGCGCTTCGGCAAGTCGTGTCGAGGCAGAACTCTGTCTGCATCCCCGCGATTATGAGCTGATCGGCCTCTAATTCCTGGAGCACATGCTGCAATTCGGTTTGGTAAAAGCTGTCCCAGGACGATTTACGGACAATTCGTTCATGAGGAAGAGGACGCACCACGTCGGCGATAGGCCAGCCAGCACTGTTTTCCCGGAAATCCTCATCCGCTTCAACCGTATGCTGCACAAAAATCACCGGTGTGCCTGCGGCTCTGGCTTTGGCTAAAAGCTGCTGCAAATTCGCTACCACTTCCTGCTCACGATACAGCTTTTCATCATACATGAACATAGCCTGCTGAACATCAATCACGAGTAACACGTTTTGTCCCATCGTATCGATTCCCTCCTTGTGTGTCTTACCTAACATACAATAGCATGTCTTCATGCCTTGCGGCGACATAAGGTGAACTATATAATTAAAAACAAGTTGGAACGGTCAGTTGTGGACGAAAGGTGATTAAAGCATATGACAATTTCGCAGGAACAGTATACATTTCGTTCTGCTGCCGAGGCGCAGACCGGGGCTTTGGCGGGTGATTTGGCAGCCCTAGCCGTTCCCGGAACGGTGATCGTGCTGGACGGAGATCTGGGAGCAGGCAAAACTGCCTTTTCCAAAGCTTTTGCCAGCCATTTGGGTGTCCCGGGTATTGTAAACAGCCCAACCTTTACGCTAATCAAGGAGTATGAGGGCCGTTTGCCCTTGTACCATATGGATGTGTACCGCATCACCCAGGATGAGGCAGAGGACCTTGGGCTGGATGAGTATTTTTACGGAGCAGGCGTATGTCTGGTGGAATGGGGCAGTATTATACCCGATATATTGCCGGAGCAAAGGCTTCACATGTATATAGAAACGACGGATGTCGGGGAGCGCTTGATTCATCTGACCGGGTATGGCGAGCCTTATGAACAATGGTGCCGCAGTTTGCGGGAGAATGGAGTTTGAACCATGCAAAGAAGAGAGTATACAGATGAGAATGTAAAGCCGCGTGAGCGGTTTTTGGTGTTAGATACAGCGACGACCGTGATGGCAGCCGCCCTGATGAACGGAAGAGAGCTGCTGGGAGAAAGCAATGTATATGGTGAACGTAATCACTCGGTGCATGTCATTACCGAGCTGGAACGGCTCCTGAGCGAAGCAGGATTGACGCGTGATGATGTAGACGGCATTGCAGTCGGTGTCGGACCGGGTTCTTACACCGGTATCCGGATTGCAGTGACTGCAGCCAAAACCCTCGCTTGGGCCTGGGGCGTCCCGGTGACATCCATATCCACTTTGCACGCTTTGGCGTGGGGAGGGTGGAATCGTGGTATCGTGATGCAGGAGCAAGCAGGGAAAAGTGAGTCGGTGAGTGAAAGTCCAGCTGGAGCGAAGGCAGCAGACTGGATTGTGCCTGTGCTGGATGCGCGCCGTGGACAGGTTTACACGGGGCTGTTCGCCGTGAATACAGTTGACGGCACCGATGATAGCCCGCAGCGGCTGAAGCCGGATGCGATCCGGCTAATGTCCACCTGGACCGAGGACCTGTTGCAACGACTGGAGGCTTTGCCTTCCGAGGAGCGTCCAGCAGTTATTTGGCTCGTCGGTGAAACAGTGATTCACGCCGAAACTGCCGAGCGCCTGCGTGCATGGAGCGAGCTTCGTATTGTATCCTATGAGCTGGAAGGAAGATGGGCAGGCCGCCTTGGGGCGGATAAGCTGCTTCGTCAGGAATATGACGAGCTACATACGCTGGTTCCGAATTATACCCAGCTGGCGGAGGCGGAAGCCAATCTGCTTCGTCAGCGCTAAAGAGAGCGGTGAACAACATGGCAAAGAACATACAACGGGAAGAGAAGCTTGAGTTTCGCTTGATGCAGCTGGAGGATATTCCCGATGTGCTGGAGATTGAGCATGAGGCGTTCACGCTGCCGTGGACGGAGGAAGCATTCCGCAATGAGCTGACAATGAATCATTTTGCCAAATATATGATTATGGAACTGAACGGACAAGCCATCGGCTACGCGGGCATGTGGACGATTATGGATGAGGCCCATATTACGAATGTTGCGGTTCGTGAGGCCTTTCGCGGGCGCAAGCTTGGGGACAAGCTGTTGGATGAGCTGATGCAGACCGCCTCATATTTAGGGATGGAACGCATGACGCTGGAGGTACGGGTAACGAATCGGATCGCTCAGGGCTTGTATGAGAAAAAAGGATTTAAGCCCGCAGGTGTCCGCAAAGGCTATTATTCGGATAATAACGAGGATGCCGTGATTATGTGGGCGGATCTTCCCGCGCATAAGGCATCCAATGAACAGGAAGGAAGCGTGCAGGAGCAATGACGCAAGTGGAAAAAGCAGGTACAGGCACCGCCTCCGGCGAGCCTTGCTATATACTGGCCGTGGAAACGAGTTGTGATGAGACGGCTGTTTCCGTCGTGAAAAATGGTACAGAGGTACTTTCCAATCTGATTTCCAGTCAGATTGAAACACACAAAGCCTTTGGCGGTGTGGTGCCAGAGGTGGCATCGCGCAAGCATGTGGAGAGCATTACTTACATGCTGGACGAAGCCATGCAAGCATCTGGCATTACGCCCCGCGAGCTTTCGGCAGTTGCCGTGACGCAAGGGCCGGGGCTGGTCGGTGCATTACTGGTTGGCATTGTCGCTGCCAAAAGCGCTGCGATGGCGTTCGGCAAGCCGTTGATCGGGACGCATCATATTGCGGGACATATTTATGCCAATCAGTTGGAGCATGATATCGTGTATCCGTGCATCGCACTCGTGGTGTCAGGAGGACATACGGAGCTGGTGCTGATGGAGTCCGAAGGCCAGTTTCAACTCATTGGCCGGACAAGGGATGATGCAGTCGGGGAAGCCTATGACAAAGTAGCGCGAGCCATTGGATTTCCGTATCCCGGTGGTCCGCATGTGGATCGTGTGGCCCACGAATCGGAGGAAGTCGTCACTTTGCCGCGTGCATGGCTGGAGCCGGACTCTTATGATTTTAGCTTTAGCGGTTTGAAATCTGCGGTGCTGAATGTAATCAATCAGACGAAAATGCGCGGAGAGTCCGTTCAAGCTGGAGCTATCGCAAGAGGCTTTCAAGAGTCGGTCATCGAGGTACTGGTAGAAAAAGCGATTCGTGCCATGCGTGAATACCGTGCGAAGCAGCTTCTGCTGTGTGGCGGTGTCGCCGCCAATCAAGGACTGCGTACAGCATTGCGTGAGCGCTGCGAGCGTGAAGGAATCGAGCTGCTTGTACCTTCCATGAAATATTGTACAGACAATGCAGCCATGATCGGAGCTGCGGCTCATGCCAAATGGAAGCGCGGTGAATTTACCTCATTGGACATGAAGGCAGATCCAGGGCTGTCTCTGGAGGAATGGTCTGTCCAATCTTAATTGAACAGGAATGAGCAAGACACGGCACATTTGAGGTCGTGTCTTTTTTTTGTTCTAGCCTATCTACTATAAAAACAGTATCAATTCAAGAGGAATAATTAAAGGAGTTTGAGCTGATCAATGATAGCATTTTATCCTCCCGCATGGTTCGTCACAATCGTACAAGGTGTTTCATGATTCATCAAAAAACTCGGTGGTTTTAATATTGCTCGAACAATGATATGATCTGTCAAGTTGTGAACAAAGTTATCCACATATACCATTGAAAATGTGGATAATCATTCTCGAAGCAAGCAGGTTAAGGCTTTTTGGAGATTGTAAGCTAGGGGATATTTTGCGCCTCTAGCTGTTGTGGAATCTGTGGATAATGTGGATAAAAGGGTGGATAAATTTGGTTTTCACTTGAAGATGGCTTTTTAACAATAAAAAAATGGCCCAAAAGGCCATTTTTCAATATCATTCATGCACATAAGTTGTGGATATCCCTGTGTACAAAAAGTAGGAAGAGGCAAATGTGAAATTTCTTGGGCCAAGATTTAATGCAGTAGCTTTAATCCTCTAACAGTTCTTCCCAAGACGCATAGGTTTGAGCCAATTCCTGTTTATGGTTGTCGAGTTGTACCTGAATTTCCTGAAGCGCCTCATAGTCCTGATAAATCTCTGGCAGGGTCATTTGCTCCTCTAGCCCTAAAATTTGCTCCTCCAACACTTTAATTTGGTTTTCCAGGGCTTCCAGCTTACGCTGACGGCTGCGTTCCTCGCTCTTGGCCTGTTTGTCTGCCGCATAGGTTGCCGCACGTGATTTAGATGAGGTCTCGTCTGTTACGGATGCAGAGGCAGCCGATGTTTTGCTGCGGGTGGCTTGACCTGCCTCCAGAGCTTCCTGTGCTATCTCCTCCAGCTCCTGTTTTTTGGCAACATAGTCATCATAATTCCCCAGGAAATGTTGTATCCCTTCAGGATGAAGCTCAATGACACGCTCCGCCATTTTGTTCAGGAAATAACGGTCATGGGAAATGAATAGCAGCGTACCGTCATAGTCCATCAAGGCAGCCTCCAGCACTTCTTTGCTGAACAGATCCAGATGGTTGGTAGGCTCATCGAGAATCAATACATTGGCTTCGCGAAGCATCAGCTTGGCCAGAGATACACGGGCTTTTTCCCCGCCGCTTAATGTAGATATCTTTTTTAACACATCGTCACCGCTGAACAGAAAATTCCCCAGCACCGTACGAATCCGTGCTTCCTCCATATGAGGATACTCGCTCCACAGCTCCTCCAGCACAGTATTGGTCGGGTTCAGATTCGTCTGCTCCTGGTCATACAGGCCGATTTTAATTTTCGTGCCCCAGTGAATGGAGCCGGCAGCAGGTTTGAGCGATCCGGTCAGGCTCTTGAGTAGCGTCGATTTTCCGATCCCGTTCGGACCAATCAGTGCCACCGTATCTCCACGTTTTAAATCAAAGGATGCATGCTGGAATAAAGGCAGTTTACCCTCATACGCTACGGAGAGGTCGCGCACCTCCAACACTTCCTTACCCGACATATGGGCCGTTTCAAAGGAAAAATGGGCTTTTTTCAAATCGCCCATCGGTCGATCCATACGCTCCATTTTATCCAACTGCTTGCGGCGGCTTTGGGCACGTCTGGTTGTGGAGGCTCGCACGATATTACGTTGTATAAATGCCTCCATACGGGCGATTTCGTCTTGTTGCTTTTCGTAATGCTTGAGATCCGTTTCGTACTCGGCAGCTTTCAGCTCCATATAGCGGCTATAGTTGCCTGTATAGCGGGTGGAGCGGTGGCGTTCGATTTCAATAATCGTCGTTACCAGCCGATCCAGAAAATATCGGTCATGTGATACGACCAGCAGAGAGCCGGAATAGCCGCGCAAATAGTCCTCCAGCCAAGTCAATGTCTGGATATCGAGATAGTTGGTCGGCTCATCGAGCATAAGCACGTCTGGAGCAAGCAGCAGAATGCGTGCCAGTGCGAGGCGTGTTTTCTGTCCGCCGCTCAGTGTAGCTACAGGCGTCTCCGGTGGAAATGAACCAAAGCCCATGCCATGCAGCACGCTGCGAATACGGGTCTCCATTTCATAGCCGCCGTGATCCTTGAACCAGTCTGACCGTCGTGCATAGCGTTCCAGCAGATCAGCATAGCGCTTTTCGTTCTGCGCATTGGCCGGGTCAGCGATTTCCTGCTCCATTTGCCGCAACTCCTGCTCCGCTTCAATCAGTGGAGCGAATACCAGCATCATTTCTCCCCAGATCGATCGGTCCGAATTCAATCCGCTGTTTTGTGCCAGATAACCGATGCTGGTCTCCTTTGCTTTGAAAATTTGTCCATTGTCATAGGATATTTCACCAGCGATGATTTTGAGCAGGGTCGATTTGCCTGCACCGTTCACACCTACCAGTCCAATGCGTTCACGTTCTAATATTTGAAGGTTAATCCCGTCCAGCACGGGCTCAATTCCATAGGATTTTGTAATTCCGGTTACTTGCAATAGCATCGCGTATCGTTCCTCCATTACATTTTGCACAGTTTCCCTGCTTTCCCGGCAGGCGCTTTCCTTCCAGTTTACATGAAAATACCCACTATTGCACTGCTATTGCCTCGTAAACCCTTGAGCCGCGTGTAGTCAATTTGTATAAACAATGATAAACTTAAATCAGGACTGAAAAAGAATGAAAGAAACTTGCAACGTACAGCACTTACTGACAAATGAACTCAAATGGATTATTGTAACGTTTTGAAGTATTAGCGACGATTGTGCGGGAGGGCGGATAGGTGGATGTCTGTAGTGTGAAAAACGCGCTGCGTTTGCAACAAAGGGATGCGCGGGACTCCATGGACCCGTTGACAAGGCAGAAAGCATCGGCTGTGGCCTGTCGACATGCAATCGAGGCATGGGAGCAGCTTAGAATAAACAGAAACGGAGACAAGCTAACCTTATTTAGCTATCTCTCATTCGGCAGCGAGATTTCGACAGCTCCCCTCATTGAGCATTGCTGGTCACAGGGGGATCGTGTTCTGGCTCCGAGAGTGAATCCAGCAACCCGGACCATGGAGCTAAGAGAAATGGATCAGCACGGTGATATCGTGCCAGGTATTTGGAACATTCCTGAGCCTGCACCGACATGCGAGGAATGGCTGCCTGCAAGGTGGACGGAAATCGACTGGGTTGTTGTGCCCGGCTTGGCCTTTGATCGCCTGGGAGGTAGAATTGGCTACGGCGGGGGCTACTATGACCGCTTTACCGCACAGGTTGAGGCAGGGAAGCGTAACAACGGCTACCCAGGTCCGCTTTATGTCTCGCTGCTGCTGCCGGGACAATTGCTGGAGCGGGTGCCCATGGAGCTGGGGGATTTGAGAGTGGATGTTCTTTTTACCACGGAAGGGTCTTTGGATTCTGATTATGCAAAACTAAGAAATGACTAATGAAACGAAGTATCTGGTATGTGAAAGGAGCTGTGAGGGAGTCGTGGATTCCTTTACTCATTTTAACGAACAGGGACGGGCTCGTATGGTGGATATTTCGGGCAAAGCGTCCACGGTTCGTACGGCAGTCGCTGTGACACAGATTACGATGAATCCGGCTACATTGTCGGCTGTGAAAGAAGGAAGGATCGGCAAGGGCGATGTTCTTGCTGTAGCGCAGGTCGCAGGGATTCAAGGCGCGAAAAAAACGTCGGACTGGATTCCGATGTGTCATCCGCTGGCCCTGACAGGCGTAAATATTACTTTTTCCGATAATGGACATGATGTGCTCCATATTGAGGTTGAAGTGAAGACCGAGGGTAAAACAGGTGTAGAAATGGAAGCTTTGACAGCGGCTTCAGCCGCAGCGTTAACCGTGTATGATATGTGCAAGGCGCTGCAAAAAGATATGATCATCGGCCCTACCATGCTGCAATCCAAAACAGGCGGCAAGCATGGGGATTTTCAAAGGGAGGACCACCGGAAACCTTGACATAGATAACATTGTCGCCGAGAGGGTACTGTGATGTGATGGAGGATGCAGCGTGGCTGTTTCTGATTTTCAGAAGAGAAAGTATTCTTTCATGATAGGAGAAGGGTGATCTTATGGTGTGGAAAACGGCGATCCTGACAGCCAGTGATAAGGGGGCAAGAGGAGAGCGTGAGGATACAAGCGCACAGGTCATCCGGGAGCTCGTCGAAGAAGAACTGGGCGGAGAGATTGTAGAGTACCGGATCGTTCCCGATGAACCGGATGAGATTATTGCGGCTTTAATCGAAATGACCGATTATTTTCATGCAGACCTGGTACTGACTACGGGCGGAACCGAGCTGGCGATCCGTGATGTGACACCCGAGGCAACTCGGCGGGTCGTGGAACGCGAAGTGCCAGGTATGGCCGAAGCGATGCGAATGAGCGTGATGCAGAAAAATCCGGCGGCTATGCTATTCCGAGGAATTGTGGGAATACGTGGGCGCACACTGATTGTAAATTTGCCGGGAACGCCCAAAGGCGTGCATGAAAATTTGGCAGCTATTATGGATCAGCTTCCAGAGGCGCTTCTTATGGTGACAGGCCAGTTCCGGTAGAAGGCAGCACTTGTGTGTGGTATGATACCCGTAAGGATTGATTAAGGAGGATTGCTGCACATGCCCAATATTGGAGCACCGGGTTATATTTTGTTGATTATTCTGGCCCTGCTGCTATTTGGCCCGAACAAGCTGCCTGAGTTGGGACGAGCTGTGGGCCGGACATTCCGTGAGTTTAAAAACGGGGCACGCGATATTTTGTCCGAAGACGAACGGACGGAACGTAAAGGCGTGAAAGACAGTGTGGTTCAAGCATCCCAGCCGACGTCTTCTGAGGTTCAGCCTCAGCCTGAGGATAAACGATTGCCGTAAATTTATGAACATGAGCCTCTTCTTCAGGGAAGGGCTTTATTTTTTAGGGTTGCTGCAGTACAGCGTTCCGTTCGGAAGGGAGGAGTGGGCTTGACCCCATCAGAGCAAGAAATGTCGCTAATGGAGCATCTGGGCGAGCTTCGTCGCAGAATTATTTATGTGCTGATTGTATTTGTTCTGGCGCTGGTTAGCGGCTTGTTCGCGGCGGGGCCTGTCTATGACTGGCTCATTCGCTCCGGTTCGGCACAAGCTTTTCAGCTGAATGCATTTTCCTTTTGGGACGGGATTGGTATCTACATGAAGATTGCTATGATCATCGGGATTGCGGTGGCACTGCCGTTCGCATGCTATCAGCTATGGAAGTTTGTCAGCCCTGGATTGCGGCCGCAGGAGCGGAGTGCGACTTTGCGCTATGTGCCTTACGTGCTGCTGTTGTTCATCATTGGTACAGCTTTTGCCTATTTTATTATTTTCCCGATGGCGATTCAGTTTACGTCGTCTGTCACCAAAAGCATGGGATTGCATGAAACGTACGGTATCACGCAGTATTTCACCTTTATGTTTAATATTGTGCTGCCTGTGGCACTCTTATTTGAACTCCCGTTGCTAATCATGTTTCTGACGGGGATTCATGTTTTAACTCCGATGCGGCTTCGCAAATGGCGGAAAGTTTCTTATTTTCTGCTTGTGTTCGTTGCAGTTGTCATTACCCCGCCGGATTTTATATCCGATTTTTTGGTGGCGATTCCGTTGCTGGTACTATATGAAGTGAGCGTGTATTTATCTTCGGTCGTGTACCGCAGGCAGCTGCGTGCACAGGAGGAACGTGAGGCCCACATGCGTGTAGCACATGAATAGTGAGGCAGGACGCAGGATCTGAATGGGCTTTGATAAAACGTTTTTTTTCAGGTCCTGTAGCTAAAATGACGACTTGCAGATTGTAAAAAGCAGCGGTTGGGCTGCCTAAAAAATAAGCATTTGCCCAGGACAACGGTTATTTTTAAGTCAGATGGAAATAATCGAGAAGGGCTGTCCGTAAAAATTCCCATAAAAAATACATTAGGGACTTGAAATTCAATCTCAAGTTGAGTATCATAAAGTTGGTTGTTAGCACTGACGACTGTCGAGTGCTAATACATACAGCATAACAACCGAATTAAAGAATAAAACACTTAATAAGGAGGCTATTTTTTCATGATCAAACCTTTGGGTGAACGCGTATTGGTGGAAGCAATTGAGCAAGAGACGACGACTTCCTTCGGAATCGTACTTCCTGACTCTGCCAAGGAAAAGCCGCAAGAAGGCAAAATTATCGCGGTTGGCGCAGGCGCATTGAAAGATGGTGCCCGTATTCCTCTGGAAGTAAAAGAAGGTGACCGTGTCATTTTCTCTAAATACGCTGGAACGGAAATCAAATATGAAGGTAAAGAATATTTGATTATGAAAGAAAGCGATATCCACGCGATCATCGGTTAACCGGAATCCGGACAGGACCTGAATATAGGAATCGAACGAATCATTCATAATCCATAGGGAGGTTTTACACAAATGGCTAAAGACATTAAATTCAGTGAAGACGCTCGCCGCTCCATGCTGCGCGGGGTAGACGCATTGGCTAACGCTGTTAAAGTAACACTCGGACCGAAAGGCCGTAACGTTGTACTTGAGAAAAAATTCGGTAGCCCGCTCATCACCAATGACGGTGTAACGATTGCAAAAGAAATCGAGCTGGAAGACGCATTCGAAAATATGGGTGCTCAACTGGTTAAAGAAGTAGCTACCAAAACAAACGATGTAGCTGGTGACGGTACAACTACGGCTACAGTTTTGGCTCAAGCCCTCATCACAGAAGGTTTGAAAAACGTAACTGCCGGCGCAAGCCCGATCGGTATCCGCAAAGGGATCGACAAAGCGGTTAAAGCGGCTGTTGCTGAATTGCAATCCATCTCCAAACCAATCGAAAGCAAACAATCCATTGCACAAGTAGCCGGAATTTCCGCTGCTGACGATGAAGTAGGCGAACTGATCGCTGAAGCTATGGAAAAAGTGGGCAAAGACGGTGTCATCACTGTTGAAGAATCCCGCGGTTTTGCAACAGAGCTGGAAGTCGTTGAAGGTATGCAGTTTGACCGTGGCTACATTTCCCCGTACATGATTACAGATACGGACAAAATGGAAGCTGTACTGGACAATCCGTATATCCTGATCACAGACAAAAAAATCACGAACACACAAGAAATCCTGCCATTGCTTGAAAAAATCGTACAACAAGGCAAGCCGCTCGTTCTGATCGCTGAAGACATCGAAGGCGAAGCGCTGGCGATGCTGGTTGTCAACAAACTGCGTGGTACATTCAACGCTGTAGCTGTTAAAGCTCCAGGCTTTGGTGACCGTCGTAAAGCAATGCTGCAAGATATCGCTGCCCTGACAGGCGGTCAAGTAATCACGGAAGAACTGGGTCTGGACCTGAAATCTGCTTCCGTGGACCAACTGGGTACTGCACGTCAAGTGCGTATCACGAAAGAAAATACGATTGTGGTTGACGGTGCTGGAAACAAAGCCGACATCGACGCTCGTGTTAGCCAAATCCGTACACAATTGGAAGAAACTACTTCCGAGTTCGACAAAGAGAAGCTGCAAGAGCGTCTGGCTAAATTGTCCGGCGGCGTAGCAGTCATCAAAGTCGGTGCGGCTACTGAAACAGAATTGAAAGAACGCAAACTGCGCATCGAAGATGCCCTGAACGCAACCCGTGCTGCGGTTGAAGAAGGTATCGTATCCGGTGGTGGTGTAGCGCTCCTGAACGTATACAAAGCAGTTGCAGCCGTTGAACTGCAAGGCGACGAGCAGACAGGCGTAAACATCGTGTTGCGCGCTCTGGAAGCTCCAATCCGTACGATCGCTGCTAACGCAGGCGAAGAAGGCTCTGTCATCGTTGAGCGTCTGAAACGCGAAGAAGTTGGCGTTGGTTTCAACGCAGCTACTGGCGACTGGGTAAACATGATCGAAGCTGGTATCGTAGACCCTGCGAAAGTAACTCGTTATGCATTGCAAAACGCTGCATCCGTAGCAGCAATGTTCCTGACTACCGAAGCAGTTATCGCTGACAAACCAGAACCAGAAAAGGCTGCAATGCCTGATATGGGTGGCATGGGCGGAATGGGCGGAATGATGTAATAAAGGCTGAAATGCCTTATTCATCAAGGTTTTCCGTTGTTCAAATGGTTGAAGGATAACATTTGGGTAACATAAGAATGGATATTATAAGCCTCTCATGAGTTCTAAGAACTTGTGGGAGGCTTCTTTCTTTTTATGTTTGGTGATGTGCAGATAAATCTGCTGGGTTGTATCATCGTCTTTGTGTCCAAGTCTATCCATTATTTCGTGCAATTCAGTGCCAGCTTCGGCCAGCAGAGAGACATGCGTATGTCGAAGAGAATGAGGAGTCAATTCCGGATTAAGCCCATGCAAGCTTAATAGCTGTGAAACCACCTAGAAACGTATTTGAAGAGCATAAAGAGCTCTTGGATGCATATGCCGAGTTTTTAGAGAGAACTCAAACGGCAGTGAAAAATATCATCAATAAGATTGAACGACAACATGCCCGTCGAGGATTTCGCGGGCTTTTTTTATGCCCTCGGAGTGGTCGGGCGCTTTGTTTTGCAAAGGGGAGCAAGTAATGAGCCAAATAAAAATGTTTGACAGCATCTGTGGGCCGCAATGGTAGGCACATCAGGGAAGGAAGCAGCGACAGGGGGGCTGCGCTTGTCGGACTGATAATTACATTTTTGGACGGATGGGATAAATCACTGCAGGTGCTGCTTATATTGATTGCGTTAGATTTTTTTTCTGGTGTTTGCAGGAGCTATTAAGAAAAGAAAGTGGACAGCGATGTGGTGTTCTGGGGTGGCATCCGTAAGGCTACGGTTCTGGTGGTCGTGGGATTGTCCGCACAAGTGGACGACTGGTTACAACCAAGGGACACCGATCTTTCGGACGACAGCAATCTATTTTTATGCTGGTCGTGATGGATTATCGTTGGCCGATAGCTTGGGTGCAATGGGTGTGCCTTTACCGTTTAAGCTGGAACAGTTTCTGCATCAACTGAATGAGAAGGGAGATAGAAAAGATGCGCTAGTAAAGAGAAAATCTGAGAGGCGACTGTCATAAGGAATATAGTATTTTAAAATCTGTTCAATTGAATACTAGGAGGAAAATAATGTGAAGAATAATATTATAAAAGCGGTAATCATGTTCAGTTTATTATTTTTATTTAGTGGCTCAATGGTATATGCAGCAGATGAAAATAGAACTGTTGATGGAATGCTAGGAGTTAGACCTCCTGAAGGAACAACTGTACAAGTCAGTAGTACTGCCAGTGCTATGTCAGGAGAATATGCATTTGATAATAATCTAAAAACACATTGGAATAGTAGCGGTTACTCAGAGTATTTGCAATTAATTTTCCCCGCACCGGTTACTCTCAAAAACGTCCAATTAGCTGTTGTGGCAACTCCCAACCCATCTAATGTTAACTATACAATTTATGGCCAAGTAGATGGAACTTGGGTTCCCATTAGTAGTACCAAAAAAGTTAAAGTCGAAATGAAGCTTAATCAAGCGTGTATTTTACCCCCTTTTGATGTGACACCAGGTAAGTATAGCGGTATAAAAATTGCTGCTCAATCTTCTGATACATGGATTGCCATAAACGAGATAACTCTTGGAAAATTTCAAACTCAGGAATTGACAGCCACTTCTGGAGACAGTCAAGTTACTTTAAAATGGGATCAAGTTGAGAATGCAGAAAGCTATACAGTCAAATACGGAACAGAATCAGGTAAATACGTTGAAACAGTAACAGCAACAAAAGATTCTTATGGCAACTTCGTTATTCCAGGGCTAACCAACGGAACGAAATACTACTTTGTTGTGAGTGCTAAGGTCAATGGTGTGGATTCTGAATACTCCAATGAAGCGTCAGCGACCCCACAAGCAGGGGAGAAACCTGATCCAGAGCAGCCTTCAGGAAACCGTGCCATATTGACGGTCACTATGACAACTGGTCTTGAAAAAGAATTCGACCTAAGCCTGAAAGAGGTCAATGACTTTATTGCTTGGTATGATACTAAAGATGCTGGTAGAGGTGCTTCATTCTTTGCCATTGATAAGCACAATAATAACAAAGGGCCATTCGGCAGCCGTAAGGATTATATGCTATACGATCGTATCCTCACATTTGAAGTAAGTGAATACACTAAATAATACGAAATCCCCGCTACCCTAATTGGTTGGTGGGGATTATTTATGTTCTAAAACAGCTAACTTTAAAAGTAATTACATAAAGTATATTAATCTTGTATTTATTGTGAATTACAGTTTTTCCCTTACTTCGACACATTTAGTGGAATGGATTAATTATGTATTAATATAAAATTCTAGGATGTAGTACTCTATGAAAAAGATTAAACCGATGTTGCTAGTAATGGTCGCTGTTTTTCTGATGTTTACATCAAGTGCTTTCGCATCAACCCGTTATGTCGATATAACTAAACATGAAAATGAGAATTATGTACAAAGTGAAAAATTGTATACAGAAGGTGAACAAGTATCGTTTGATCCATTAATGATGGTTGCTGGAAATGCTAATGTCTATGTATTGTTTGAGGATTTAAATACTGAGAAGACAATATTAATGAGCCAACTGGTTTTAATACCTGAAATGAAAGGGCTGAATCTACAAACTTATCACCGAAATCCTAACCCAGGCTATTACTATGTTGAAATTAGAGGAGATTATAACGCTTTTATCACAGCTAGACTAAAAAAAGTAAAGTGATAAATCTGTAAGGAAAAGCTCTGCCGACCATAAGGTTAGCAGAGCTTTTTTCGTTGATCGTTTTGAATTTAGCGTAGATGTGAAGTGAATTAACAAGTCATAGGTTAAAATTTTTTCTGGAATTTTTAAGTATAGGACAAATTTCCTGACTAATGGATATATATAACTGTATTTTATATTCGACAAGATTTATCTTACTTCGACATTCAATATATTATATATTGATATAGAATTTTTAATATATTAGAGGCGTTTACATGAAAAGAATTCTGAGTTTAGTGCTTGCAATATTTTTTTGTTTTTTTGTACCTCTTACGACCTTCGCATCTAATGAAGGCAATGAGAGTTTAACAAATGGAAATGTTTCTGAGGAACTTAATCAAGATTTTATTCTAGTTGAAAGCAGCATTACCCCTGATGAGTTAAAGGATGCAAAAGATTTGAAGTCTTTAACTGAAAATAATAATAGTAGAATTGAAACACAGGCCAAAGGTAGTGTTGGTGGATACGGAAAAATAAATTGTAAAAACTTAAGGGCAGGGAAAATGAGTTGCAATTGGAGTATTACTTTGACGAAGAAAGGTGAAGCAATACAAAGTATAGCAGCCATCTTTGATGTAAAGAATTCAGATGGTGACATTGTAGGGAAGAAAGATTTCTATGTAAAACCTCTTGGAGGAAATCAAAAAACATATAGAGATCAAATGGACTTTAACCCGGGTGCTGGGACATTTAAGGTAGAAAAGTATGGAGCTGTTGAGGGGAGATATGCAGTCTACACAATTGTGGCTGTAACTGGAAGTTTGGTTAAAGTAACTAATTAAAAATATTGCTGTCCGGAAAAACACTCGGGCAGCTTTTTTATTAATGGAGGGAAATTATATGGATTGGTATAAAGAAAAAGATTTATTTGTAAATGGAATTGAAGGATTTGATGAAGATGAGTCAGTGGATTTTTATATAAAAAAAATAGAGTGCAGTGTGGCCCCTGATTTTATTCAGTTAAAGGAAGATATAATTATACAATGGATTATCGCTCCTTTTATATTGGAGAAAGATGGCCTCATTTACGATCTTTCTGTTCTTTCTAAAGAGGAAGATTTTATTTTAAGTAACATTGCTCCTTTTTTTGATACGGTTAAGGGAATTTATGAAGACGAAAAGCTTATCACAATTCGGCTATCTGATTTAAAAGAGGAGGTTACATTAAAATGTGAGAATATATTATTTCATCCAATCGTTCAGGATTTTTATTTTAATGAAAATGAAATTTCTCAGAATTCTATCCAGACCAAAAATTATGAAATAATTATTGATAACTTCCTTGAAAAACACAAAAATTCAGATAGTGGGACAGACAGCAAGTTATGGGATTTCCTAAAGAAAACTCAAACAAGTGAAGAAGGCTGTGTGATAATATCTCCAAACAACTGGTTGTTTAATCAATCGCTTCAAGTGTCACCAGCTCTAAGGTATTTTGCTGAGTGTGCTAAGGAAATAATGCTAACAGTTAACACAAATAATCTACATGTCAGAGCAATTGAATTAAAATAGTAATGAACAACTTTCTAAAATTATATTTGGATAGCGGTAATTAAGTTTATAGAAGCAGGAGGGCAACCTGATATTATCCCCTTTAGGTAGA
>NZ_AGFX01000049.1 GCF_000236805.1 Paenibacillus peoriae KCTC 3763 | reverse complement strand
TTTTACTGCTATAGGAGGGAATTTGATGACCCAAATAAATGTTATGTTGGTTGAAGATGATCCAGTATGGGAGGATTGCTTGTCTTCCTTCATAGAGAGAGAACAGGATTTGAACGTAGTCAGCTGCGCGGCGAGTAAAGAGGCTGCAATCAAGGCTTACAGAGAAAATAACGTTGATGTTGCCTTGGTTGATGTTATGTTAAGTCCTAACGAATGTGACGGACTAGATACGGCCTTGGAGTTAAAGCAGCTAGGACTTACCAATATAATTATGTTGACCGCTTTAAACGACAAGGAGATCATTCTGGATGCCTTTGATAAAGGCGCTGTTAATTATATTACTAAAACATCTTACCGGGACATTCCAAGGGCGGTACGTGAAGCCTATGGTGATAATCCAGGTATTCATCCTGATGTGTCCGCTGTGATCGTTTCCGAACTGAAAAAGGAACGGAAGTTAAAGTATATCCTGACTCCTACTGAGAGAGAGGTCTATGATCTTCGGGAAAAGGGTATGAATAAAACGGAGATAGCAAAGGTGCTATTCAAGTCTGTCGAGACTGTAAAGAAGCAAATAAAGCAAATACAAATCAAAATAAGAGGCTGACCCTATGTGGTCAGCCTCTTATTTTGATTGAGGGGGTATAAATTTGGCCCTCCCTTGCTTTTGTCGAAACCTGTACGATATAGCTATCACCTGTTATTTAATATCGAATAAAGAAGGGTGTGCAGATTATCACGTGATTTTTCATCCAACTCATCTAAAGCTGTTATTAAAGGGGTGATTTGCTTTAATACTGGGAGAATATTGACCGTTAGTAAGAGTTGTATTGTTTTGATTTCTACATCTGTTAGTTCGTCTAACAAACCAAGTAATTGTCTCTTTCCGGAATGATCCAGTTGCGGAGCGGGCAATAAGCCGGCAGGAAGAATGTCAGAGAGCGATATTTTGAGAGCATTACAAATCTGTACTAGGTTTTCGATGCTGGTTGAACTGCCGTTTTCGATCTTACTGATCGTACCTTGTGATGTGTTCGATAACACACCTAATGTCGTAGTGGACATTTTTACTGCTTTTCTGAAATGTTTTATATTTGCTCCAATTATGCTGTTTAGCTGATCCATTCACTTCACGCACCAGTGCTGAAAATTTTACTTAAATCATAACAGAAAAGAATAAGTGTTGCCCGTTACTTAAATAATTATTCGTATAAGAATAAAAATCTGTTGACTAAAATATTCGTTTTCGAATATAATGTGATCAAGGAGGTGCGAGTCATTTATAAAATTAAAAAAAAGAGAAAGGAGAAAGGTTGGACTCAGCTGAAGCTTTCCGAAAAATCGGGAGTTCCGCAGCCGACCATATCCCAAATCGAGAAAGGGAATCGCAAGTACCCGACTCATGAAAATATAAGAAAGCTTGCTAAGGCGTTGGAGGTTGATATTAGGGAGCTTGAAGATGAAAGCGAAGATATAGCAACAGTGTGATGGTCTATGAAACGTGTACTGTTCCAGTGAAAAATTCGTAATGAGGAGCGATAGAATGCCTGATATCGGCGGTGATGTTTCGACAATTGTTACGCGAATGGCTTCTGACTTTTCCAGAGAAACCGCTAAAATGACTAATGAATCTATAAAACAGATGTTGATATTCCTCATCAATAAGGCTAGAGAGCAGGGCGATAAGCCGGGCGAGAAATCGTTAAAAAAGCTTCTTTCCAGTAAGGATGAAATTAAACTGTTTGATCTTGATAAGAGTAGACTAAAGGAATTTGCTGAGAAAGCTAAACGTTATCAAATTGCTTATGCTGTGGTTGAAGATGAAGGCCGACATTCTGTTTTCTATAAACAAAGCGACGAAGTTCGTGTCAAAAGTATTATTGAAAACCTTATACAAAAAGAGCTGACTCCGACTGATCGCACCGATAAGCAGCCTGAAAGAGCATTACCTTATCAGGTAGTTGGAGAATCAAGTATCCGGGTTCCTAATGCTGTGCTGGATATGAACATTGAATTTCATCGTGAATTGGCAGCAAAGGAAGGTATCAATTTAAGTGATCTACAAATGGATAACGCACGTCTCGAAAATGAAAAGGCAGTAAGAGAAAATGCAGGTGCGCCAAACAACGGTAAAACAAAATATGAGGTTGTTGGTGACAACGAAATTAAGGTTAACGATGCCGTGTTGGATATGGATGTTGGTTTTCAACGCGAATTAGCTGAAAGGGAAGGGGTTGATACTTCTTCATTCACTGACCCACACAAAAATATGTCCGACGAACGTTACCTGCAAGCAGTCGATCTTGCGAGGCAGGCCGGGGAAATAGCGATTCCAAAACTACAGTCCGAGCTTAATGTCGGCTATGGTGAGGCGAGAAGCCTTATTGATCGCATGGAATCAGAGGGACTTGTATCTCAATATGATGGCTCTAAACCGCAGTTATACATCGGCGGACAGGTCAAGGAAGCTGAGATTCAGGCCGAGACTCAGCAGGAAGTTCCAGACACTATTCCTGATTTCCTCAAACAGAGAGAGGAAAGACAATCTGAGCCAAGTAAGCCTGAGCCAGAACAGCAAGCGGTTTATGAACGGCTTGAGGGAAATAAAATAAAAGTTCCGTATGTAACACTAGATATGAATAATCCTCAACATCGTGAATTGGCAGAAAGTTACGGAATTAAGGTTAATGAGATTGACTTCAAACGTGAAACGTCTGACTTGGCTATTGAAAAGGAAGAAGTGAAGGGCAGGGAATCCCTCACAGAAAGGTTAGGTGCGACTGGTAAGGGGCCAGTACAGGATGACAGGGCCTCAATGGTACGCGACATGCTGCACAGAGTTAATACTCGCATGAATTTAGATGAAAGAAGGCAACAAATCAGACCGCTAGTGGAAGCTCAAAAACAGGCTCCACCTACAAAAAATAGAAGTAGGGAGAAAGGGGGGAGGTAGTTACTGTAATGACCGATCAAGAAAAACGGAGAATACAGAATAGGAATTTTTTGATCTTCTGTGCGATCCTTTATGTTGCTGTCGCTTATATAACCTCACATGTACATCATGTGATTGAGCTTTCAGGGAAGCCATTTAATATTGAAACTGTGGACATAAAGCAGCTTACCGAAGCTTCTAAGGCCAGCATGATCAATAATATTTTCGTTTTACCAAGTGAGAAAACACTTCAAATCTTATTCTTTGAATTGATCGCTGTATTCATTTTTGCACTATATAAGATTACAACTCAAAAGAACCTTATGCCAGGGAAAGAGCATGGTTCTGCTAAATGGGGGGGGAATGCGGAGAGGAATCGCATAAAGAACAGCAAGGATCAATTCGCTAATGTTATCTTGACTCAGACTGAACGGCTTAGTCTTGATTCAAAGAAAGTAAGGAAAAATTTAAACCTTTTAGTTATTGGTGGAGCTGGTACAGGGAAAAGTAGGTTTGTTGTAAAGCCTAATATACTGCAAGCTAACACAAGTTTTGTTGTAACAGATCCTAAAGGTGAGCTGCTTCGGGATACGGGGCATTCACTGGTACAGCAAGGCTATAAAGTAAAAATATTTAACTTAATTGATATGTCACAAAGCTGTAGATATAACCCCTTTGCCTACATCAAAAAGGAGAGTGATATTTTAAAAGTCATTAACAATTTGATCAAAAATACGAGTGGTGGCAGCAAAAATGGATCTTCTGATCCCTTTTGGGAAAGTGCAGAAAAGGCACTTTTACAAGCCGTGTTCCTCTACATTTATTATGAGCTGCCAGAGTATGAACATAATTTCAAAACAGTTTTTCTCATGTTGAGACTGGCAGTAGTGAAAGAGGATGAAGAGGATTTTAAAAGCGAATTCGATTTATTATTTTCAATGCTTCGTCATGAAAATCCTGATCATATGGCAATTAAACAATATGATGTTTTTAAAATGGCTTCCGGTAAAACTGCAAAGAGTATATTGATTTCCGTTGGTGTCCGACTTTCACCATTCGGCATTGAGGATGTTGAACGGTTACTCAGTGACGATGACCTGGAGCTACAAGCGTTAGGGGAAGAGAAGACGGCGCTGTTTGTAGTAATACCCGATAGTGATACGACCTTTAATTTCCTTGTTGCTATGATGTATTCCCAACTATTTGATGCTTTGTATTATCAGGCGGATTTTGTGAATGGAGGAAGTCTGAAATATCATGTGAAGTTCTGGCTTGATGAATTTGCGAATATCGGGCAAATCCCTGACTTTGACAAACTTGTCGCTACAATGAGAAGCCGGAATATATCAGTTGCTCCGATTATACAGAACTTGTCACAGCTTAAATCACTCTATAAAGAAACCCATGAAACAATTATAGGTAACTGTGACTCGATTTTATTCTTGGGAGGCCAAGAGCGTACCACGCTTGAGTGGGTTAAGGTAGGGCTTGATAAACAAACGATTGATACCAAGAATACAAGTCAATCAAGGGGCCGAAACGGTTCTTCCAGCACCAGTTATGGAAGCCAAGGCCGCGACTTAATGACTATCTCCGAGCTTTCACGAATGCCAGATAATAAGTGTATTCTCTTCGTCCGAGGACTCGATCCTTTTTATTCAGACAAATATAAACTGGAATCTCATCCTAACTACAAGCTGCTCTATGAAGCGAACGAGGATAATTACTTTGACTCATCAATGGGCTGGAAAAAATCCTTGGCCTCCGATCCGATTGCTGAATTGGTGAACATGCGAGTTCCCGATAAAGAGCTGGAGGAAAGGATGGAAGAGTTAACTGTTGTAAATGTTGATGAACTGGATATTTTGGAAAAGCAAATGGATGAGCTAATTTAATCAGCCAAGTTGGACATTGCTCCTGCATACGTGAAATACCCATTTTTCCAATATGAAAACTAAAATTGAAATATGAAAGAGGTAGATTTTTAAATGAAAAATTTTATCATGAACACTCTTAAAAAACCTATGTTTGCAAAAGTCCTGTCCTTGTCCTTTACCCTCATGCTGGTGGGCACTAAAATTTATGCCACAGGTGGGGGGGCAGAGGGAATGGATCAGTTTGATGGTGTTATTGAAGTAATTGCTACTTGGGCAGGAAGAATCGGCCTCGTGGTTGCCTTCTTTGGAGGTATTCAAACAGCATTAGGTTTTAAACAAGATGATGCCGACGGAAAAGTTCGCGGGATGAAGACAATGGCGGCAGGGTTTATGGTCTTTGGTATCTCCAAATCACTGACACTTTTCGGATTGTAATTGTGAGGGGGCTTATCGCCCCCTATCTCAAAAAAAGTGGGTGGTGAAATAGTTGGCAACTTCTCCGGTTGAGGATATAAAATCTGCTTTTGAAGGCTTTAGCGGAATTATTACAGAAGTTACAGGGCTGGTAAATCAGGGGCCATCCGAGTACCCGGGAGTGTACTCGGTCATAACAGAAATTCATCAAGCCATTCTACCTGTTGCATACAGTCTGCTAACCCTATATTTTTTACTCGATTTTATGAACAAGTCAATGAACTTCGCGTTTTTTAGGTGGGAAACGGTCGTCTCTTGTATGTTGAAACTGGTGTTTGCCAAGTTAGTCATGGAACATACACTCGATTTGTTGAACATCATTTTCCATGTATCCTCTTATGTTTCAAGTCTTGTGGGAACTACTGGATCGGACGCATCGCTTTATAAAATAGATTTCTCAGCTATGGAAGCTGAGTACGAAAACATGGGCTGGTTCGATCAAAAGCTCTATGCAGTTAAGCAAATGCCTTTTGAATGGATATTACAGGGTATCAAGATCGTTATCATGTTGATTGTATTTGGGCGACTATTCCAGCTATTAATATACACGGCTGCTGCCCCTATTCCAATAGCTTCATTCATACACGATGAGCTTAAAGAAAAGGCCAAAAGATTTGTATTCGATTATGCCGCGGTCTGCTTACAAGGAATCATCATCATCATCGGCTGTATTGTATACGTTGCGATAATAGCCAATGTATCATTCGGATTTTTCACCGGAAACGGAGCTAATATGGAGCTTTGGAAAGGTATGCTGACTGCCTTGGCTTTACTGCTTGTTGTGATCAAATCAGGATCGTGGTCAAGAAAGATAATGGGCGACTAGTTCAGAGTGTACACAAAATTTAAGCCTGGTCCAGCTGCAGATCCGGAAGTATGTATACAAATTCAAAGCCGGCAGCCTGGAAGATTCCGTTTTTTTGTGTACATTCGCCGTTTTTTTCGAAATCGCTAAACACAAATGAGTACACAGGTTGGAGGTACTATGATCGAGATAAGAATTCCCAAGGAGATAAGAACCTATAAAGAAAAATTGTTCTTTGGTTTAACACTCAGACAGTTGATTTGTACCCTAATAGCCGTTGTGGTTAACGTGCCGCTGTACTGGTTTGGCAGGGACGTTATAGGAGCTGATGCGGCAAGCTGGGTGGTTATATTCGTTGCGATGCCATTATTCTTAATCGGATATTTCAACTATAACGGTATGACCTTTGAACAATTTATAAAATCTGTGATTCAACAGGAGTTCGTTTATCCGCAGAAAAGAAAATATATCACTTTGAATATGTTTGAGCTGCTTACAACAGAAAACCAAAAGGGGGGGAAGAAACGTGCTGTTTCTAAACAAAAAAAGCGCAAAAAAGAAAGCGAGAATTCCTAAATCAAGTCAACAATCCATTCCCTATTCTACAGCTTCTGAGGACGGAATTTTGAAACATGGCAAGGATCGCTACTCTAAAACCTTCTCTTATGTGGATATTAATTATCAGGTTAGTAAGCAGGATGATCAAGAAGAAGTGTTTTCGAAATACTGCGAGTTTTTAAATTTCTTTGATGACACTGTTAATCTCCAGGTAACCATAATCAATAAAAGCTTTAACAAAGAAGATTTTGAGAGCAGAGTAATGATTAAGTCGCGGAATGACCATATGGAGCCGTTTCGTGAAGAGTACAATCAAATGCTGAAACGCAGAATATCGGGCGGCAAGAATGAGATAAAAAAAGAGAAATTTGTCACGGTTAATATTGAATCTATTTCAATGGATGAAGCGCGCAACACCTTCCTGAGAATGGAGAGAGAGACGCAGGCCGTATTTAAAAGGATGGGTAGCTCTATCAGTGGGTTATACCTCAATCAACGTCTGGAGCTGCTGCATGATATTTATCGTATGGGTCAAGAAGGCCACTTTACTTATGATCCAATAGAGCATAAGAGAAAAGGACTTATCACCAAAGACCTTATAGCTGCGGACTCTCTCACCTTTAAACGGGATCATATGATAATAGGCGATAAATACGCAAGGGCTATTTACATCAAAGATTTACCTACCTTTCTAAACGACAAATTTCTTAGCGAGATTACAGACTTCTCTTTTAATCTGATAACGACTATGAATATCAAGTCTGTGGACTCTTATAAGGCGCTCAGGATCGTTAAGAAGCAGATTACAGGCATGGAAGCTAATAAGATTGAGTACCAGAAACGAAGTCTTAAAAACGGCTATCTGGAGGCTTTTATCCCTCATGAACTAAAGCACTCGCTTACAGAGGCAAATGAGCTTTTGGATGATTTGATCAATAAAAATCAAAAGATGTTCCTGACAAACATTGTGTTGATTCATTTTGCGGATACGCTTGAGGGCTTGAATAAGGATACTAAAGAGATTTCAGCCATTAGCAGTAAATTCCTTTGTCAGACTGGTACATTACATTACCAGCAAGAAGATGCTTTGAATTCATGCTTACCATTTGGACTAAATCTGCTTAAAATATCACGGACGTTGACTACTGAAAGCACAGCAATTTTCATGCCATTCACCAACCAAGAATTGTTTCAGGAGGGTGGAATGTATTATGGGCTGAATGCTGTATCGCGAAAACTGATTATGTTTAACAGGCTTTCGCTGGATACACCGAACGGCTTTATATTGGGAACGCCGGGTTCAGGTAAATCCTTCGCAGCTAAAAGGGAAATGGTTAATGTGCTTCTCAACACAGATGATGATGTTATCATTATCGACCCGGAGCGCGAATACACACGGCTTGTATCCAATTTCAAAGGGGAAGTTATTCATATTTCTGCTGGATCGAAGAACTACATCAATCCGCTGGATATGACAATGGATTATGCAGATGATGATGACCCATTAATGCTTAAATCTGACTTTGTACTCTCTCTATGCGAGGTAATAGTCGGTGGGAGATACGGCCTTACACCAAAGGAAAAATCAATTATTGACCGATGCTTGAAGCTCACATACCACAAGTACCTACAGACGTTTTCGAAAGATGATATACCGACACTAATTGATTTTTATGAACAACTCAAGCAGCAGGAAGACCCGGAAGCTATCGAGATCGCTACAGCGCTTGAGCTTTATGTTAAGGGTAATCTGTCTGTCTTCGCTAATAAGACAAATATCAATATAGATAACCGTCTTGTATGCTTCGATATTAAGGATTTAGGTAAGCAGCTCAAGACAATGGGGATGCTGATTGTCCTTGACCAAATCTGGAACCGGATCACCCTTAATCGTGGCAAGGGTAAGCGGACATGGATATATATTGATGAAATTTATTTGCTCTTTGCTAATGAATATTCAGCGGCCTTCCTATACGAACTGTACAAACGGGCTAGAAAATGGGGAGGGATTCCAACAGGAATCACCCAAAACGTGGAGGATTTGCTTAAATCAGACCTTGCACGAACGATGCTTTCTAACTCTATGTTCTTGATGATGCTCAATCAGGCTAAGTCGGATCGCCGCGAGCTGGCGACTTTGCTGGACATATCGGAAACGCAGCTTAGCTATGTGACAAATGCGGATAGTGGTCAGGGGCTAATGTTTATCGGGAACGGTGAAGGCAAGGGGATTGTTCCTTTCCATGACGAGTTCCCAAGGGATACGAAATTATACAAAATGATGACGACCAAGGTTGATGAAGTAAGGGAGGCTAATCTGGAGAGTAATACAGCATGAGGAAGAACAATATCCGCACTCGTACTTCATCTAAAACCACCGTCAGGAATGTATATGCTAAGGGCGTTCTCAATAATAAAGTGAAGTCTAACCGGAATATGGCTGCTCATCCCTCCAGTGACCGAGGGGTGAAGTCCAGATTACGCAGCCATATTTCAAGGGAAAGCCAGAATGAAAAAATAAAGACCACCGTCAGCAACACACATGTTAAGCGTGGCCTGAGTAACCGAGCGAAGGTTAACGGGAGGACGGCTGTTCAGCCCTCTAGCAGTGATAGGAGGATGAGCGCTAGGCTACGCAGCCATGTTCCAAGGGAAAGCCAGAATAAAAAGGTGAATCCCACTGTCAGGAATACACATGTTAAGCGTGGAGTGAAGGTTAACCGGAGGGCAGCTGTTCAGCCCTCCAGCAGTGACAGGGGGATGAAGGCTAGGCTACGCAGCCATATTTTAAGGGGAAGACAGAACAAAAAGATAAAGACTACTGCCAGGAACGTATCTGTTAAGCGTGGCCTAAGTAACAAAATGAAGCTTACCCGAAGGACACCTGTCCATTCCTCCAGCAGTACCGAAGGGATCAGGGCTGCACTACGGAATCATATTTCAAGGCAGAGCAAGGAAAAGATAAAAACCGCTGCCAAAGAGACTGCAAGGCAACTTGCACGGACAATAGACCCTCATGATCATGAGGAAGCACATGATGCTGTTACATCCTTGGAGCTTCCGAGGGACGGGGTAAAAAAAACAAGAAGCGCTTATAAAAATATTAAAAAATCAACAGACCGGATTAAACATGCCAACCATTATATAAAAAATCGCCGCTACCGTGTGCCGACTATCTCAGCGCATCGCAAAGTAAAGGGGAATATTGCTACTAAGGGCGGCTCTAAGAGCAGTGTCAACAAGATCAAGACACTAAGCAGTAAGTATGTACCCAAAGGGCGGTATACATCACTTGGCCTTAAAACAGGAATGAGGAAGGCTGCTTCTTCTGCTGCTTCCTACCTGAGACTTGCTGCTCAACAGGCTGCTAAAAAGTTCGTAGCGGCTATAGTAGCTAATCCCAAGGTTTGGATTGTAGGAGCGGCAATAGCGGCGGTAATCTTTTTCCTGATGATGTTAACAAACAATTTGGGAGGAACCACCACATCTTCAGCTGGTTCGTTTTTTATGACAGATGAAGAAAATGCTAGACAATATAAGAATGTGGTTGAGAGGCTTGATAATGAATTTCAAGATGAGATCAGCCGACTTCAAAATAGTAGTGGTTACGATGATATTCGAACTGATTATATGAATGAAGATGGTTTTGCCCATGCTAGTTGGGTTGAAATGTTCGCGATACTTGCAGTTCAATTCGAACAAGATTTGGAATTCACAGATGAGCAAAAAAAATTCATGGAGGAAATTCACGGGAAGTTCAATGTTATCGAAACAAGGACACAGACTTATACAGAAAGAAAGTGTTCTAGGGACAGCGAAGGAAATAGAGACTGTGACACGATAACTAAAAAACGGCTGATTATTGAGATTTACACCTATGACATGGAGGATATTTTTGAACAGATTGGTTTTAACGAAGAACAGCAAGAATGGGCTAGGCGGCTTGTTACATCGGGAGCGATACAAGAGCAGTTCCCTGATTTGGCCCAAGAATTACCCGGAGGGGGAACCGGACCGGGGCCGGGGATTCCGCCGCCTGAATTTACTGGTGATGTAAGCGAGGCAAGGAAAAAGCTGATTGAAGCTGCTCTAACACTGGAAGGAAGGGTGAAGTATTTCTGGGGTGGGAAAAGCGGCCCCGGTTGGAACGACAAGTGGGGAACCCCGGTTAAGGTAACAGCGCCGGGAAGTAAAACGACCGGGACATATCAGCCCTACGGGATGGATTGCAGCGGCTTTATAGATTGGGCATTTAAAACAGCTGGTCTTGGTAACTCATTTTCTGCTGGCGGTACATCCTATCAATGGGGGCAAACCTATGCGATCAAGGAAAGCGAGCTAATACCCGGAGATTTGGTATTTAAGAACGTACCAGGGCAGGGCGGTGTGAATCATATTGGTATTTTCATCGGCAGAGACAGTAAAGGTAAAGCAATCTATGTACATTGTCAGGGAGGAACGGGTGTCATTGTAAACAGTTATAAAGGCTTCAAGTACCCGAGAAGACCCTTATTATTTTCAGGAGAGTAGGTGAATATGTGCGAAAGCGTTTTGTCTCTAGTATAGCGATTGTTTCTGTAATCTTCTTTGCGTTATCCGCTGGTTCTTCCTTTGCAGCAGAAGCCACTAAAACGCCGCCGCCTTCGAAGAAGGCGGCAAACCAGACAGATAAGTCTGAACAGAAGCCAGTTACTAACGGATCAACAACTAAACCACCCAATAACCTCATACAGCCAGAGGCAGAATCTGCGGTAGGGAACATGCTTCAAATAAGTGCTGCTGTTCCTCCAGGCTTCGATAAAACGATCCTTGTTAATTTCACTTCTACTGACAAGGAAAACGTTATGGCCCGACTGGATAAGCTGAGCGGATATACGTATGAAGAAGACGTGAAACCAGGGACTTACAAAGTTGATTTCATCAATGTTGTGGGGGAAAATGCCACGGATTATAACATTAATTCGCCGGAGAAAGTAATCGTCAAGAAAGGCAATACGGTGGAATTCAAAATACAGCTTTCTTTGAAACCCACTGCCAAGCCCCAAGAAGAGCGTTCATCAAATGGGGAACCTACAGAGGCGAGCATCGAAAAAATGCTGAACGGGACGGAATCGAACGGGAATCAGAATACTATTACAGAGCGTGGTGTTCAAAGCTCCACAGATAATGCTTTAAGTGAAGTAGCTTCTGTTAAACCAACTGAAAAACCACAGCGGCAAAAATTCACCGTTGAACCCCAAACACTGAAAATCATTATTGGGATCGCTATTATTGCTTTGTTGGCACTCATGGTATTTCTTTATAAACAGATTAGTTACAAGCATGACTACTATGATTGTTAAGGATTTTTTGAAGGAGGTTTTTTTGTGGAAGATAAACTGCTAAAGCTGATGGAGAAAGAAGAAGCTTTGAAAAAGAAAAAGGAGAAAATTGAGGAAGAATTACGAAAGGTAGCCAAACAGATCAAGGACGTTGAGCATCAACAAAAGGTAAGGAATATTGAGGATAGTATTGTGGTTTTGAGTAACCACGGCATTAATTTGAATGATGTAATCAAGGAAATTCAACAAGGGAGATTTGACCATTTGAAGAAGGCTTCTGCTGATGCTGGAGGGAATGTGTCCGGTGAGGTTGGGGCCGCAGGGCAAGGTTAAATCATTATATCCGTGGGCTGAATGATCGCTATTCAGCCCTTTATTTTGAGGGGAGCATTATGATGCTGAAACAGAAAAAATGGATGTTTGTCAGTCTTGGCGTAGTTGTATTGCTTGTGATCGCTGGAGTAATTGTAGCGAATAAGAGCACCTCAAGAGAAGGTGTCCTAGATAAAATCAGCGCGGCAATAGATAATAACGATACAGAATTGCTCATATCTGTAATGCCTGATCAAATACAAGCCTATCCAACGGTGGAGGATTCGGCTAAGTATTTTTTGAAGACAGCTGCGGACAACAAGGAGCTGACAATGCAACTTTTGGATAAGGAAAATTCTGATGTAGCAAACAGCGTTAAAGAAATGCGCGTGAGCGGAGATTTTCCATTCAGTGTAGAAAAATCGGGGAAGAAGTTGCTGTTTTTTGATAAATACGTGTTCTTGCCTAAAGAAACTTATGTGACTTTTAAAGACCTCGGCAATGATGTTATGTTGAAACTTAATGGTAAGGAAGTGCAGCGAGAGGACTTACAGAAACCATTACTGGCGGGAAGCTATGAAATTGAAGCCTTCAGGTCATCTGCATGGACGAGTATTGCTGATAAAAAATCAATAACAGCTGGGGAAAAGCCGAACAGGGAACTATCATTCGACTTAACAGGGTATGTTTTGGACTTGTCAAAGGAACTAAAGGGAGCGGAGATTCTATTCAAAGGTGAAGGGACAGGAATTCGCGTTGGCGACCCTAAATCAGCGGAGTTTGGGCCTATAGAGGAATCAGATGAGAAAGAAATACAGCTTTCCGCACAATTCCCTTGGGGAGAAACAATAAGCTCCAATTATGATAAATCATATTATACCCTTGGCAGCGGATCACACTTCTATTTCATTCCTGATAAAAAATTCGCTAATGGGCTGTTTCTTGGTTTTGCAGAAGAATACGCTCAAGCAAGTGTCAAGCAAAGTGTTGAGCCTTTTAAAAGTACCACAGACAAATTCAGGGTTAAACAAGTTAATGCTTATCAGCCTTCAATGTTTGGTAATTACTCTTATAATTTGATTAAAACCTATTTTAATAAGGAAACGCCCAAAATTGTTACTGACAAAGAGGGTAATCCGGTCATGCAGTTGGATGGAATCATTCGATTAAATAGATTGAAAACCGATTATCATAGGGAAAAGGAGTATGTCTATTCCCTTTCCTTGAAAGCTTTGTATGATGAGGGAAAGCAAACATGGAGTATTGATGAGGCAAACTTAGGCTCTTTTGCGACTGTTCCTAATCAAAATGAAGAGGATAAATACGTTATCACGAGTGCGAAAAAATAGAAGTGTACACATAAACAAGAATGGCCACTCTGGATCAGCACGGCTATTCTTGTTTTTTGTACACATTAAACGATTCCGGATTGAACCGGCAGCTCGCATTTTGTATACATATTATGAAAAATTGCACATGCCTGGCTAGGCTATTGTACAGTTTTATACTTCATCAAATACCTCTTTCAAAATGTTGAGTGCTTTTCTTTGCTCTTTCTCGCTTCTTTTTAGAAGCAATGCATGGATTGTCATAATATCCTCGCTGTCTTGCCTTCTTCCTAAACTCATAAATTCAAAGAACTCAACATTCAGGGCGTTTGAAATTTTTAGGATAGTCTCAATTGTGATGTTGCTTTCACCACGCTCAACTCTGCCGACAAAGGAGAAAGATGAGCCTATTTCATCTGCTAAGGCTTGCTGTGTTAATCCCTGTTCAGTTCGTAATTTCCTTACGATAGCACCAATTTGTTCAGCGATTGTTTGATTCATATAAGTTATCTACTCCTCTTACTAAGAAGTTTAGACAATTGCTGAAATGTATTGGAGCCACTAAGAGATTCAAAGTTTTTAAATATTGTCTCTATATGTGTCATGAGTTATACTGTAAATATCTTCAAGAGGAACAATGTTTTGTCGATATGTAGTTTCATGATCAAACTTCTCGATACAAGAGAAATTTGACTAATGGGGATTTTATTGGGTATATTTGTAATAAAATAGGGAAAATTTCTACCTGATTACAGCTAAGAGACTCTTTATAGTGAAGTAAATCTATTATACGGAGGCGTTAGTATTGGAGAACCAGAACGATATAGACAATGAAGTTTATTTGCTGTCGGATCATGTACATGCTTTAGATAAAGGTTTTGAGTTATTCCGACTAAATTATAGGCAGAACAATTGGGACGAAGCGGATCGTGTTGCTGATCACATTTTATCCTTGGCAGAACGTATGTATGAAACCAAGAAAAAATGGGGCGATCTTATTATTCCTTTAAATCAAATGGTGAAGCGTCCTTTGATATTCTATTTTGGCTATGGATTTTTAGCAAAGTCTATCGTTTTCCAGAAGCAAGCTCGTTTTGATCTTGCTAGAGAGTACATAGCTAAATATGCGGATTTGAGTTGGTATGAGAATGCCACGGATGAGGACATGGAGGAAATCGAACGTTTTGAAGGATTTGCGGAGGCCAACGGTTACGCCGTTGATTTGTTATCTGGCAAGAGGGAATTATTAAAAGAGTATGTTGATTTTATACATGAGAATGATGAAGAAACACTGCCCGGATTAGTCACAATTTTCGAGGCTGCAAATTTGAATGAATGGAATATAGACGAATATTACTACTATAGCTCTATTCCTAAGCAGCTAGATGCTTTTTCTGAGCTTGAAGACCTTGGGAATCGCGTGTACTATGCAAAGCTGCTTAATCAACTTGCAGCATACAATTTGAATCAGCAGCGGTACGATATCGCAATAAATTATATCCTTGATTATATGCAAATAGCGGTTACAATGGACTTATACAGGGAATTTATTACAACTATAAGGATGTTTGAAAACGTTCGTACATTCGCTACCACAGAACAACTTATGAAGTACCAAAATATCTTACAGGAGGTGCATCATGAAAAAAGCATTAGTAGCTACATTTATGCTGATGACATTTCTTAGTATTGTGATTCCGGTTTCCTCTCCACCTTCAAATCCAACAATTTCTCCATTTAATCACGGCGTTAACGGGTAGAGCAAAGGCCACTTGCAAAATGCAGGTGGCCTTTCGTTTTTTATAAGTGCTAATGTGTAGCGTTTCGTCTCGATCTCGTCCGTGATGTTATAAGCCAAATATGGATTGGAATTGATACTAGAGAATAAACGATAAATGCTAAATTGAATATTGTCTTATGCTGAAAAGTTTGTGCTTGAATATAGTTACAGGATAGATACATAAGTATTGCTGAGACGAAAACGTATTTGTTGTATTCCTCTTTGCTCGTGCTGATCCGCAGGATTACCGCATGAAGCCACGCTACAAAAGACAAGATGGCTATAGTAAATACTGTTGCCATATCTTCACGCTCCCTTCTAGTAATATTATACCCATTAAGTGAGAGAATTAGCCCTGTACACATATTATCGGCTTCAGATCCACGGCCATGATATTTTCTGTGTACATTTTATTTGCTGCAGCAAATGCCAGGGCAAAAAATCGTACACATCAAACATAAAAAAAGTGAAGCAAACAGGTGTTTCAATCCCCCGGTTCATCGGCCCTAAATCCCAAGCGACCCCGGAAAAATCATCCGGGTTCCATTGGGATTCTTAACGGGCCTAGCAAGGAAGCTAAAGACTCTGGGGCAATGCTCATACATCATGAGGCTTGCTCCGTTCCGTTTCACTCCACTATACAAACCTCATAATGTACTACGAAGCAAAATAAGGAACCATGACTCCATTACGCTCCGCTCCATTCCTTCATCGTTCCAAAACCTTTTCGGGTAGACCCTTCGAAGACAAAACCTTGTGGGCAAGATCGAAGAAGTAAAGACAAGGCCCGTTCGCACACGTATCCTGCGTGCAGCCTTACCATATTCCGTTTTTCAAAGAGATCATTCGTATACCATAGCCATCTAGTCGCATGGGATCATATAGAACCTCTCCGGGCAAGGCGAAAAAATTTTTTTGAGAAGTACGCTCAAAATAATTTTTGTCGTCCCTTCGGGCAGCCTTGCCCTGCGAGAACCTATATGATCTTAAATCTGCGACGGCTACGGTATACGAATGATTTTGCTCTTTGAAAACTTCATAAGGTAAGGCAAGACAGCAAGCAAGAAACTGCTCACAAACCTTAAAGGATTCCGCTCATCGCCGCTAGGGCTAGACAGGCAAACGGTTCCGAATGAGGGGTAGGGCCAAAAAAAGTCAACTCTAATTAAGCAATTTTGAAAGGAGGTGATGGCGACATGAGCGTGGAGGCGTTGCGTAATCAGATTGAAGAGTTGCGTAAAGAACTCGTTGATTTAGCGGAACGGCTGGGTTTAACGGCGATGGAGGTTGTGGAGAAATCGCAAAAGTTGGACAAAGTGCTGAATGAATATGATCGGCAAGTTCAAAGACAAACAAAAGGCCCGTTTGTTTAGCAGAACAAACGAGCCGGGGCGAAGATATGAGACCCCTTCGCCCCTCCATTATAACACATAAGGGAGAGGTTAACATGAGTGAAAAAATCTATGAAATGATTACAAATCGTATGATAGAGCTTTTGGAAAAAGGGGTTGTTCCTTGGCGCAGACCGTGGAAGGTTGGCGGTGCTGTCAATTGGAAAACTCAGAAGCCATACCGCGGCATTAATACCCTGCTACTTGAACCCGGTGAATACGCAAGCTTCAAGCAGATTAGCGAAGCTGGTGGGAAAGTCAAAAAAGGGGAAAAATCAGAAATTGTTGTGTTTTGGACATGGCTAGAGAAAGAAGATAAAGACGGGGAACCCGTGAAAATCCCGTTCCTCCGATACTATAGAGTCTTTGAGATCAATAGACAGTGTGAGGGGCTACAGAGTAAAAGGAATGATCAAACATTTGACCACGATCCTATAGAAGCAGCAGAGCGGATTTGTGAAGGCTATAAGGATGCTCCGCCTGTCCGTTTTGCTTCCGGGCGTGCGTTCTATCGTCCAGCTGACGATATTGTGAGCGTGCCGCCTATCTGTGATTACAGCAAGCCAGAAGAATATTACAGCACACTATTTCACGAGCATGTACACAGCACAGGCCATGAAAACCGTTTGAATCGTGTGGGAATTACCGAGCTTGCAGCCTTTGGGGATGAGAGCTACAGCAAAGAGGAATTAGTTGCAGAAATCGGGGCGGCAATGCTTTGTGGTGTCGCTGGCATTGATAACAGCACTATAGAGAACAGCGCGGCTTATGTGGGCAGTTGGTTGCGCAAGCTTAAAGATGATAAGAAGTTAGTCGTACAGGCCGCAGGACAGGCACAGAAGGCCGCAGATCATATTTTAGGGGTAACGTTCCAAGAGGCAGCTTCCGAGTAACCAGAGCGCCCCACATCCAACCGGGTCCCTTCCCGGTTGGATGTGGGAAGTTCATTATTTTGTTGTACACAAAATTGAAACCTGGATCTCACCTAAAGGTGTATTTTTGTACTCAAAACATCAGCTGCCGGCTTGAACGTTTCCAGAATTCTGTGTACGGATTTTGTATTAAAAAAAGTGGCCATTGAAAGGAGTGTGTACAATGTACACTCAAAGGAAAAAACAAGCGATTCCCATGTATACCAATGGCAAGTTAAGAAATGGTAGACTATACGTAAGAACCCGATCAGGGAATTGGATTCATTTGCGATTGCTTCTACTTGATATAGAATAATATACAGACACGGCAGGATTCGGACTTGGTTAATTTCCGAAGTAGGGGAGGCTTTATGACAGAATTTAATGAAATTGAAGTGTGTCTTGATGATATAACAAGTGAATTTTTAAAGAGAACAAGGAAAATCGGTGATCCGTTAAAGGCAGCGACCATTTATCAGGAAACAGTGGACGAGTTAAGTACAAAGCTTATTCAGAGCGTTCCAGCAAAGTCACTATTCATGTTTGCAAATCAATATATTGATTCTGTAAAGACTCAGCAGCATGATAATGAAGCCGATGCAGCCAGAGCAAAGGCTAAGATTGAAATTTTGGAAAGAGCGCTGAAAGTGAAGTCAGGGGAATACTTGCGTGAGGTTGTACCCATTAACAGAAATATAGCGCAGCACGCTTTGTTTTCTGCTAATCCGAAGAATATTCCTAATCAGCCCACAACTACTGTACACGGCGTGCGTTCTGTCCATATAAAGAATAACACAGGAGAGGTGCTGACCACTTATGAGGCCCGTGTAATGGGCGCTATACAGTCTCTATGGTTCAAACAGAATGTAGACGGGAAACCCTATGTTGAATTGAAATATGCCGACATATTGCATGAATTAGGGTTAACGGATGGATCGGCAAACTATAAGCGCATCCAGGAAGCTCTAATGCGGCTTATGAAAATAGAAGTGACCTTAACACAGTATCAACGCTCTATGGACTCGGAATATGAAGAGATCGCTTTTACTCGGCTAATAGATCAAATTATATTCAGACGCAAGGTTGGCACAGCAAACCATTTCCAGTACAAGTTTCAAATCAAGCTGCCTGAATGGTTAGTTGAAGCTAATCGGGTCGGGAATTTGTTTGATATTTCCCTCATTCTAATGAATGACTTGAAATCGTATTTAGCACAAGGACTGTACTGGTTAGTATCATCTTATCCCGAAGAATCTACAGTTACGTTTGAACTTCAAACGCTGGCTGGTCATTTTCACTTTTTAGATGATAACGAGCCGATCATGCAGGTTTATAAAATCGTTGAGCGTATTAAGAGCGCATGTATTGAACTGCAAGCAGTAGGCTTTATAGAGCGCTTCGAATTCAAAGGAAAGAAACAAGGATTACAGGAACGCTATTTGACGGTCACGAAAAACCCGATATTCCTAAATACATTAGCTCAATCGAGAGAATTGATTCCAGAGCAATTAGAGCTTTTTCCTGACCCCTCATAGGGGTCATTTTTAATTATGCTGAAAACATCCGTTTGACTACGGAAAACAAGAAAAAACATCCGTTTGACTACGGAAAACCACCAAAAAAAATGCAAAAAATATGAAATTACTTGCTAAATCGTTCCTGTTCTCCGAAACATCCATTTGACTACGGAAAACCCATCCGAAACATCCGTTTGACTACGGAAAACACAAAAAAAACATCCGTTTGACTACGGAAAATGAATACTGTCGCAATTTGCCAAAATTTAAATCTATGACGTATGATATTAATAGGTTCAAAGTTCCCCAAAAACGAACCTTAAAAATAGCAAAAAGCCCACACACCAACACTGCAAAATGTCTCCGTCGCCAAACTAAGCCATTTTGTAGCGTCTCAAGAGTATGAGCCTTTACTATATTATGGGGCTATTATACTATATCCCTTAATTCAAAGTAAAGTAAGGACTCTCTCTTTCCTGATGCCATTTTTAGGTGTGCTGCGGAAATTGAGAGTTTTTTTGTGCATTCCTATACATAGCATAGGGCTAATTTCATAATCGAATATCGGGCGTTCGCATCCACTTTTTTTAAAAATGGACATGCGAGGGCTTAGTTCCTTATTGCCTTTTTTAAGAACTAAGTAGGATGCCACCCAAAACGACATTAAACAAACTCAGCGCCGCGATAGCGGCCCTGTTGATGGTGATGGTTCCTGTCGTCCCACCCCCTGCGTAGTGTCCCTCCAGCGGAGCCGACGAAGTTCGGTACAGCAGTCTGGAGACAAGATGGCTGTAGGTGTCCTCCGTTGATGGGTGAAAGTCTATCTGTAAGCCCACCCTCCAGATTGGCGTTGTGACTCCAACGACCAATGTCCCGTCCGTGTGACCGTGTAAAAGCGGTCAGGCTGCCAGGGGGAGTTAGTACGACTATGCGCGATAAAGCACGACCTGGACGCGCTCCACTCCCTGAAAGCGATACGACCGATGGCTGGCTCCATACGCCTGACATCAGCCTATTTGCCGCAGTTCCCCCTGTATAGGGGGGCTGCGGCTCTCTCCCTCCTGCTTCTCCTCCGCCTGCCATAAACCCCCTTCGCTGTCAACCAAAAGTTTTGAGCCGCAAATGCAGGGGTGGGCGTGGGGAGGATGATTTTAATCTAAAAGGCGAGCGTAGCTCGGCTACCTTATTAAAAGGGCTGTGGATATCTTTAGGGGGAGGGGCCGACTTTTCCACAGGTTTTAAGAAGTATGCTAGAAATGCTTGCATTGCGGTGGGCCTACTGTTTATGATTTTTCACTATATGAAATATTCATAATAGGGAAGTGGAGGAATGACCGCAGATTACACCTGTAGCCGCACCTGCGGCACAACAACATTTTGGTGCAAGTTTATTGGCTTAATCCGTCTTATAAAATGTCTACGTTTATGTTTACGTATACGTAAATGTATGTTATAATTACATCAATAATAAGGTATGGGAGGGCATGTTTATGGCAAAGGTTATCTCATTTGGAATACAAAAAGGTGGTTCAAGCAAGACAACTACTTCCGGAATTGTTGCTTATATTCTTAGCCAGGAATACGGCAAAAAAGTCCTTGCTGTTGATCTGGATTCTCAGGGAAATTTGACTGAATTATTGACACAGCAAGATATTTATAACTTTCATGAGAAAACCGTTTTTGAAGCGCTAAAGGAAAAAGACGCTCGTAAGTATGTACATAACGTATCTGAGGGGCTAGACTTGCTCACAGCAGAAGACCATTTAGCGCGTTTTCCTTCATGGCTGTATGAATCCTACCGTGGGAATAGATCGCTGGTGCTAAAAGAAACTCTTGAGAACGTACAGAGTGAGTATGATTTCATTATTATTGACACGCCGCCAGCTCTAGGTGACCAGACCATTAATGCGCTGGCTGCATCTGATGCAGTTGTTGCTATGTTCGAAGCAAGTAAATTTTGTTACTCAGCAATTGGCCGTTTTTTAGAAACATGCATTCATATACAGGAGCTGGTCAATAAGGATATGAAGGTTGCAGGTATTTTCCGTTCTCTCATAGATGCAAGGAGAACCGATAATAAGGCGCTGATAGAGTTGATCGAAGAAGAATACGGGGAGCTATGCTTTGAAACTATAATGACCCGTACAGCTGCTATTGGACGCTTATCGATCAATGGGTTTAAAGATAACCCTGAATTAAATCAAGGTCTGAAACTGTACAGAGAATTCGTTAAGGAGTTGGTTCAGCGTGTCTAAGATGGACGAATTAAAAAATAAGATTAGAAGTACATCCAGCGGCAGTGTTCATCCAGAACTTATTGATACATCTCAAGACATTAAACCGAAGCCGAACCCTAAGAAGAAGAAATTTGAAGAAACGCATACAAGGGATACGGTTTGGATCGAGAATGATTTAAAAACGAAATTAGACAGCCAGAGTGTGGAAAATGGCAGAGGGGAGAAAACAAGGATCATTAATGAAGCATTGAGGCTCTATTTTAATAGTAGCAACTGAATAGTCACGTAAACGTACACGTTTACGTTTACTCAATATTATAACCTACACATGGAGTTATCTGCTTGGATCGCGGATAACTCTTTTTATTAGGATAAGGATATCATAAATGTATATACATACGTAAACGTTTACGGATACGTACACGAATACGTAAACGTTTGTATTTACAGGATTGTGGTTGCGTTGTTAATTAGTAATAATATGTAAACGTAATTGTTTACGTACACATAAATGTAAATGTATACGTAAACGTAATTGTTCGAGTGCAGTTTGGTGAAGAGTGATAATGCACACAAACGTAAATGTTTACGAATACGTATACATAAACGTTTGTGTAGTATGTTTTGATATGTACACGTAAATGTTTACGTATGTATTTGAATAGCTTATAAAACAGGGCTTTGGTTACTATGTAATTAGGCATGAGTAAATGTTATAATTAGGAAACGCTAAGAAAGGAGGGGCAGGAATGCAGGAGTTTATTATAATCGTGCTGGTCGCCAGCTTTCTTTATCCTATGAAAAATCTGATTGGCCTTTTAACACGTTTAGCTTTGTTCGGTATGATGGCCTACACTCTGTTTTCAGGCTCTATTCCGAATTGGGGAGATAAATTATTTGCATTGATCATATTGTCCTTGCCTATTCTCATAAATTTGTTGGTTAGATTCCTGAAAATGAAAATAATTAAGGCTTAAACCGTCCTTTCAACAGGGACGGTTTTTTCAACACATAACAAAAGTTATGTATCGAAAATTTGTCAGAAAAGCTTGTTTTTCAACACATAACTGTGTTAAAATGAATATATAAATTCAACACATAACTTTTTCTAAAGGCGGCGATTATTGATGAGTCGAATTTCCACAAATGAATTGAAAGATGTTTTGAAGAGAGCGACACAATCAGCTCGTGAAGAAGCTAAGAAAAATGGTGTCCCTGCTGTCTATGAAGAGAATGGAGTAATGGTGAAGGAGTATCCAGATGGTAAGAAAACGAGACTTGTTTTCACTACAGAAGGACGAAAAGAAGTAGCATATCATGAATAAACCTGTCATGACTGTTTTTGCTGGTACAAATGGAGCTGGTAAAAGCACGCTGACTAAACAATTAGTCAGTCAGATCGGTGAGGTAATCGACCCGGATGCCATTGCTAAAAGTATTAATCCAGTTAATCCTGAAAGTGTTTCTCCAGCAGCTGGGAGGGAAACTTTAAACCGTGTAAAAGAGTGTATCCGGGCAGGGAAAAGCTTTTCCATTGAAACAACCCTTTCTGGCAAAACTGCCATTCGTCAAATGGAACAGGCCAAAGCAGCCGGGTTTGAAGTCGATTTGTATTATGTTGGCTTAAAAAATGTTGAGTACCATATAAGCCGTGTTGAAATGCGTGTTGCTCAAGGAGGGCATTTCATACCGGAAGAAGACATTAGGCGCCGTTATGATCGGTCACTTACAAATTTGGCTATCGCTTCAAAAATCGCTGATCGGACATACGTTTTTGACAATACTTCTGAGTTCACACAATTACTCGAAATTGAGAGAGGCCAGGTGCATTATTTCGTGGACAAGCTGCCTGAGTGGGCCAGACGTTCCTTCGACTCGCGTTCTACATTAGCTGAAAAGCTGAATAGGCTTAAACCCTTAGTAGACAAACATGAGGCTGAACGGAAACCTAAAGGCAGGGATGAGCTAGAGAGATAAGGCGCGGCCCTCTATCGCTTTTTTATGACCCTAAAAGATACATAACAGACCCATTAGGAGGTATGTTAATGGCTAGAACAACGTCTAAGGATACAAGGCCGAGAGTAGATACCAGCAGTGGAGTCAAGGCATCATTACGTACAGTACGGGATGCATTGAGGTGCAAGACTGATTCAGAAACTATCGCTTATTTATTAGCCCTATATGATGATTCTTATGAAAAGATAACGCTTGTGAAGGATAAACAGTATCGAGAAAAAGCAGAAACAATTGATCGGCAACTATCATTTTAGTTCTGTACACAAAAAACAATCCTGGCGAGCTGCTTCAGATCCATTTTTGTACACAAAAAGCATCGAACTGGCGAGATCCGGAATGATTTTTTGAGTACAACTCTGCCCACGTAACTAACGGATCAAAACAACTTTATAAGGAGTGTGTGTACGTGTCGAGAGCAACGATACAGGTTCCAGATGAATTGAAAGTGGAGATAGAGAACTTGAAAGATAAGTTTAATGCAAAGACAACGTATGGTGTGATTGAAAGCTTAATTCAAGTTCATAAGGATTTCCAGAATTATAAGCAGGAGATAAAGAAGGAGAAAGCGCGTTTGGAGAAAGAGGCTTTAGAAATAGGAGAGGATCACAAGCGAAAATTTGTCGCACTCAAGCAAGAACTCAATCTAAATGAAAATTCTTCTGCGCTTGAATTTCTTTTACATCATTACACGACATCAAGCGGACTGGATAAGTCCACATTTGAGCTGTATCGGTCTTTAAAGTGATGCAGAATCATTTCAGGAGGGGAAATGCGTAAAGCTGATACAGAGGACTTGGCGTTAGTTAAAGCATACTTGGAATTACCTGTCTTACTTGAGGTTTTAGAGCTGAATATCAAAAAAATGAGGGAAGCTGATTTCAAGCTTCGTCACATTTTTGAGTTGCAGCTAAAGAGTATACAAGACGAAATTATAAAGCAGCAGCGTTCTGTTAGGCAGAGAATGAGGCAAAAGGGAATTAAAATAATTGACGAGAAAAGAACGCCTCATTCTCTCGCTGCTGAGTTTCTTTGCAGAGGATATGTGGACTCTATTTCGATGCTTTGGGGTAAGGTGAAAGCTGACACAGAGATTATGCTTGCTGATTTTTTAGGTGTAGATATTGAGCGAGTTGAGAGAGAGTGAATGGTTTTAATTGATGCTGTTAGTGAAATAGAGACGGAGGCGAGCGGTGTGTACTTTGTAAACGAAACCCATCAAAGTAACTTTTACAAGCTTGTTCAATTTTATCATTCGGTAAATGATCCAGAGTATAAGTCTTTATGTTATATTCTCGCACTTCCTGAAATTCACAACCGGACTAATGGTAAATTTGGTGAAGAAGGCCCGATGGAATGGATGTACAAATTTCAGGACAAGGAAGTTGAAGTGGAAGACCTTCTCACAAAAGAGAAGAGCGTAATTATTGATCGGATTTATGAAGAGGACGAGAGAGGAAATGGAATTGAAACAGAAGCGTATTCGACATTATCTAGCGGATATCGAAAATTGATACTTTTAGGAGTTAACCTGTTCAACAGCAGCTATGACGATTTCAACCTTTGCGATGCTTTAGGGACTTGGGGCAACGAATTGATCAAAGTTTATCAGCAAGCAGTTTTAGTGCGGTTGGATCGTGAAGTTAATTGAAATTAGGACGTGAATGCGATGACTGACCACATACAAGATTTTGAAGCATGGCTGCTAGAAGATGGAGCGAGTAAAAACACTATAGATCGCTATGTTACCGTAGCAAAATTTTTCATTGAGTGGCACAACCGGATAATGAAAAGTGAGGTGTTTGATCCCGTAAATGTGTCGGGCCGGGACTTGAATGCTTGGAAAAAGTATTTGCTAGAAGAAGCGACATACCAGCGCGGCAACGAAAAACCAAAAAGATATTCAGTCAGTTCTGTGAATAATTTTGTGAAATCAATCCGCACTTTTTTTCGGTTTCTCGATGAGAATGAACTTATTAAAACTAATCCAGCGTTAAAAATAAAACCGCAGAAAATAGCTGCTGATTTTGACCAAGACCCAAGATGGTTGGAGCGGTTTGAACGTAATAAGCTACTCAGGGTTGTGGATGATAAGAATTTAGAGCAAAAGAACCGTTGGAAGTTTACGCGCAATCGAGCGATTGTCTATGTACAGCTATACGCTGGACTTCGGGTAAGCGAAGTCATCGACCTGGAAACGGAAGATATCTCATTTGAAACTGGCTATCTGTTTGTGCGTGATGGTAAAGGCGGTAAGGCCAGACGTATTGAAATGAACAAGGATTTACGCTTGGCACTCTCTGAATGGCTGGTTGAGCGTGGCGATCCAGACACTAAAAAATTATTCACTTCATCGAGAGGCGGCACGAGACTTACTAAACAAGGCGTTGAATACTTATATCGAACATTAAGCGAAAAAACAGGCATAGATGACTTAACTACTCATGTTCCTCGTCATACACTCGCCCATGATCTTATAGAGACTGGTTATTCCCTTCAAAGGGTGGCTGATATCTTAGGTCACACAAATCTGAATTACACTCGCGTTTATACAAAGTCGAGTAGTCAGGAACGCAGGGAGGCTTTAGAAAGTCTTTCTTCAATTGATTGAAAGGGGATTTGATTTATGGAGACAGGAAGTGTGAAGGCAATAGCTTTAGCTTATCAAACGGCAACACTTACTTATCCTAGTTTCGAAATTATGGAATTGCTAAAGCCGATTCCTTTTGAAAGAGTATTGGAATTATTACTGATTATGAGGCAGTCACCACGCCCTGTTAAATCACCTTTGAATTTTCTTCGAAGAGCTATTCAAGAAGGATGGAGTCCAGAAACAATGCCAGAAAGGGTTGATCGGCACAAGGAGTATTTAGAGGAAAATCATTATGTTCGTCAGGGTTACACGATTGATCAAGCTCGGGAAAAAGTCCAAAGGAATAGGCAATAATTATAGAATAGGAGAGTGTATGCAATGGATATGAAAGATCAAATGAAAACAGAAAAAGAACAATCTGGACAACCTACCCAAAGAGGCATGACGTTGGGAAACGTTTGGTTTTCTTCTAAGGAACACGGAGAAAACTTCATTCAACTTATAGAGAGATTTAATGCTTACAAAAACCCGGAATATGCGGCTGCTTGTTACGTTGTTTCTCACCCCGAAATTTATTACAGAGTTAATTGGAGTGAGTCTGATGGGCCAATAGGATGGTACTGGGGAGAGTGGATTGGAGAGGATGATAACGACGAAAATGGCTATCACTCTGAATCTAAAATCGTCGGGCAACTTTCCAGTTCATATAGAGGTCTGATTCAAGCAGCAGTCGAATTGTATACTGGTACTCAGCATTATTTTGACTTGATGAGTTGGCTTGGGAACGCTGGTGACGAGGTGTATAAACTATTTATACAATCGTTGGAAATTCGCAGGGATCGCTTTACAATTGAAATAATGTAATTTAATGAATATGGAAAATACATCGAACGATTAAATGAATAAGAAACGTAGTGGCAGTATGAATTTAGCCAAACGTTGGAGTTAGGAGCGTTTCGATAAAATCGTAACCTACTCTCCCCTTTTATACCGTCTGCCGATCTGGCAGGGTACGAGAGGACGTATCATTAGAACGGGCTTGAGCTGTTCGATTACATTGAAAACCTTCCTTTGCAGGGAGGTTTTTTGGTTTTTCTTTATTCCGAATGATGGAAATGATAGAATGTTGGATAGAGGCGTTTTGGGTTGTATTAGGGTAGCAAGCATTGGAAGTGTAGCTACACTTCCGAAAAAAACGCTTGTTAGGGTTTCACCCTAATACCCGTTCCATTTAGGGCTGCGCCCTAATACCCCTTTTAATGAGGATGGTGATCCTGTTGGCAAAAAAGCGATACAGAGATAAAGAAGTGAAGTTTTTTGTTACCGAGGGTGAACTTGAGATTATTGATAAAAAGGCAGCTGCCGCTGATTTAGATAGAAGTAAATACTGCCGCAGCATGACCCTTGATGGTCTGATAGTCAAACAAGATTTTAAACAGGTGGACGATTTGGTTTACGAAGTGAATAAGATCGGTACGAATATTAATCAGGTGGCGCGAAGGGCTAACGAGTTGGAGCATGTGACGTCCGATGACATCAAGTATCTGAAAAAGCAACTGGATGTTATCTATCAGCAGATTGAAAAATTTTACGGTGGAGGTTGATTTCATTGCCGTATGTTAAACAAATTACAATTAGATCAACACTGAACCGTTCCCTTAAATATATAGTGAATGATAATAAGACCGATCACGGTTGTTTGGTTACAGGGGTTAACTGTGCTTCTAATGATAAGCTTGCTTATAAGCAGATGTTTGCAAACAAAAAAAATCATAAAAAGGAAAAAGGGACACTGGGTTTTCACTTCATGCAGTCCTTTAAGGAAAATGAGATTACTGATCCGTACAAGGCTCATGAAATCGGATTGAAGTGGGCCGAGAAAATGTTTGGCGATAAATATCAATACGTTCTGAGCACTCACATAGACAAAGGCCATATTCATAACCATGTTGTTATAAATTCTGTTTCGTTGAGTGGGAAGAAGTTCAATGCCTGTAAACAGAGCTTGCAGGATGCAAGAGATTATTCAGATGAGATTGCAAAGGAATACAGCCTCAGTGTCATTCCTCCAAATGAACATGCTATTCCGAAATCCTATAAAGAATGGAACGAAGAGAAGAGAGGGAATTCGTGGAAGGCACATATCAAACATGACATAGATGAAGTCATTAAATCATCTAAATCTTTTGAAGAATTTATGCAGAACATGAAGCGACTTGGGTATACGATGAAGCAAGGCCATGTTAAATATATGACGTTCAAGGCTCCCGGTATGGAAAGATCAGTGCGCGGAAAAACTTTAGGGCCTGAATACACAGAGGAACGTATTAAGGAACGTATTCAACTCAGGGAGTTCAATTTTGTTGAATCAAAACGGAAATACAAGTATCGCTTTAATAGCAAGCCAACCCGTACGCAAATTTTTGACGCAGCAAGGAACTACAAATATAAAAGGGGTTCACTGGCGGTTAATTTCATGTTGACTATTGCTTTGCTACGGACGCTTACAAACCGTAAGGCAGAAGAAGCAGTAAGAAGAAATTCGCGTAGAGATTTCAGTATTGATATTGAAATATCGAAACTGTCCAAGCAGCTCCAGCTTATAACTGATTACAATTTAAAAAGCCGTGGTGATCTACAGCAAGCGATCAAAGATACAGAGCAACGATTGAGACAGATCAATGGAGTAATTGAGGAAGCGAACAATGCAAATCGAAATATCATTCTCATTAATCAGACAATCGAAGCTTACAACAAGCATAAGCCAATTTATGATGAATATAAGTCAGCAACAATCAGAAAAATGCTTGTTAAGAAAAAATATAGTGCGGAGATTGAAACATTTGAAAAGGCAATGAACCAACTGGATAAGCTTAATATTAAGGAAAAGGATTTTTCAGTTTACAGGGAAAGACAAAAGACATATGGAATAAAAATCGAACAGTTAAAGGAACGGCACAACACAATGACTAAAGAACTATACAAGCTTTCTGATATTGAAAAAACCTTGAATCAGAGAAATCAATTCGATTTGTCCAAAAGCAAGAACAACGAGCGTGACGAAAGGAAAGAACGGTAAATTTATCTGTACACAAAATTTAATCCAGGGATCTTCCTGCAGGAGTTCAATTGTACTCATTTAATTTCTTGGCCACGATTGAACTCCTATTTTTTGTACACAAAAATAGGACCAGCATTTAAAAGATCGGGACTAGACGCACAGATTATTTGTATATAATGACTCATTTTGCACAAGCGGATACCTGATAAAATGAATGGAAACCAATTATTAGGAGAAGGGAGAAGGCATGGACTACATTTCAGATTTTTCTTACATTGATGACTTGATTGACAATAAAGGAGTGAGGAACGCTGTTATTGATGTAGATAACACAATAACCAAAAGTAACATCGTGCAATTCTATCTGTTTATAAAAAAACAAGAAATTGGAGAAAAATTATGGCCGTTATATTTTTCTTCATTTGTTCTGCGTGCTCCATACTTTCTAACACTGGATGCCGTGTCACGGGATTCATTTAATAAACTTTTCGTCCTGAAAAAATTCAAAAAATACTCTTATGCTCAATTGGAATACTATTCAAAGTCGTTTTTTGAGAAAAGCTTAAAAAGGAAGTTCATTAGCTTTACTCACGATTTGATTTTCCATTTGAAAGAAAAAGGTGTTCACGTTGAATTGCTCTCGACGAATTTCGATTTGCTGGTAAAACAGTATGGACATTATTTTGATGTTCCGTATAGCTGCTTAAACGTAAAACCGGAAGGAAATGGGATAACAATAGATTTCTCAAATCTTGATGGCTTTAAGGGTAGAGAAATTGCAAAGTTTGATCCAGCTGTTACCCTCTCCATTGGAGATTCGAAATACGATTTACCAGCACTGAATCATGTGGACTATCCTTTCGTTGTTGCGAAGAAAGATGAGAAATGGATGGGTCAGATAAACAAAGAAGCTCGTTTTATTAAAGCCGACATAGTTCAACTGAGCGAAACATTATAGGAGGGAATATGGTATTTGTTCTTATTTTTTTATGGACAATTGCTGCTGTTCTCCTTGTAAACAACCCTAAAAATGAATCTACTCGGTGGGTTGCATTCTCTGCTTTTGCAGCTGGCGGCGGTGGTCTGTCTCGTGCAATGACTGAAACGGCCATTCCATACCTACATATACACGAGCTGCTCACGCCGACTATTGAAAATATACTCTTTAAATTTCACATTGTTGGTTCATTCATGAATCATAATGGACTGCCATATTGTTTTTTAATGTTTGCCATTAGTTATAGCGGATTCTTCAACAAACAATTGAAGAACAAGCTAACTTATGTGTTACTGATCCCAATAGTGATAATGCTTTTCAATACTCCATTCTATCCAGACATAAAAAACAATTTTCAAATACTCTTTATGTGGTGTGTTCCTTATCTATTGGTCGGGATGACATTATTGATAGTCAGCTATGCTAAAGAGAGCATTCAATTAGTTAAACGGAATCGCTTCTATGTTATTCTGTTCACTTCCCCACCAATCATTTTTCAAATTTTTGTGAACTACACATTTAAGGCGTTTTTTAATTTTGAGGAAGTGTGGAGGTTAATGCCTTTAGTTATAACCCTTTTGTTCATGACTTTTGTTATTTTGATTTCAAAGCATGGGCTGTTAGGTGTAAGGCTCAGATTCGATAATTTCAAGCGTGAAAGTGCGATGCGTGCTGTTACTTCGGGGGCGTCAGCGCTGAACCATACTATAAAAAATGAAATTGGGAAAATTGACATACTTTCCGACCGGATTAAGTATGAAGCAGAACGGGAAAATCCGAAGCCAATTGTAAAAGACATTGATACTATAATGGACTCCACCGCACACATGCTATCAATGGTTGATCGAATTCAGAAACATTCCCAAGAGATCATACTTATACCTGATTACTATAAGGTCTGTGAAGTTATCGAATCCAGTATTGAAATGAGTTCGCCGTATTTGGAAAAGAAGAATATTGACGTTGTTAGGCATGTTAAAACCGATGTAAAAATGTATTGTGACGGTGTGCATATGCAAGAGGTTCTGCGGAATCTGATTAAAAATGCAGCAGAAGCGATGGAACATAATGGACAGCTGCGGATATCTGCATATGACACCCGAAAGGCTATCGTTATTGAAGTCCAAGATAATGGCCCGGGCATCGATCAGGAAGATTTAACCCGAATATTTCACCCATACTTCACAACTAAAAACAGAAGTAAGAATTTCGGATTAGGCTTGGCCTATTGCATGAATGTTATGCATAAGCACGGTGGAAAAATTGATGTGCAGTCCAAGAAGGGTTTAGGTACAACTTTTATTCTGCAAATTCCTATAACTGAACAACCCGTATAGCGCCATATTGTGTGTTTAAAACGAAGGCTC